>CP166298.1:0-530000 GCA_041281825.1 Paenibacillus tarimensis | reverse complement strand
GGTCCATCTGCAAGTGACAGCTTGCGCCGCCTTTCCCGGTTCCGTCAGGCGACAGAACCGCTTATCCGGTATTAGCATCCGTTTCCGGATGTTATCCCAGTCTTGCAGGCAGGTTACCTACGTGTTACTCACCCGTCCGCCGCTGAGCATCAGAGGTGCAAGCACCTCTGATGCTCCGCTCGACTTGCATGTATTAGGCACGCCGCCAGCGTTCGTCCTGAGCCAGGATCAAACTCTCCATAAAAATGCGTCTTTATCTTTCAGCCGAAGGCTGATGGATAATGAGCGCTAAAGTGTTTATGAATAAGCTTGTTAGCTCATACGTTTTGTTGCTGACAAAAAAATTGTCGGATCGACGTGATCCATTTGTTCAGTTTTCAAGGAACTTGCCGTCACAATTCGTCGAACATCATTTCGTCGTGACAGTTAATCATAATAACAGCTTCAAACCTGGATGTCAACATTTATTTTAAAACATCTAATTTCGAGCAATTCTGCATCGACCCGGTTCAGAAGCGACAAGAAATAATTTATCACATCGAGAAGCAAAAAACAATGGTAATATATTGAAACGGATCCCTGCAATGAAATGATTCGTACTTTTATGCGTGACATGATAAAAGCCCGGCCTGGAAGGGGAAGTGGCATCGATATAGAATCGATACACCATCTTCACCCGCCACACCGGGCGCGGTTCGTTCTACAGATTTACTTTAATAACCGAATCAGCTCTTCTTCATCTTCAATAACTTGAATTCCGAGCTCGCGTGCTTTGGTCAGTTTGCTACCCGCATTTTCGCCGGCGATGACATAATCGGTTTTCTTCGATACACTGCCTGTCACTTTCGCTCCGAGCGCCGCTAGCTTTCCTGCCGCTTCATCGCGGCTCATCCGGGATAACGTTCCTGTCAATACAACCGTTTTTCCGCTAAAAATACTGTCTTCGCTTACGATGACCGTCTGCTCCGCTTCAGCTTTTACACCGAGCGCCCGCATTCGGTCAATGCTAGCTTTAATAAGCGGATCCCGGAAAAAACCGGATATACTCTCAGCTACAATCGAACCTACATCGGGAAGCGCCACGAGTTCTTCCGGTTCGGCAGACATAATCGGATCGAGACTTCGGTAATGATCGGCCAGCATTTTGGTCGTTGCTTTTCCGGTATTGGGTATGCCAAGCGCAAACAAGAATGCGGCCAAATCCCGCTCCTTGGACTTTTCGATCGCTTCCAGCAGCTTCTTCGCCTTCTTATCGCCGAAGCGCTCCAGCTTGATCAGATCGTCGTATGTCAACTCGTAGAGGTCCGCAGGGTCGCGAACTTCGCAATCCGAATACAGCTGCTCGGCCGTCATGATACTGAATGTCTCAATATCCATCGCATCGCGCGACGCAAAATGGGTAATACGTCCTATCGTCTGCGGCCTGCATTCCAGCTTGTTATTGCAGAATAAATGCGCTCCGCGCTGCTCCAATTCCGTCCCGCATGCCGGACAGTCGGTCGGGTAGTCGATCGCTCTTCCTTCCACGTCATCGGCCTTACCGAGAATTTCGGGAATGACATCATTAGAACGCCGGATGAATACCCGCGTCCCCAGCGCATATTTCAAATTTTTGCGCTCGATATCGCCGATATTGTTCAGCGTACAATTCTGCACTGTCACGCCGGCCAGTTCTACGGCTTCCACGCGCGCAACCGGTGTGATTTTGCCTGTACGGCCGACCTCCCAGGTCACCGATTCGAGCACAGTCGTCGTTTCCTCTGCCTCGAACTTATAGGCGACGGCCCAGCGCGGAAACTTGTCCGTATAACCGAGCGCTTCGCGCATCCGCATATCCACGAGCTTAACAACCGCGCCGTCAATTAAATAATCTAAATCTCCGCGCATCTCTTCGATCCGCTTCAGTTCGAATTGAACCTGTTCTATTGTATCGGCATACACAATGTACGGATTCACTTTGAATTCGTTCTCCCGCAAAAACCCCATCATTTCCCGGTGATCACGGAACGAGACGCCCTCGGCATAACCGATATTATAGAAGAAAGCGCTCAGCTTCCGTTCCGCTGTCGTTTTCGGATTCAGATTGCGCAGAGCGCCTGCGGCGGCATTGCGCGCATTCTTTAACGGTTCAGAAGCGGTCCGGTTATAGGCCTCCAAAACGGATAAGTTCATAATACCTTCGCCCTGCACCTCGATAACTCCGTCGGTAAAAGGAATCGTCAGCGGGATGGAACGAATCGTACGTACCTGCGGCAAAATTCCCTCTCCGACCGCGCCGTTGCCTCTCGTTGCCGCCTGAACGAGCCGACCGTTCTCATAAGTAAGATTGAGCGTTAAGCCGTCAAACTTCAGTTCGATCGCATATGAGGGCTCTGGCAGCGGGGCTTCATCCGGATGTTTTGCATTATAATCGGCGACGGTGCGCAAAACGCGCTGGTTCCACGAAAGCAGGTCTTCCGCGTCCTGAGCTTTATCCAGGCTCCACAGACGCGCGCGGTGACGATGAGACTCAAAGCCCTTCAGCAGCTCCCCTCCGACACGCAGTGTCGGGGAACTGGGCAGAACGATACCGCTTTCCCGCTCCAATGCCGAGAGCTCATCATATATCGCGTCATATTCCTTATCGCTTATGATCGGCTTGTCCAAGGTATAGTAATGATAATCATACCGGTTGATCTGAGCTGTCAGTTCTTCCATTCGCGCCAGCAGCTGCTGCTCCATGAAAGGCGACCTTCCTCTCGAATAAATTGGTTTAACCTCGTGCATAATTACTTTGCGATATCCCAAAATGAAAACTGTATGGTCAGCGATTTTGTGCCCGTGAGGCTAAACTTTCGTAATCGGTGCAAAACCCGCCAACAACCGTTTTACGCCGACGGGCGCCGGGAACGCAATCTGCAGCTCCATATCGTTGCCCTGCCCCTTGACCGCGACAACCGTGCCGGTGCCCCACTTAGCGTGCGCGACTTTATCTCCCGCGGCAAAATCGGGCGCGCCGCCCGCCGTGCGGGCGGCATCGTGCAGCGGTGTGGTGACACGCACCGCGCCGCCGCGAACGCCTCCGCCCGCGGCGGTGCTTGCCGCACCCGCGGAGCCGGGGCGGCTCCCATTCCCACCGCGGAACCCGAAGCCTCCGCCCGGGTCCGCGGCGGAGCCGCTGCGTCGTGCGGCGCTGCCGAATCCGCCGACTACGCGGCCTGGAGTGGCGTCCGTCTTCAACTCGGACGGCACCTCCTCAAGGAAGCGCGACGGCTTGTTGGCGCTCGTGCGGCCAAACAATGTACGCATTCTTGCGCATGTCAGATAAAGCTGCTGCTCGGCCCGCGTAATGCCGACATAGGCGAGCCGCCTTTCCTCCTCCAGCTCCTCATTGTCCAGGAAAGCCCGGTTATGCGGAAAAATGCCTTCCTCCATGCCGATAATAAATACGACCGGAAACTCCAGCCCTTTCGCGCTGTGCATCGTCATCAGGATGACGGCGTCGGCCGGCTGCTTGTCCTCTTCCTCCGTTTTGCCCATCGTATCGATATCGGCGATCAACGCCAGATCGGTCAAAAAGGCAACCAGCGATTTATCCTCGTTGCGGTTTTCGAAATCCATCGTTACCGATAGAAACTCGTCGATATTTTCCAGGCGGGACTTCGATTCAATCGTTTTCTCCCGCTCCAGATCACGTTTGTATTCGGTCATCTCCAGCATTTTCTCCGTCAGTTCGGTAACCGACAGATAATCCGTCATGCGGGCCAGCGCATCGATCATTTCACGAAATTCCGTTAACGCCGCCCTTGTCTTGCCTGCAACATCGATCCCGTTAAGATCGCTTAACACCGCAAACATCGATTGGCCGCGGATCACCGCTTCAGCGGCGATCTTGGCCAGCGTCGTATCGCCGATTCCCCGCTTCGGCACATTAATGATCCGCATAAGACTGATGTCGTCGTCCGGATTGGAAACGAGCCTTAAGTAAGCAAGAAGATCCTTGATTTCCTTCCGGTCATAGAATCGGATACCGCCGACAATCTGATACGGAATATCCGATTTAATCAGAATTTCCTCAATGACGCGGGATTGCGCATTCGTCCGATAAAGAATCGCGTGGTCGGTATATTTTTTCCCGTTGCTGTGATTTTTGCGGATTTCCGACGTAACGAAATAACCTTCCTCGTGCTCTGAATCGGCCACGTACACCGTAATCGGCGCGCCCTCTCCCCTGTCGGTCCACAGCTTCTTATCTTTTCTGCCGTCATTTTGTCTAATCACCGCATTGGCCGCATTTAATATATTGGCGGTCGAACGGTAATTTTGCTCCAGAAGGATTGTGCGCGCCTCCGGATAATCCTCTTCGAAGTTAAGAATATTTGTAATGTCCGCGCCGCGCCACCGGTAAATCGACTGGTCGCTGTCGCCGACGACGCATATGTTGTGGTGTTTGTCGGCAAGCATTCGGCATAACATATACTGCGCCCGGTTCGTATCCTGGTATTCGTCGACATGAATATACCGGAACTTGTTCTGATAAAACTCCAGCACCTCCGGCACATCCTTAAACAGCTTGATGGTTGTCATGATCAAATCGTCAAAATCAAGCGAGTTGTTGCTTTTTAACCTTATCTGATAAGCGTGATACACCTTCGAGACGATTTGCTGGAAATAATCGCCCGACTTTTTCTCATACCGCTCCGGGGTTATCAGCTCGTTCTTCGCTCCTCCGATTTCCGCCTGAACGGCTTTCGGGTCAAACTTCTTCGTATCGACATTCAAATCCTTCATACAATTCCGAATAACGGACAACTGATCGGTTGAATCCAAAATCGTAAAGCTGGAACTGTAACCGATCCGGCCGATATCCTTCCGCAGCATCCGTACACACATGGAATGGAACGTCGATACCCAGATATCCTGTCCGCCTGGTCCGACCAGCGCGGCTACCCGCTCCTGCATCTCCCTGGCCGCTTTATTCGTAAAAGTAATCGCCAGAATGCTCCAGGGCGCTACCCGCCGCTTCTCGATTAAATAAGCAATTCGGTGCGTCAGCACGCGCGTCTTGCCGCTGCCTGCGCCGGCCATGATCAGAAGCGGACCTTCCGTCGCCTGAACCGCTTCACGCTGCTTATCGTTCAGCTTTTGCACCGCCTGATCGATATCGATTCGATTAAACATAATGAACTCCTTTGTTCGCCATTTGTTCGCCTATTTCCAGTCTAGTCAACGGACCTCTATGTGTCAATTTGAAAAATTGACTTCTTAAAAAACCTCTTTCACCGCTCTTACCGTTTCCAGTGCCGAATCCAGGTCCGTATAGACGACATTGCCGACAACCACCGTATCCGCAGCGGCCGCGGCTAGTCGTGCTTTCTCCGCCGAATCGATTCCGCCCCCATAGAACAGACGTCCGCCGGTCAACAGGCTGCGAGCTTGTCCGACAAGCTCCATATCCCCGAAAAAGCCGCTGTATTCGATATAAACGATTGGGAGCCGCATCAGCCTGTCCGCCAAGCGAACGTATCCGATTGCTTCCTCTGCGGATAATGACGTATGCGCCTCGGTTAACCGCGCCGCTTCAGCTTCCGGATTTAAAATAAGGTATCCTTCGGCAAACGTATCCTCCCAAGGAATGAAGGAGCCGTACCGCGCGATCGCCGCCGCCTGCTTCCCCGTGATCCATTCCGTACGCCCGCTGTTAAGCACTATAGGAATAAAATAATGATCAAACCCGGGAACGCCCTCTTCGGTGGAAACTTCCAGCGCGCAAGACACCTCATACCGCCGGATCCGTGAAAGAAGATCGACGGTGTTGTCGAACGTCACGCCGCTTGAACCGCCTACAATGACCGCATCCGTTCCGGACAGACATACGGCTTCAAGCGCCTCGTCGTCGATCATCCGTTCAGGGTCCAATTTAAACACGTGTCTCCAGTTTGCAAATAATGCTTCGCGCATATCGTTCCTCCGGGTTCCCGTCATGTATTATTTCACCAGCTGACCTCTTGTTACGCCGAGCTGATTCGTCGCTTTCAAAGTCCGCCATACCTTCGTGCCGCTAATCCGGCCGGCAATGGCGTCGTTGTAGAGTCCGATCACTTCCTTTACGTTCTCTGCGGTTTCTTCCAGAAACTCAATCCGGAAGGAAGAAACGCCGAGCTCAAGGAAATGAGCCAAATATTCCGCGCCTGACTGCTCGACGGCATTATACACCGTATTCCGGCAGCCTTCGTCAACCCGTACCGGGTGGGACATTCCGATCCGGTCCTGCAGCGATACGCGCTGCTCCTCGCACGGCCGTCCGCAATTCGTATAATCCGTCCCTTCACTCAGGAAGGTGCAGTATACGCAGTGTTCGGTATGAAACATCGGCAAATGTTGATGCAGCACAATTTCCAGCTTTGACGTATCGGACCGCCGTAGCAGATCGACCATCTGCTGCACATTTAAGTCATAGGACGGCGTCACTTTCATGCAGCCCGCATCGATAAACAAATTGACTGCTTTGTGATTGGCGATGTTGAGCGAGAAATCGCCGATCAGCTGCGGAAAAGCGCCGGACTCCTCTTTGCTTTCCCGCTCTGCCCTAGCCTTCATATAATAGTAAAGCGCGCCCGTATTACGAACAAGCACCGCATCCGGCTGCAGCTTAAGGATGTTGTTGTGGTATCCGTTTTCTCCCGGCATATGAATCCGCGGCGTCGCAAGCGCGATCCGTTTACCCGCTTTCCGGGCCGCTTCAACGGCATCGGGGAACTGTTTAATAAATTCAAAATCGGCATAGATAAGCTCAACTTCAGTCTCCAAAGCCGCTTTCACCTGCGTCAGACTTCGGCACAGCACAGTCAATCGTGCATCCTCGGAACGACTCCGACCCGCCTCGTCGCCACCCGCTTCATCGGCGTCCGAATAAACATCGACATGCCGTTTGACATACACCGGCGGCTTCGGACGCTCACCGGCGAGCCGTTCCACCGCTTCGCGGCGCATCCGGTTCAGTTCTCGGATCGGCAGAATCAGGTCGCCCCCAAGCGATACGTCCAGCTCTTCCAGTTGGAACAGCGTCCCCCCGAGGCGGCCGAGCTGCTCCCGCAAGAGCGGCTCGTCCATCGGACGCTTCTCGGCGAGCTCGAGTTCAAGCTCGGAGACGACTTCGACTGTCGTTCCTTTCTGCACGTCGGTCCACCATGTGCGGAGAGGCTGTCCGAGAGCACCTGTCGCTTTGACCCGCAGCGGAAAGACACGATACGGCTTGTCGGTCTCGAACGTCTGGCGAAGCTTCTTGTCAAGCGCGGGGTCGCTCGTCTTCCAGACGCGGTCGCCCACATGAACCCGCTTCAGGTCGACGTCATTGCGTCCCGGCACAATTTCCAGCACCGTGCCTTCCTGGGCTTCGCCTTCGATCTTAATTCCCTGGCGGCGCAAATCGTATACGCGTCCGCCCTCTTCTTTCTTAGTCGGATCGCCCGCATCGAAGACGATGCCGTCGCCGCGCTTGAGCGGGGCATCGAGGCGGCAGACGACCGCGTCGCGAAGTATCCTCTCCACCCGACCCAAATATACGCCCCGGCTTTTCGGAAATGTCCCTTCCACGAGCTGTTTATTGTTCGTCCCCTTTAGAAATCCATGCGTAAAACCGCGCGAAAAGCTCTGCTGCAGCTCACGCATCTCTTCCTTGGACGGCGTCGTCCGGCTGCCCTCGAAATAATTATCGATCGCTTTGCGGTACTTGCCGACGACATTGGCCACATATTCGGGGCTCTTTAACCTTCCTTCTATTTTAAAAGAAGTAACACCCGCCTCAATCAGCTCCGGCACCAGTTCAACCGCCGCAAGGTCTTTCGGCGACAGCAAATAGGCCACATCACCCATTGGCTTCTGCTCTCCGTCCACCATTAGCTCGTAAGGCAGCCGGCAAGCCTGCGCGCATTCGCCGCGGTTGGCTGAACGCCCGCCCCACATTTCCGACGTCAAGCATTGCCCGGAATAGCTGACGCAGAGCGCCCCGTGTACGAACACCTCCATCGGAAGCTTCGCCTGCTGCCCGATAGTGCGGATTTGCTTCAAATTGTTCTCGCGCCCGAGCACGACCCGTTCTATATCAAACGGTTTTGTAAATTCCACCGCCTCCGGGGAAGTAATCGTCATCTGCGTCGAGCCGTGGATCGGGAAATCCGGTGACAGCTCCCGGATCAGCTTCACAAGCCCCAAATCCTGTACAATAACCGCATCAACGCCGGCATCGATGCAAGCCTCGATCAGCTTCTTCGCATCGTTCAATTCATCCTCAAATACGAGGATATTAAAGGTGAGAAACCCTTTCACTCCGTAGCTGTGCAGGAACGCCATAATTTCCGGCAGCTCCGTGGTATGAAAATTATTTGCACGCGCACGCGCGTTGAATTTTTCTACGCCAAAGAAGACCGCATCCGCGCCGTTCGCCACCGCGGCCCTCATGCAGTCCCAGTCACCGGCCGGAGCCAGCAGTTCAATATCTTCTTTCTTATATGTTGTCATGATCGTTTTTGATCCTCCATACCGAAGTTTGTAACTCAAGTGTATCAGACGGCCTTTCCCGTTTCCACTCATATAACAAAAGGCCGACGCACTTTTACAAGCGTAAACGGCTTCGCCGTCCTCTGGCGGCTAAGCTTCGTTCCGCGGAGGTTTATGCAGATCTATCTGTGAGACATATAAATTCATAGAATTTAACAAACCGCCGGCTGCGCCAAAGGTATCGGAATACCCGGCACGAACCGGCGGTTGGGTATGCGTCTTAGTTGAATGTGAACGATTTGACGGTTTCCTCCATGATTTGTTTGTTGCTTTCCGTCAATGTTGCTTGATACTGTACTGTACTCAGAACATAAGCTTGCCCGCTATTTTCCACGATATACATCGTCAGACGATATGGCTTTTCATCTTCGGTCTTATTGAAGTCGACGGTAATGACGTCCGCGGAACGTCCCGCAATCTGCTCGGTGCCGCTTCCGACTACTTCCATGCCTTCTTCACTCTGATTACTAAAGGCTTCCTTGAGCCTGCTCTGAATAGTATATTGCGATTTGTCCTCATATATATCGATCCAAAATACACCGCTAGCCGATGCATATAAAATCTCACCCGCTTCAAAATCATTTTTTATCGAATGCCAATAGGCAGGCAGCGAAATGGAGAAACCATATTTTCGGCTTGTTTTTGTGACCCGTGTATCACGGTCGATCAGATCAAACTCGTCTTCCATTTCATCAAAGTGACGTTTAATATATTCGGTGTCCAAATCGATCGATGAAAAGATCGTATAAAACATCCGTTCCTTCTCGTTTGCGTTTTCGGAGTTATAGATCATTTCGAATTGATAACGGAATCCGTCAACAACCAGATAGACGGTATACTCCGTGACCCATGTCTTCTGATTCCAGGTATGCTCATGTTTGAGTATGTGCGCTACGCCGTCCTTCATCTGAATCTTCTTGGTCTCAATATTTCGGATGTAATCTGCGGCGAAATCTTGTTCCAGTTGCTTCTTACTTCGTTCCAGCCACTGATCTGCGGTGTCTCCGGCTGCAAGAGAACTGATCGATAACGCCAAGTAGCCGTCTTCGCTTACAAATTCCGGCGTTGCCGATTCCTTATCCCTGTGCCAATTGACCGGCAAGCTTACGGTAAGACCGTAATCCGGATCGACAACTGTCATATATCCCTCGATTACTTTCGCAATATCTTTAATGCTCTGATCCGACTTCGCGAAGGTTGGAGTAAAACTGTCCAGCATGTCCTGATATTTATTAAGCCCGGCTTTGGAATCCGCATTAACGCCTACAATGACTATATACAGCTTTTCATTGGATTGAATGCCTCGGTACTCGAAATATAACCCGTCCCGTGTCCGGCTGACCAGCTTTTCAAAGGTCAAGTTCCCGGTTGTAACCGAACGTTTCTCAATTGTGTATTCATTCGACTCGTACAACTCTTCGATTTTTCCCCGAAGCTCTTCACGCGTCAGCTCATTCGGCTCATCCCTCAAGGTTACGATCACCATCGCATCTTCCGTCGCATCCGCCCAACGAACCCAGTCTCCCGAATCGCTTTGAGAGACCATCGCCAACCCAGCCGGATATTTCATTGTCCAACCGTAATAGCTGTCTCCAACCTTCGTTTTTCCTTCGTCCGGGTTGATTTGTTCCGTAACTTTTCCAACTGGCGTCTGTTCGGCGTTTGTGCCCTCAATTGTAATCTCTTTCGTTTGCGCACTAATGTTTAATTTCGCGCCGAACGCTTGAGAAATGACTCTAAGCGGAACCATCGTTACATTATTCACGATTTTCGGTGCGGCGGTTAATGCCATTCCCTTGCCGTTCACCTTCACTGCTTTCGATCCGATCGTTACGACAACCGTTTTCGAACCGTACGTAAGCGTAATGATTTTATTTTTTTCGAGTTTTAATTTTGCTCCGAACGCCTTCGTAATGATCTTTAATGGCACCATTGTGGTGCCGCTCTCCAGGTAAGGAGGCTCAACCTCGACCGGTTCACCGTTAATATGGACGATTGGGTTGCCGGGCGTCAATTTGATTTCAGTCTTGGTTCCTTCCTGGGCGTAGGCGCTGTGCAGCGGCAGCATCGCAAATACAAGGAACACGCACATGATCGTTTTAATAAATCCGAACTGCTTGAATGTAAGCAATGGCATAGTGAATTACTCTCCTTTATTCTTATGAGTTATTGCTCTACCAGGGTAAGCTTTCTCGTTACAAGATCTCCGTCCGACGAGAGCATTAATTCAATATGTTGTCCGGGCAAATACTGTTTTAAAAGCTCATTTAACTCCACTATACTGCTGATTTGCGTTCCGGCTGCGGAATACAGCACATCGCCAGCTTTTATCTTCGCTTTACGGGCTTCTTCCGAATTAACCGACGTTATGGTCAGAGGCTCTTCCGTCGGCAATCCGACAATTGCCGCCCAGCTCTCCTCCAGCTCCAGACCAAGCGATGCCCGTTTTACTTTGCCATACTTCTCAAAATGCCTGATCACGTACTGTACCGTATCGGCCGGGATGGAAAACCCTAGACTATCGACACCGACCTGGACAAATTTCAACGTGTTGATGCCAATGACTTCGCCCTTCAGATTAACAAGCGGACCGCCGCTGTTGCCCGGATTAATTGCAGCATCGGTCTGCAGCAGTTTGTACGCCGATGAAACCGACCGGTTCATTCCGCTCAGCACCCCCACGGTTGCCGTGTTACGCAGCGAGAAGGACACCGGTGTACCTATAGCTATGACCGTCTCGCCTGCTCTCAGTTCGGATAACGACTCGGCGAATTCGGCCGGTTTTAATCCGGAAGCATTTATCTTTATGAGCGCTAAGTCGCTCGTTTCATCGATGTTCAACCGTTTCCCGTTATATTGCTCCCCGTTCGCGGTGACGACGACAATGCTGCTCATCCCTTTGACGACATGCGCGTTGGTCACAATCAAACCATTCGACTTCAGAACGACACCGGTTCCATGTGACAAAAGATATCGATCGTCGTTCCCCGCCGCAGCAGGTTTTCCGATAATTGCAACAACTGAAGGCGAGACCTTCTCGATGACCTGCGGAATATCATCCGGCGGATTGTATGTATAATTTGATGTCTTTGTATTAAAAGTCCCGCTCCCTCCCAATAACGCCGTTAAAGAGCTTGCTTTGACATAGACCTCACCCTGAATCAATTGGGCTTCCATCTCCAACCCGGGCGAAGCAGCCGTTGTTGCCTGTACCGACAAACTTGTGAAAAAAAGGATGCCTGCCGCTAAACCGCAAGCAATACGATAGACCTGCTTCTTCATCCGCACGCCTCCTTCTCCATTAAAATTATACGATTTTATGAATCTATGAGACTATAAAATTATAAGTCTATGGTACTATATTAATGAAATTTAACAGAGTCTAACATACCACAGATTTCCAACCGGGACAATATACTTATTCAAATTTTCTATGCAATTATCGATTTGGCCAATTTATATGTGATCTTGCTTTTCAGGGAGATAACGGTTTCTTGTCTATTGGGGGCATGCTATAATGGTGGTGAACAAGCATAAAATACCAAAACCATCCATACGGGAGGGAATTGAATCTATGAAGCTTGGTGTATTTACTGTACTCTTCTCACAACAATCACTCGATGAAGCGCTCGATTATATTGCATCCCAAGGGCTGGAGGCCGTTGAAATCGGAACCGGCGGCTATCCGGGCAATGCACACTGCAATCCGGACGAGCTTTTGGCGGATGAAAGCAAGCTGCACGCATTCAAACATGCCGTTGAATCCCGCGGTCTGACCATCAGCGCGCTAAGCTGCCACGCAAATCCGCTCCACCCGCAAAAAGCGATCTCCGGCGAGCATGACTCTATTATTCGTAAAACGATTGAGCTGGCCTCCAAGCTTGGCGTGCCGGTCGTCAACACGTTCTCGGGCTGCCCCGGTGACCACGAAGACGCGAAATATCCGAACTGGCCTGTCGCTCCATGGCCAAACGACTACCAGGAGATTTTGGACTGGCAGTGGAAAAATAAAGTCATTCCGTACTGGTCGGAAATCGGCAAGCTCGCAACCGAAAAGAATGTCAAAATCGGTTTGGAGCTGCACGGCGGTTTTTCGGTGCATACACCGGCAACGCTGCTCCGTCTGCGCGAAGCGGCCGGTGAGTCGATCGGCGCCAACCTCGACCCGAGCCATATGTGGTGGCAAGGCATTGATCCGGTCCAGGCGATTCATATTTTGGGACGCGCAGGCGCTATCCACCACTTCCATGCGAAGGACACGACAATTGATCCGATCAATGTCAGCAAGCACGGCGTAACGGATATGCAGTCTTATGCGTTAATGCTTGACCGCGCTTGGCAGTTCAGAACGGTAGGCTTCGGGCACGATTTGAAAACATGGGCGGATATCATCAGCGCGCTTCGTCTTGTCGGTTACGACTATGTCGTCAGCATCGAGCACGAGGACGGACTGATGTCGGTCAATGAAGGCTTCACGAAAGCCGTTCAAAACCTGCAGCAAGTGCTGATCAAAGAGCCTCTCGGCGAAATGTGGTGGGTATAAAGTAAATGAATCGCTAATCTGTAAAAGGCTGCAACTGGGGTCCACCTCTCGGTTGCGGCCTTTTTCGCTGTTGGAATCCATTACCCGTTGCTCATTGCGGAAACCGTTGATAGACTCAAAATAAATGCAACAACAAGGAGGCGGGGAAAGCTGAGACGATCCATCAAAATGCAGCTCATCGTCAGTTTTTTTGCCGTGATGCTGCCGGTCATCGCCTTTTTGATCGCAAACAACTGGTACGCCAAAAATGTGGTGCGCGAAAAAGTGTCGGAGACGTATCGCAGCACACTCGATATTTTCATCAGCCAGACCGACCGCCAATTGAAGGAGATCGACGACTATTTATACAAAATGTCCTTTATGGATCTCGATGCGGCGCTTCTGTTGTCTTCCCCGGCCGGCAGCGACGAATATGTGCTGACGAAGGTCCGGATCAAAAACAAACTGGACCGGGACAGAGGGTTTTACAATTTGATCGATACAATTTTCCTGTTCCACAAAAACGACATTATTCTCAGCACATACGATCTGTCCTACGGAAATACCCGGAAAATCATTGAAAATAACATTGCAAAAATCATAGAACGGGAACAGCCGGTTGCCTCTGAGGGATGGATGCTGCTCAAGGACGATCTGATGCAAGGAACCGACTTTTTGGTTCGAATTACCGAAGTCATGGAAGGCTCGGGTTTATACGCGGGAGTGATCATCAAAGTTTCCGATATCCTGGGTATGCTGTCCATCATGTGGGAAGACAACGCCATCGGCGAAAGCGCCGTTTACCGGCGCAACGGAATTCGGCTCGCCGAATCGCTGTCGGATAAAGAACCGAGTGTGCCTCTAACGGACCTGATTCTAAACAACGTGGCTTATCAGACGGTTACCGGCGAATCGGATGGCAGGAAATATTTGGTCATGAACCGGTCCAGCACAATGGCGGACATGACAGTCAGCCTGATCATTCCGGAAAGCGATATGATGAAAGGGCTTACCTATTTCCAGAAAGCGGCTTATTTCATCGTCGCAGGCATTATTGTGATCTTTATGCTGTATTTGTATTTTATCCGGAGGATGTTATTTAAACCGCTGCAGCAGTTAATTGCAGGCATGAAGAAAATTTCGCACGGGATGCTCGATGTCCGTCTGAAGACGAACGAAACCGTCGAGTTTATTTTTCTTGCCACAACGTTCAACAGTATGGCGGAACAAATCAAAACGTTAAAGATCGGGATGTACGAGGAACAGCTTCGCGGGCAAAAAATCGAGCTGATGCAGCTTCAGGCTCAAATTAATCCGCATTTTTATATGAACAGTCTGAATATCATGTACAATTTCGCCGCTCTGAAGGATCATGATTCGATTAAAAAAATGGCGCTTTATATGGCGGACTACTTCCGGTTCATCATGGGTGTCAATCGCGATCTGATCAGCCTTGAGGAAGAACTGAAACACATCCGGAACTATATCGAAATCCAAAAGTTCCGTTTTCCAAACAGGCTGGAATGTGAATTGGACATCCCCGAGCCCATCCTTTCCTTGCCGCTGCCGGCTCTGCTGCTGCAGCCATTTGTGGAAAATGCAATCATTCACGGATTTGTTAACCGGCGCAAGCCGTTCCGGATCGTCATCGCAGGCCGTCTGTCGTTGATTCAGGATGTCTATTATTTAACGGTTACGATACAGGACAACGGGGTCGGTTTTTCGGAAGAGATTCTCGAACGTTTAAATAAGGGCGAAGCGCTTCCTCCATCGGAAACGAGCAGGCTTGGCATTCTGAATGTCATTCAACGACTTAAACTGCGCTATAACGGCGAAGCGGATATATCATTTCACAAGCCGACCGGTCAGGAAGGTGCTGCCGTTAGCATCAGGCTGCCGCTGGCCGGCCTGATGCAAGGACAAGGAGCGGATACACTTAAAGCGGAGAGACTGGAAGCGGAGTGACTTTGAGAAGCAGAGAGACTTTGAGCTCCACTCAAAGATCCCTATGTCATGCTCAAAGATCCTTATGTAAGGAGGAAAACGATGTATAACTTGCTGGTCGTTGACGATGAAGAAATAGCGATTCGGGGAATCGTAGAGGGAATCGACTGGTCGGCACTGCCGTTTGCCAATGTGTATTCCGCCCTCGACGCAGAGGAAGCTAAACAAATATTCAGCGAACATCCTGTTCACATCATGATTTCCGACATTGACATGCCCAGCGAGAACGGAATTGAGCTGCTTGCCTGGGTAAACGCCAATTCCCCGCAAACGGAAACGGTGTTTTTGACGGGCCATGCCGATTTTAAATATGCCCAGCAAGCAATTCAACTGGACAGCTTTGATTACTTGCTTAAGCCAATTGACCATGATTTGCTGAAGGAATGCGTAGCAAGGGCGCTCCGGAACGTACAGGAACGGGAGCAGGACGAGGCTTTCCGCCAAACGTACGAGGTTTATCACGAACAATGGAGCCGGCAGCTTCCGCTTCTGATCGAGCGGTTCTGGCAGGATGTGATCAACCGGAGAATTGCCGATACAGCGGAGCAGATGGAATCGATGTTTGCACTTTACGGCCTGCGGCTAAACATGGCGAAACCGATTGTGCCGGTGCTTATCAGCATTGAGGAATGGAAGCGGGAATGGAGCGCGCGCGATGAGGAAATCATGACCTATGCGCTTAAGAACGCAGCGGAGGAAATTCTGCTCAGGGACTGGGACGGCCACGTCATTCGGGAACCTAACGGCATGCTGTTCGCTCTGTTGTACGCTCCGCAGGAAGGGTATAAACGACTGCTCGAAGAGCGCTGCGCCGAATATATCCGCAAATGCGGACAATACTTGTACAGCCTTATTTCCTGTTATATCGGCGTACCGGCGGCGGCCAGGGAACTGCCGGCAACTATCGGGCAGTTGTCCGAGATGGAATGGTGCAATATCGGCCGGACCGGAACGGTTTTTCACCTATCTGATTATAATAAACCGGCCAGTCTGCCGTTAGCTGCGCCCAATTGGCCGGAATGGAGCGCCCTCATCGAACAGGGAAAGAAACAAGAGCTGCTCCTGCGGATCGAAGAGGTGTTTCATCAGCTTCAGGTTGAGCAGGTTGACCATTCGTACTTGGCCCAATTCTATTTCGGCCTTGTGCACCTCGTTTTCCAATCGCTGCAGAAGAGATCCGTATCTACTGCAGAAGTATACCCCCAAGGCGAGTGGAGAGACGGTGAGCAGGCGATGAAATCGCTGGGTGCGATGAAGGTGTGGACCCGGCAGTTCGTCGGCCGGGCTGCCGAGATCCTTGGAGGCCGGGATAAAGAGGTGTCCGTCACCATCGCCAAAGTGCAGCGGTATATTGAGGAGAATTTGCATCTCGACATGAACCGGGAAGAGCTTGCCGGACATGTCTACTTGAATCCGGCTTATTTATCCCGGCTGTTCCGCAAGGAAACGGGCAAATCGCTGACCGATTTCATGGTTGATCTTCGCATGGCGAAAGCCCGGACGGAGCTGGAGAGGACAAACATCAAAATCAGCGATGTCGCTGTAAATGTAGGATACTCCAACTTTTCCCATTTTTCCAAGCAATTTAAAAGAACGAGCGGCTTGACGCCGCAGGAATACCGCAAAAAATACCGGAACGTATGACAATAGGTCACCGGAACGTTAACAAGGTCACGACGCCGCTAGAGCCGGGCGTCCTTTTTTTATTACAATACGGCATAGAGAGATAAGAAACATCGAATGAGACGGAGGAGAAACATCATGGCAGATTCTGCTGCCGGAGCAGCCAAAGCATCCTATATCCCCGAGCCGAAGACCCGCAAGTTCAATCCGGTCCGCACGGTGATGCAATATTGGATGTTTTACCTGATGCTGCTGCCGGGCGTTATATTACTTGTACTGAACAACTACATTCCGATGTTCGGGGTCGTCATCGCATTCAAAACGGTCAATTACCAGATCGGAATTATGGACAGTCCATGGGTCGGACTGAAAAACTTTGAATATTTGTTCAAAACATCGGATGTCTGGATTATTACCCGGAACACGTTATTGTACAACTCGCTTTTTATTTTGCTGAATTTGATTTTTCCAATTGCTTTCGCGCTTATGCTGAACGAAATGAAAAACCGATTTTTATCGAAGCTGCACCAGACGATCATGTTCCTGCCTTACTTTCTGTCCATGATTGTCATCGGCTATCTCGTATACGGCTTTTTGAGCGACGAGAACGGTTATTTAAACAACTCGCTGCTGCCGGCGTTCGGCCTGGAACCGGTTCAATGGTACTTTACGAAAGAAGTGTGGCCGATTATTTTGCCGCTCGTCAACACCTGGAAAGGGATGGGTTACTTTACCGTCATCTACATGGCCGCGATTATCGGCATCGATGATGAAATTTACGAAGCTGCGACGATTGACGGCGCAAGCAGGTGGCATCAGATTACCCGTATTACGATTCCGCTCATCCTACCTATTATTACAATCATGACGCTGCTGCAAATCGGACGCATTTTCAACGCCGATTTCGGGCTTTTCTATCAGGTTCCCAGAGACTCGGGCGTGCTGTTCCCGGTCACCAACGTAATCGATACGTACGTCTACAGGACATTCCTTACGGTCGGCGATGTCGGACTATCTTCCGCTGCCGGGCTGCTGCAATCCGTTGTCGGATTCACGCTGGTCTTCTTCTCCAACTGGGTCGTCCGGCGTTTCAACAAAGAAAATGCACTATTCTAAGAAGGGACATTATATTATGGAATCGATTATGAATAAAGCCCCTTCCGGGGCTAATCCGAAAAATGAACTGCCGGCTGCAGCCTCATTCGGAATTAACGTGTTTTTTATCATCTACTCTCTTCTCTGCATCCTGCCGCTCATTCTGATCGTCATGGTATCGTTATCGGATGAAGGCTCGATTGTTCGTGAAGGCTACAAGTTTATTCCGGATCAATTCGATCTTAGCGCATACAAATTTCTCATCAAGGATATCGGCACGATCGGTCGTTCGTACGGCGTGTCGATTACTGTAACCGTAATCGGAACCGTGCTCAGCATGATCATCATTGCATTGTACGCTTACCCGATTTCGAGGAGCCACTTTCCGCACGCGAAGTTTTTCACCTTTTTTGTCTTTTTTACGATGCTGTTCTCCGGCGGTCTTGTGCCGTGGTATTTGGTTTATGTCCAGATGCTGGGGCTGAAAGACACGTTACCGGCGCTTATTTTACCGCATATTGTCGCCGCTTTTTTCGTGTTGATCGTGCGCACGTTTTTCAAGACGACCATTCCGGAGGCGGTTGTGGAATCCGCCAAAATCGACGGGGCGGGCGAGCTCAGAATCTTCTTTCAGATCGTTCTTCCCCTCTCGCTTCCGGTACTGGCCACCGTCGCTTTGTTCCAGACGCTGACGTATTGGAACGATTGGTTTTTAAGCCTGGTGTTCATTACAACCGACAAATACATTTCGATCCAGTACCTGATGTACAAAATGATGGCAAACATCCAATATCTTGCTAGCAATCCGACCGCTGCGGCCGAAATCAACAAAGCCGGCGGCATGGTCAACTTTCCGAGCGAAACGGTCAGGATGGCCATGGTCATTGTTGGAATCGGACCGATTATTTTCGCCTATCCGTTCTTTCAAAAATATTTCATCAAAGGTTTAACCGTCGGCGCCGTTAAGGGCTGATTCAGACGGGAAAAAGCGCTTGCTGGCGCAGATAAGTTCGGCTGTAACCGGAAATCCGGTTTAGCATATATAAATTTATTTTATGGGAGGTCCATTAGTCCATGACTATGATGAGAAAGAGGGTACTATCGCTTCTGGCAATGATGCTGGCCGCCGTATTGTTCCTGTCGGCATGTGGAGGAAACGCCACAAGCAATAACGAAGGTACACCGAAATCGCAAACGCCTGCAAGCGAAGGGACGGAGTCTTCCGGAGATTCGGGCTTGAAGCCTTACAAGCTGAGACTGTTGTACGAAGGTCCGCAACAGGCGGATGAAGCGAAGGTAGAAGAAGCGCTGAACAAGCTTCTGACCGAAAAAATAAATGCCACCATTGATATTACGCAAATCGACTGGGGCGCATGGGACGACAAAATGAACCTGATGATCGCTTCCCGCGAGGCTGTAGACGTCATGTTCACCGCACAATGGAACGGGTATGCCAAAAATGTGGCCAAAGGCGCTTATCTTGAAATCGGCGACTTGCTGCAAAAGCACGGGCAAGGCATTCTGGAAACGCTTGATCCTGCCTTCCTGGAAGGCGCAAAAATTGACGGCAAAAACTATGGCGTGCCGACGAACAAAGAGCTTGCTTCCGCGGGAGGAATCGTCTACCGGAAAGATATTGCGGATGAACTTGGAATCGATATGAGCGCCGTCAAAACTCCGGAAGATCTGGATGCGGTCTACAAAGTGGTCAAAGAGAAAAAACCGGATATGATTCCGCTCTACACAAGAGAAGGATTTTTCACCGCGCATTTCTTCGCCGAGTTTGATTTCCTTGGAGACAGCACCATTCCTGGCGCCATTCTGAAAAACGAGACCGACACAACGGTCAAAATGGCTGAAGAATTCGACATCTATAAACGATATGTAAAACTGGCCCGCGACTTCTACGTTAAAGGCTACATCAACAAAGATGCTGCGACAACGCAATTATCAAGCGGCGAAGCCTATAAAGCCGGAAATGTGTTCTCCACTGTCGAGCCGATGAAACCCGGCAAAGCCGAAGAAATTGCTAACGCTACAGGCCTGCAAGGCAAGCTGGCTCAAATTACGATGACGGGCAAAACCGTTTCGACATCGGAAACGGCCGGCGCAATGCTCGCCATTTCCTCGACGTCCGGGGATCCGGATCGTGCAATGATGCTTATCAATCTGCTTCATACGGATAAAGAAATCAACAACTTGCTGAACTTCGGAATCGAGGGCGTGCATTACACCCGCAGCGGGGAAATCATGACTCCGACAGAACAGACGCCGAACTACACCCCGGGCGTTGCATGGGAGCTCGGCAACCAGTTCCTGAATTATGTCTGGGATACGGAAGCTCCGGATAAATGGGAGCAGTTCCGCGAGTTTAACAAAAACGCCGTTTCGTCTCCCGGCCTTGGCTTCGTATTCAACAGCGAATCTGTAAAAGCGGAAGTAGGCGCGCTTGCAAATGTAATCAAACAGTATCAGCGTGCGATTGAAACCGGTTCGGTCGATATTGACAAAGTGCTCCCTCAATACATCGATGCCTTGAAAGCTGCAGGCGTCGAAAAAGTGGTCGCTGAGAAACAAAGACAATTCGACGAATTCCTTGCATCGAAATAAACCGCTTAGGACCGTCAGGGATTATTTCCCCTGACGGTTCTTTGTGTACAAACCAAACCTTTTGTGCGTGGGGGAGGAAATGGGATGGCCTCCGAGCGGCAAATTTGTGCCGTTCCTCTTCCATATTGACACCTAACGGTCACGAACGCAGCTTAGATAGGCAAAAATCAAGGATTTGAGAAACAACAAGGATACAAAAACGGTTGCTGCCGCAAAAGGCGGCAAACAACCGTTTTAGTGATAACGCAGGCTAATTAGTAAGATCATGGACCTGCCTTTGGTTAATGTCTCGTTCCGAACTGAATGAACAGGGAATCAACCCGGCCAAATCTCCGTAATCATAATGTAATCGATGACCACAAAAAGGGCCAGTGATACACCCGTGAAGCCGATCGCAAACAGGTTTTTTTTCGGGCGGGCCATCAGCAGCCGCACAAAGCCGATAAAGATAAGCAACGTGAAGATCAACATGAAGATGTCGAACCCGTTAAAATTACCGATCTCGCTTACTGCTCCTTCTTCAGCCAAAAACATGGATGAACCTCCTTTATTCACACGTAACCTATATTAATCTATGTTAGCCTTAAGCCGCGGCGGATGCAAGTATCAATCGCGAAGTGTAACAACTTTGTCACGAATGCTTTAATGTATAACGCCACCCGATGATCTATATAATAATCTCTTATAGCTGAATCGCTTACAACCATTGTCCGCACAATGAAAATGTGGTACCATCATCATAGCATTTCATACTGAATTCATCGGATTTCGGTATGAAAACTTTTTATGCTGAGAGACTTTGAGAAGCAGAGAGACTTTGAGCCCGCTCAAAGATCCCTATGTCAGGAGGAGCTGGAACATGGCTTACGAAGCGGTTTGGATGAAAGACCCTTCCAAATTGAATAAATTTGAATTTGCAAAAATCGAGAAAGACGGCCTTGACGTCATTCGAACCATTATTGAGGACTATTCCCATAAAGGATATGACGCCATCGACGAAACGGACATGAACCGTTTCAAATGGGCCGGCGTTTATGAGCAAAAACCAAAGGACGGCCACTTCATGATGCGCGTCCGCATCAATCAGGGAGTAATGTCCTCCAAGCAAGCGCGGGGGCTTGCTGCAATCGGCCGCGATTACGGACGAGGACTGGTTGACGTTACGACTCGCCAGGCGATCCAATACCACTGGCTGACTGTTGAACAGCTTCCGGATATTTTCAAACGTCTGGAAGATGTCGGCTTGTACAGCTTTGAAGCTTGCGGCGACTGCCCCCGTACAATCGTCGGCAATCCGCTGGCCGGCATCGACAAACACGAATTGATGGATACGACCGATATCGTCGAACAGGTCAACGACTTTTTCCTGATGAACCGTGACTTCTCGAATCTGCCTCGTAAATATAAAATGTCCATCTCCGCCAGTATTTATAACAATGCCCATGCGGAGATCAACGATTTGGCCTTCGTGCCGGCAACGAAAGTGATCGACGGCGAGGAAGTGATCGGCTTCCACGCGTATGTCGGCGGCGGTTTGTCCGCCAAGCCTTACCTGGCGAAGGAGTTGGACATTTTTATCCGGCCGGAAGAAGTGCTGAAGGTCGCGATCGGCGTCACGACGATTTTTCGCGATTATGGTTATCGCGAGAAGCGACACCATGCGCGTCTGAAATTCCTTGTTGCCGACTGGGGTCCTGAGAAGTTTAAAGAGAAGCTGATCGAATTGATCGGCGACATGCCTTCGAAAGGCGAGAACAAAATCGTTGGCTGGAAAGCCGTTTATTTCGACGGGGTGCATCCGCAAAAGCAGGAAGGGTTAAACTTTATCGGATTGAACGTACCGGTAGGCCGGACGAATGCCGACGAGTTCGACCAGCTTGCGGATATCGCCGATAAATACGGCGATGGAAAAATCCGCACCACAATGTCCCAAAACATTATTCTGAGCGGTATCCCGGACGATAAAGTCGAAGAAGTGCTTGCGCTGCCGTTACTACAACGCTTATCTCCAAATCCGAAGCATTTCATGAGCCGTACCGTTTCCTGTACCGGCAACGAATTCTGCAATCTTGCAATCGTGGAAACGAAGGAACGCGCACGCCGTCTTGCCTTATACCTTGATGATCATGTCGAGCTGGATGAGAAAATCCGCATCCATATGATCGGCTGCCCGAATGCGTGCGGCCAGAAGCATATTGCAGATATCGGACTGCAAGGCGCGCTCGTCAAAACGCCGGATGGCATGGTTGACGCTTTCGATATCGCGGTAGGAGGCACACTCGGACCGGATGCCAAGTTTAATACGCCGCTCAAAGGCCGTGTCAAAGGCGATAATCTTGATGACGTTATTGCACAATTAATCATGTTCTATAAGGAACAACGCAGTCAAGGCGAATCGTTCCATGATTTCGTCTACCGCGTAGGCGTTCCGGCTTTCCAAGAAAAGCTGAATGAAATTCTGGCTTCCTAATAACACATGATGGGCGATAAAACCGAACCGTTGGAGCAACCACTCCAGCGGTCTTTTATTTTGTAAATCTCCAGGCAGGGTCACACGTGCGATGCAACCGCGCTTTTGACCGCTCCAACTCCTTTTTGCTCCTATAAATAATAAACCACATGGATCATCATCCATGTGGTTTATTATTTATCTAAATGTTACCCTTCCACGGTTACGGCGACGCCGTCCTCTACCTTGCGCCGTTCTTCGGTCCGCCTGCGGTCGCGTTCCAGAATCGGTCCCAGGTACCGGCCTGTATAGGAGGCCTCGACCTTAACCACTTGCTCAGGTGTACCGGTTGCGACGATCGTCCCGCCGCCGCTGCCTCCTTCAGGCCCGAGATCGATCAGATAATCAGCCGTCTTGATGACATCCAGATTATGCTCAATAACTAATACCGATTCTCCGGAGTCGACCAAACGATGCAGTACCGTAAGCAAACGGTCAATATCGTCGACATGCAAGCCGGTGGTCGGTTCGTCGAGAATATACAACGTCTTGCCGGTGCTGCGACGGTAGAGCTCCGCTGCGAGCTTAACGCGCTGCGCTTCCCCGCCCGACAATGTCGTTGCCGGCTGGCCAAGCTTCATATAGCCGAGTCCGACGTCATACAGCGTCTGCATTTTCCGGTGGATGCGCGGAATGTTTTTGAAAAACTCCACAGCGTCCTCAATCGTCATTTCCAGTACATCGGCGATGCTTTTGCCGCGGTACTTGACTTCGAGCGTCTCCCGGTTGTAACGTTTCCCTTTGCAGATTTCACAAGGAACATAAACGTCGGGCAGGAAATGCATCTCAATCTTGATGATGCCGTCGCCGCGGCAAGCCTCGCAGCGGCCGCCCTTCACATTGAAGCTGAACCGGCCTTTCTTGTAACCGCGCACCTTCGATTCGTTGGTCGCCGAGAAGACGTCGCGGATATCGTCAAACACACCCGTATAGGTTGCCGGATTCGATCTAGGCGTCCGCCCGATCGGGGATTGGTCAATATCGATGACTTTCTCGATATGCCCCAGTCCGCGTATTTCCTTGTGCTCTCCCGGTCTGGTCTTCGCCTTGTTAAGATCGCGCGCAAGCGCCTTATACAATATTTCGTTGACAAGCGTCGACTTGCCGGAACCCGACACGCCTGTCACCGCGGTAAATACGCCGATCGGAATTTTAACGTTCAGACTGCGCAGGTTGTTTTCCTTCGCGCCGCGCACCTCCAGCCACTTGCCGTTCGTCGCTCGTCTTGCAAGCGGAACCGGAATGAATTTCCGTCCACTTAAATAGGCGCCCGTCGGCGACTTTTCATCGTTCATGATCTGCTCAGGCGTTCCTTGAGCGACGACTTGCCCGCCGTGAATACCTGCGCCCGGCCCGATATCGATAATATAATCCGCCGCCAGCATCGTATCCTCGTCATGCTCAACGACAATTAGCGTGTTCCCCAAATCTCGCATATGCTCCAGCGTCCGGATCAACCGGTCGTTATCCCGCTGATGCAGTCCGATGCTCGGCTCGTCCAAAATATACAGCACGCCCATCAGACTGGAGCCGATCTGCGTAGCCAGACGTATCCGCTGCGCTTCGCCGCCGGACAGCGTGCCTGCGGCACGGCTCAGTGTCAAGTATTCCAATCCGACGTTGACGAGAAAACCAAGCCGGCCGTTAATTTCCTTCAAGATCAGATGAGCGATTGTCCGATCCTTCTCATTCAATTCCAAAGCGTCAAAAAACCGCTGCGCCTCTCCGATGGACAGTGAAGTCACATATGCAATGTTCTCTCCGCCGATCGTAACGGCAAGGCTTTCTTTGCGCAGCCGGTGTCCTTTACAGCTTCCGCAAGGCTTGGCACTCATATAAGCTTCAATATGTTCGCGGATGCCATCGGACCCGGTTTCGCGGTATCTGCGCTCCAGGTTGTTCACAATTCCTTCGAACGGCACAAGCGCTTCTTTCGAATGACCGAAATCATTCTCGTAACGGAACTTCACGCGCTCCCCGCCTGTCCCGTACAGCAGCTTTTTCATCTGGTCCGAAGTGAGCCTGCTTACCGGTTCATCCTTAGGTATGCCGTAATGTTTGCAGACGGCATCCAGAAACTGCGGATAGTAATTCGAGGTGCTGCCCGCCCACGCTTCGAATGCTCCATCTTCGATAGACTTGCTTAGATCCGGAACGAGCAGGTCCGGATCAACGATCATCTTGGCGCCGAGACCGTCGCATGTCGGACAAGCCCCATAAGGACTATTGAAAGAAAACATGCGCGGCGCAAGCTCGTCGATGCTGAATCCGCATTCGGGACAGGCGAGGTTAGAGCTGAACAGCAGCTCTTCTTTGTCAATCACATCTACGATGACCTTGCCTTCGGAGAGCTTCAATGCCGTCTCAAGCGAATCGGCGACCCGGGACTGCACATCGTCCTTAACGACAATCCGGTCGACGACAACCTCGATGCTGTGCTTTTTGTTTTTCTCCAGCTCGATCTTCTCGCCAAGCTCCATGAGCTCGCCATTCACGCGGACGCGAACGAAGCCCTGCTTTTGAATATCGGCCAGCAGCTTCGTATGCTCGCCTTTTCGTCCGGATACGATCGGCGCGAGAATTTGCAGACGGGTTCGCTCCGGATACTCCATAATCCGGTCGACCATCTGCTCTACCGTCTGCGAACTTATTTCGATGCCGTGTTCGGGACAATGCGGCTTGCCGATCCTCGCGAATAAAAGACGCAAATAATCGTATATTTCCGTTACCGTACCGACCGTCGACCGCGGATTGCGGCTTGTCGTCTTCTGATCGATGGATATGGCCGGCGACAACCCTTCGATCGAATCAACGTCGGGCTTCTCCATTTGCCCGAGGAATTGACGCGCATAAGCGGATAATGATTCCACATATCTGCGCTGCCCTTCCGCATAGATCGTGTCAAATGCCAGCGACGATTTGCCCGAGCCGCTCAGCCCGGTCAGCACGACAAATTGATCGCGCGGAATCGTTACGTCGATATTTTTCAAATTGTGGGCCCGTGCGCCCTTGATTACAATATTATCACTAGCCAAACCCGGTTCCTCCTGACATAGGGATCTTTGATCGGAGCTCAAAGTCTCTCCGCATCAAAGTCTCTCTGCTTCTCAAAGTCTCTCAGCTTTCCGCTTTCAACTCGAGCAATGCATCGCGAAGCTCTGCGGCGCGTTCGAACTGCAAATTTTTGGCCGCTGACTTCATCTCGGCTTCCAGGCGCTCGATCAGCTTCTGCCGTTCTTTCTTCGACATCTTGCCCAGCTCGCCGCCGGTCAAATAATCTGCTTTTTGCTCCGCCACTTTCGTGGCTTCAATAACGTCATATATTTTCTTTCGTATCGTTTGCGGCGTAATACCGTGTTCTCTGTTATAGGCAAGCTGAATCGTCCGGCGCCGTTCCGTCTCTTTCATCGCCCGATCCATGGAATCGGTCACTTTGTCACCATACATAATGACCCGTCCTTCGCTGTTGCGCGCCGCGCGTCCGATCGTCTGAATAAGCGACCGCTCGGAGCGGAGGAACCCTTCCTTGTCTGCGTCCAAGATAGCGACAAGCGACACTTCCGGAAGGTCCAGACCTTCCCGCAGCAGGTTGATGCCGACAAGAACGTGGAACGTTCCGAGCCGAAGCTCGCGCAAAATCGCCATCCGTTCCAGCGTCTTGATGTCGGAGTGTAAATAGCGTACCTTAATGCCGACTTCTTTCAGGTAATCCGTCAAATCCTCGGCCATCTTCTTCGTCAGCGTCGTGAGAAGCACTCGTTCGTCCTTCGCGATCCGATCGCGGATTTCACCCAACAAGTCGTCAATTTGCCCCTTCGTCGGACGAAGCTCGATAATCGGATCGACAAGACCGGTCGGCCGGATAATTTGCTCCACCATCTCCGGACAATGCTCCAGCTCATACGGCCCCGGCGTCGCGGATACGAATACGATCTGACTGACTTTCTGCTCGAACTCCTCAAACCGCAGCGGCCGGTTGTCCATTGCCGACGGCAAACGGAAACCGTGGTCGACAAGCACTTCCTTGCGCGCACGGTCGCCGTTGTACATGGCGCGGATTTGCGGGAGCGTGACGTGCGACTCGTCGATCACGATCAGCATGTCATCCGGGAAGTAGTCGAATAGTGTGTACGGAGTCGCACCCCGTTCGCGGAACGTCAGCGGACCGGAGTAATTCTCAATGCCGTTGCAGAAGCCCATCTCCTGCATCATCTCCAGATCATACCTTGTGCGCTGCTCAAGACGCTGTGCCTCCAGCAGTTTGCCTTGCTCCCGCAGCTCGGCAAGCCGTTCTTCCAGTTCGCGTTCAATATCGACAAGCGCAACCTTCATCGTATCCTGATGTGTTACAAAGTGCGATGCCGGGAAAATTGCAACATGATCCCGTTCGCCTACGATTTCCCCCGTTAGGACGTCGATCTCGGTGATCCGTTCAATCTCGTCTCCGAACAGTTCTACGCGAATGGCGCGTTCGTTATTCGCAACGGGAAAAATCTCAATCACATCGCCCCGCACGCGGAACGTGCCGCGCACGAAGTTGATGTCATTGCGCTGATATTGGATATCGACCAGCTTATGCAGGATCGCGTTGCGCGGTTTCTCCATACCGACCCGCAGCGACAGCACGAGACTCCCATATTCCTTCGGAGAACCGAGGCCGTAGATGCAGGAAACGCTCGCGACGATAATGACGTCCCGACGCTCGAACAGCGAGCTGGTTGCAGAGTGCCGCAGCTTGTCAATCTCATCGTTGATGCTGGAATCTTTCTCGATGTAGGTATCGGATGAAGGAATGTAGGCTTCCGGCTGATAGTAATCATAGTAGCTGACGAAGTACTCAACCGCGTTATTGGGGAAAAATTCCTTGAACTCGCTGCACAGCTGCGCAGCCAAAGTCTTGTTGTGGGCGATGACGAGGGTCGGGCGGTTCAGCCTCGCAATCGTATTTGCAATCGTGTAGGTCTTTCCCGTCCCGGTGGCGCCGAGCAAGGTTTGATGCTTCTTCCCTTTCACGATGCCGTTTACCAACTCTTCAATCGCTCCAGGCTGATCTCCCTGCGGCGAATAGTCCGACAGCAGCTCAAACGGTTTGCTTAACAATTCCAGTTCGCTCATATCCTTCTCCTCCCGCTTACGTTCCTGAACCTAGGAACTACCCTCTCTATTACATGTATTCCCATTCTGTCCGCTCCCATAGACAGGCATAATTTAATTATAATGATAATGATAAGAATATGTGTTCCCGTATATTATACTGGTTTCATTCCCAGGTTGCAATCGGATGGAATTGCCAAATACAAAAAAACTGCCCTCTCCCGAAGGAAAGAGCAGTTTTCGTGTTTAATTACAGTTTTACTACGTTTTCTGCTTGTGGTCCGCGGTTGCCTTGAACAACGTTGAACTCTACGCGCTGACCTTCGTCAAGCGTTTTGAAGCCGTCGCCAGTAATTGCGGAGAAGTGAACGAATACGTCGCTTCCGCCTTCAACTTCGATGAAACCGAAGCCTTTTTCTGCGTTAAACCATTTAACTGTACCTTGTTGCATGCGTATTACCTCCAAAAAGTTGTTTTAACATGTTCATTTTTTGCCGATAAACAAAAATTCACACATTGAAAAAGGTGCCATCGTAAAATGTTAACCCTTTTCAATATGTGAATCGGTCACACTTTTATCAACGTAAGATGATCATAGCACAGAAATGAACAGAATGCAATTGCAAACTCATTGCTTTTGGAAAAAATTTTTAAGAAGCCGGGCTTATTACAATCAGCCCGGACTTCCGGCCGCTTTTCCGCGGTGCGCATGACGGTACAGCTCCGCATAATACCCGCCAAGACGCAATAATAGATCATGCGGCCCTTCTTCTTCAATGGAGCCGCCCCGCATCACGATAATCCGGTCGGCATGCTTCACGGTTGACAGTCGGTGTGCGATGACGAGCGTCGTCCTGCCCTCCGAGACGACGTTCAGCGCATCCTGGATCAGCCTCTCGGTATGCGAATCCAGGTTGGCGGTCGCTTCGTCCAGAATCAGGATCCGGGGCTGATACACGAGTATACGCGCAAAAGAGATCAGCTGCCGCTCGCCGGCCGACAGTCCGCTCCCCCGCTCGGACAGCCGCGTATCATAGCCGTCCTGCAATCTCGATATCATCGGATGCGCGCCGACCATTTTGCACGCTTCGATAACCGCCTCCCGCGAGATCCGCTCGTCAAACAGCCGAACATTGTCCACAATCGTTCCCGAGTACAGAAACGGCTCCTGCTGAACCAGTCCGACGATGCGGTGCAGCTCATCCAGCGGCAGCCTCCGGATATCGACGCCGTCGATCTCGACGCTGCCCCGCTTCACATCGTAGAAACGCGCCAGCAAATTGACCAGCGAGCTTTTCCCGGCACCGGTCGTTCCGACAATCCCGACGAATTCGCCCGGCTGAATATGCAGCTCCAGATCGCGAAGCACATCCTTATCGTCCGAATAGGAGAACCGGATTTGATTGAAATCGATTTTTCCTTTCACCGCATTCAGTGTCATCGACCGGCTCAAGTCCGGATCAGGGTCCCGTACCTCAGGTTCGGCGGAGAAGATGCGCCACAGCCTGTCGACCGATACAAGCGTCGATTGCAGCGTGTTCCACTGCATTGTAATTTGGTTTATCGGCTGAAAGAACGCCCGGATATAGACGATAAAGGCATATAACACCCCGAAATCCAACTGCTTGTTGTAGACGGCCATGCCGCCGATCCAGACGACGAACGCAACCGAAATATTACCCAGAATATCAAAGGAACGGTTAAATATTACGCTCGTGCGGACCTCGCGCAGGCTCTCACGGTAGTATTTTTCGTTGCGCTGTGAGAATCGGTCGACCTGCTCGTTCTCCTGATGGAACGATTGAATCAGACTCATACCGGCCAAATTTTCCGCCAGAAAGGCGATCATCCGCGACAGCTGGGTCCGGGCCCGCTGATAGGCATTGCGGAGCAATGTTCGGAAAGCGGCCGCAATAACGGCGATTAACGGCAATAAGATGAGGCAGTACAGCGCAATTTCGACATCGAGAAAAAACATAAAGCCGATAATCATCAGAAGCGACAAGCCGTCGCGCATGAGGCTGAGCAGCACCTGGGTAAAAAATTGGTTGATCGTTTCCGTGTCGCTGGACTCGTTCGTAACGAGGCTGCCGATCGCATGCCTGTCGAAGAACGACATCGATTGCTTCGAGATATGCTTGAACAAGTCTTTGCGCAGTGCCGCAACAATGCTTTGACCGGCTTTCTGCAGCAAATTGGCCTGCCAATAAGTAAACACCATACTAATTACGGCAAGCAAAAAGTATATGACACCGAGGAGAATAAGCCGGCCCGCGCCGTGCTCGCCGAACAGCACACGGTCGTCGATTGCGATTTTGACCAAATAAGGCTGCAGCAAATCGGCCGAGATGGCGACTACCGTGCAAAAAAATACGGCCATAAAAACCATCTTTTGCGGCCCGGCATAAGAAAGCATCGACAGAAACGCCTTCCTGCGGCTTTCCGGACTGACGTTATACGCCGGATTGATCTCCTCCTCGGTTCGTCGTCGTTCCCCGTCTCCGTTACCCATGAGATGACCCCTCCTCCTGAATTTCATGAAGCGATGCGTAATAACCGCCTTTGGCAATCAGCTCGCGATGCGTCCCTCTTTCGATTATCCTGCCTTCATCCATCACGATGATTTCGTCGGCATGCTTTACCGCGCTGATCCGATGGGCAATCAGGACGGTTGTTTTCCCTTTTCTTACTTCACGCAGGTTTTCCAATATATTTGTTTCCGTAACCGCATCAACGGCACTCACACTGTCGTCGAGTATTAATATCGGCGCATCCTTGATCAGGCCTCTCGCAAGGCTCGTGCGCTGCCGCTGGCCTCCGGACAGCGTTAATCCCCGCTCGCCGAGCTTCGTGTCGAACCGTTCACTGAAGTTGACAACGTTGTCATACAACTGAGCAAGCTTCGCCGCGCGCTCCACACTGGCATTTCCGGCCTGCCGGTTATAGAAAGCGATATTGTCGCGGATCGTCGTACTGAACAGAAATCCGTCCTGCGGCACATAGCCGATTTGCGTTCTTAAGCTTTCCAGCGTCAAATCGCAAATATCCTGACCGCCGATATAGACCGTGCCGCGCGGCGGGTCGTAGATTCGGAGAAGCAGCTTCACGAGCGTCGTCTTCCCGCTGCCCGTTTTGCCGACAATGCCGAGCGTTTGCCCTTGCTTAACGTGAATGTCGATCTGCTCCAGCGATCGATTGTCTCCCGCTCCCGGATATGAGAATGACAGCCCCCTTATTCGAATGTCCCCGGCTCCCGGCGTAAGCGGAACCGCATGCTCCGCTTCAAGGATGTCCGGATTCACGCTCAGCAGCCGGTTCAGGCGGTCCAAGGAAGCGCGGGCGCGCTGCATCGCGTTAATGACATTGCCGAACTGCTGCAGCGGGGCCATAATCATCCGCAAATAAAAGGTCAGCGCAATAAAATTACCGAATGACATCGCCCCTTCAATGGTCATAAAACCGCCGTACGTAATCGCAATAACGAAGGAAAGCGCCCCTGCAAACGGGATAAGCGCCTGAAACGTCGCGGTCATCCGGACCAGCTGCAGCTGGTTTTCTTTAATCCGGTCAACAGTCTGCCCAAACCTCCTCAACGCGATTTCTTCCACGGCGAAGGTTTTCGTTACACGAATCCCGCCGAACTGCTCCTCTGCGGACTCGGTCATCTGGGCCAGCGCTTCCTGCACCTTCTTCGAGCGTTCCCGGATGCGCGGCCCGAAATAAACAACCATTAACGGAAGCGACAGCAGCGGAAGCACACAGAATACAATGACTTGGGTCGGAATATCGCTAAGTGCCAGCATCACAACGACCGAAACGAACAGCACGGTAGCATTCGTCAACTGATTGAGATTGTTGGCAATCGCCTCGCGCACGACCGTAACGTCATTCATCACATAGCTGAGCAGCTTGCCGATCCCGTTTTTGGAATAATACTGCTCACTGAGCCGCGTAAAATGCCGAAACAGCTTCTGCCTTGAATTGTATTCAAATTTGCGTCCTAAACGGTGATTCAAATATTGCCCGAGCCCGAACAACACCCCATAGCCGATACCGATCGCAAGCAGAATCAAGCTGTACTGAACGATGGCGTCTTTCGTCAAGCTTTCAACCTCGAGTTCATCCGTAAATTGTCCCAGCACCCTTGGAAAAAAAGCAAAAATGACATTGGCCGAACCAAGCAGCAAAAAAGCGCCGGCATAAATCCACACATACTTTTTCAAATGATCCATCAACAATCTGGTTCCACTCACGAGCCTTCACTTCCCTGCTTCATATTGAACGAGCATGGCGGAAATCTCATCCATGTTTCATGTTAATTCAATCCTTATTATTGATCAAACGGTATTTGAACGATCAATTTTATGTAAATGTAAGCAACATGCACCTCCATAACGCAGAAAGCGGGCTGCGGCCGGATGATGCATTATTTTGCGACAAAACGGATGTTTATCCGTATTACCTAAGCAGGTTAAGTTTTTTTACTTTGTAAACAAGATTTTCAACTGGAAATGTACTGCTGTTCTCGTTTATAGTTCCTTTTAGCAGGATTGATGATCTTGGTCGCAAGTGGGCGGTCTGAAACAGATAAGAAAGTATAAGTATTATTAGGAGTGATTATCATGCAAACGCGGTTACGTATCGTTTCGTTTATTGGACTTGCCATTGCAATTTATACCCTTATTCATTATTACATTGGCTGGCATGGCCGTGTTTTTCTGGAGTCGGTGATGAACCTTCAAGCCGTTTCACTGTACTGGGCCGCTTTTTGGATCGTCAGCTTCGGTTATCTGGGTGCGCGGCTGCTGGAACGTTTTCTCCCCGGCCGTGTTCATGACATCCTGAAGCATGTCGGGGCGATGTGGCTGGGCGTGCTCATGTATTGCATCCTCTTACTGCCGCTGGCTGATGTGGCCGTACTCGCTCTCCGCGCCGCAAATGTGCCTCCGGAGACTTATATTCCTATAATCGGGTATATTATTATCAGTGTGTTAATTCTTATTATTGCGGTCGGCTCCTGGAATGCCTGGAATCCGGTAGTTCGGAAATATTCCGTTCATATCGACAAAACCGCAGGCGGACTAAAAATGATGCGGATCGCCGTCGCCTCCGACCTTCATCTGGGGACAATCGTGCGCAACAAGCATTTGAAAGACTTTGTTGAACGAATTAATGCTCTGCAGCCGGATTTGATTCTGCTGCCCGGGGACATTATTGATGATGACATCAAGCCTTTTGTAAAACAAAACATGGCGGAAACGATCGGCGGCCTGCAGGCTCCGCACGGCGTATATGCCGTCCTCGGAAATCACGAATACATGGGCGGACATGTGAAGGAGTTTGCGGAGCGGCTTCGGGAGGCAGGTGTGGATGTGCTGTTCGATGAATCGGTCCGGATCGGCGACGCCCTCTATGTGATCGGGCGTAAGGACAAGAGCGCTGAATCCCCGCGTTTTGGAGGGACAGGGCGCAAACCGCTCGCCGAGCTGTTGGAAGAGGTGGATCCGGCTTATCCGCTCATCCTGATGGATCATCAGCCGTACCATTTAAAGCAGGCGGCGGAAGCCGGGATTGATATCTCGTTGTCCGGCCATACGCACCGCGGCCAGCTGACGCCAAACCATTGGATTACACGCCGGCTGTTCGAGCTCGACTGGGGCTATAAGCAATTCGGCCGTCTTCATGCGTTCGTATCCTCCGGTTACGGCATGTGGGGACCGCCGCTGCGAATCGGCAGCCGGGCGGAAATTATCGAATTGACCGTTCATTTCGAAGCGGCAGGCTCGGAAGGTTATAAGATTAACAATACTAGATCGGCTGCGATCGGAATGCAGCCTGCTGCTGCGGGAGTATCTGAATCGATCCGATAGCAAAATTGGCAAAGCGGCACCGTCTCTTCGCAAGAGGCGTGTGCCGCTTATTTTTGTTCGGCTTGTTTGGCTTAACGCAGCGGTCGTCGATTCATTTGTTCAGGGTTCTCCCAAACGGACACAGCAGCCGTTATTTGTGAACTTTGGGCCGAAATCATTGCCAGCAGGACACAGCATCCCTTATTTTGTCAATACGCTGCGAAAAGGCATGAAATTTTGTGAAATAAGGGCTTCTGTGTCCGCATGAATCGGGAAACAGTCCGATAAACAGCAAATAAGGTCTCTGGTGTCCGTAAAAACGAATCGGCTGATGCTCCGCGCGACCGTTAGCCCCTCTATACAGCTGCTGTTTAGTGCCGTACTTGGCGGGACAGCTTCGTTACCCCATGAAATCGTTATTTGACGTACTTCTCCAGCAACGATTGGCCTTCTTTCTGGATGTTCGCCAGAGCCTGCTCAACCGATAACTCGCCGCTGACCGCCAGCCCGATTTCCCGGTCGAACAGGGGCAAATAATGATCGTAAAACTCTTTGTCCAGACGGCTGAAATCCGTGTATGACGTTTGGACCGGAAGCATGTTGAATATTTTGTCCGCAATAGGATCCTTCTTGTAACGGGGAAATGCTTTATGGCTTGAAATATTGTAATACACCATAACGTCCGGCTGCAGGGCCGTAATTTGAGCTACCCTCTCCCCGTTCATATATTTCAGCACCTCCCAAACCTGCTCTACATGCTCGGAACCGGATCGAATAGCGAATATGGTAAAATAACGGACCGCTTTATCGCTTCTTAGGCGATCCGATGAATTAACCGGAGATACGACCGCATGTGCGCGGAAGCCGACGTCCGTATAGCTGCCGTATCTGTCCATCGTCATTGCCGCTTTGCCTTGACGAAACAGATCGGCCCGCGCCTGATCCTCCGGCCCGAAATATTTAACGCCGTCAATTGTTTCCGCTTCAATAACTTCCGTTGTAAACGCGCCGTGCCGCAAAGCTTCCACGACGGTATGAACCACCGACCTCCACTGCGGCGTATCGATTGTCATTCGCTTTTGCTTCAGGTCGAATGGACGAATTCCTTCGGTCCCGGCTATATTCGTAATCAGATCATACGGGCGCTCCGCAAACATTTGATGATAACCGGCAATTCCTTCCGCTCCTGCCGCTTCGGTCTTAAAACGGATTGCCAAGTGCAATATTTCCTCCCAGCTCATTCCGTCCTGCGGCGGATCGACGCCATACGTATCGAACAGATCTGCATTATAATACAACAGTGAAGTCTCAAATAAAGGGGCCAGGCCAAAAATCCCGCCCTGCTCATTTTGTTTCAATTGTTCGATGACGCCCGGGTGAATATCATCCCAGGTTAGTCCGTCATTACGGCTGAGCCGGGATGACAGTTCAACCAATTGTCCGTCATCGGCCAGTTTTTTGTATAACGACAGATAAAAGGGGAGGATGATCAAATCCGGCTGCTTTTCTTCAATCGCCTTCATAAGCTCCGCATCGGGATCGGGCTCCGAAAAGTAATTCGCATTGTCGGTATAGACAACCTCGACGTCCAGATTCGGAAATGCCGCATCAAAAAAATCTCTGTACGTATACTCGAATCCTTGCGGATCAAAAAATACTTTAATCGATGACCGATATTCGGTTTGCGGTTCGGCGGAGCAGCCCGTAATGGACAACATGATCACGATCAATATGGCAATGGATTTACGCCAAAGAACCCGTATCATTGTTCACCCTCCGACGCTTGTGCGAGCTCTTTTTCCACTTCTTGCTGCAGGCGGGACAATGCTTCGTCTACGGTTTGCTCGCCTGAAATAACCGCGGTTACCGCTTCAGTGATCAAATCATACCTTTGAATCGAACGCGAATTTTCCGGACGCGACACGGCAACATCAAGCAATATAGCAGGATCGGGGGAAATCTGATAAAACCCGCGCCATTGTTCCTCATCCGCTTTTGGCAACACACCCAGCCTTGAGGTTAATGGCGAATAAAAACCTGACTTTCTGGCAAGCTTCTGCCCTATCTCTTTGCTAGCGAGATGTTTTAAAACCTCCCATGCGACTTTTGTATTTGGCGAATCCGCCCGGATGGCAAATACTGTCGGAACGGCGAAAGACGTTCCGCGTACCGAATACACCGGATCGACCGGTTCGGAAACGGTCATCCAATCCAAGTCGGCCTTCATATTCGACTCTGCATACCGGAGTCGCGCCATAAAATAGTTTCCCCCAAGATACATGGCCGCCTTCCCGTTAATGAACGGATCCTCCTCAAGAACATCTTCAAAAGGCGTATTCCCATTTGTATCCAACGGTTCCCGGTAATCAATCCATCCTTGCTTGATCCCTTGAGAAACCTCATCCCACACCGTCCTCCAGGAAGGCGTGTCGAACGTAACTGTTTTTCCGTCCGCCGAAACCGTTCGAAGACCTTTCGCCTCCCCGATCATTTGTATGAGGAAATAGGGGGCGTTCGAATAAGCGCTCGCAAGACCCGCTACCTCGTCGCCGCGTCCGCCGAACCTTTTTGCCGTTTCCAGCAGCTCCTCCCAGCTCATGCCGTCCTGCGGAAGCGGCACTTCATATTTTGCGAACAGCTCTTTGTTCACATAAACCGCCATAGAGCTGAATTCCGGCGCCAATCCGTACAGCTCCCCCGCTCCCGCTTCCCGGAGGAGCTGAATGACCGGCTTGTGAAAGGCTTCGAGATCAAAGCCGTCCTTCTTGATCGAAGCATCCAGGGGCTGCAGCTTTCCTTCCCGCGCCAGCTCCGTAAACAGATCCAGCGGCAAACTCATCACATCCGGCTGCTCCCGCTCCATCCACTCTACGAATTGTTCTTTTGTCGGAAATGAAGTGCTGCTGCCGGCCTGCACGACGTCGAATTGCACATTGGGATGACGGATTACGAACGCTTTGCCGTAATTCATCATAAAGTTGCTTGTCGCCGTTCCCTGCACCTTCAGCCGGATTTCACCCTCGTCGGCAAGCTGGTTCTCCGTCACCGCCGACAGATAGGCCGGCTGATGCTTACCCATAGCTAACTGCTTCATATCTTCCCGGTACAGCCATCCCATACTTATAAGCGCCGCACACAGCATCACGGCGGCAGCTCGAACCGCCAGCTTCGTTTTTGATGCTCTCATTCGGATTCTCTCCCTTACTCTGTTCTTCAGCTCGGGAGTAAAGCCGCCGCGCCTTAGCGGTTGACCGGACAAACGTTGTTCCCACTCATCCGCCGGTTTCGTCACGTCAATCCCTCCCCGTCCTCGGCACCCTCTGCCGACAGCTTCCGGTTTATGGCCGCCCGCGCGCGGTGCAGTCTCGATTTGACGGTGCCTTCGGATATTTCGAGCAGCACGGCGATTTCCTTGAGCGGCAAACCGTGGTGTATATGCAGCAGAAGCACTTCCCGCAGTTTGCGCGGCAAGGACATCACCTCCGCCCAAATATTCTCCGTCACGAGCTGATCCATAACTTCGCGTTCCGCCGACGGATACGTTTCGCGCTGGAACCACGCTGGCATCGCCCTCACCCTGCGCATCCAGGCCGACCGCATCGCATCGCGTGCCGTATTGCGCGTAATCGCAAGCAGCCATGTTTTCACCGAGGCTTGTCCCCGATACGTATACAGCCGCTCGTACACTTTGACGAATACGTCCTGCGCCACATCGTCGGCGATCTCCCTGCGCCCCGTCTGAAAGAACGCGAAGTTCCACACATCCTGCCCGTATACCGTCATCAGGTCTTCAAGCACCGCATTTTTGTCCAATCCGCCGGTCACGGACTTTAAATATTCGAACTGCACGCCATTCACCTCGAGCATTAGACGATTAAGAGTTTGAAAGGTTCCCTAAATGATGTAATTAAATCGAGTCTGCTGAAATTTTAATTGGAGCTAATGAAACTTTGTTGCGCTAGTCGGAGCTTTAGACCTTGATACCCGCCGCAGAAAATATTTTTCTCTAATCTGTACTTCCGGGTCACATTGCCTGCTGTAGAGAACATGCTTTTCTCTAATTGAACCGGTTGGAGCAAATTACCCGCAGTAAAGAAACTTTGTTTCTCTAATCCGAGCTTTCCGAGTTGATTGCCTGCTGTAGAGAAAGTTCCTTTCTCTACTCGGACCATTTCAAGCCAGTTGCCCGCTCCAAAGAAACTTTCTTTCTCTACTTAAAACATTTCGAGGCAAAACGCGCGGTAGAGAATCTTTCGTTAATTGACCGTCACTCGGCACAAAGGCCCGCTCCTTAGCAGGAACGGGCCGCTTAAGTTACCCTATTTTCTCCGTTGCCTTTTCTCCGCTCTGCAGCTGGTACATCCGATAATAGCGGCCCTGCAGAGCCATAAGCGAATCATGCGTACCGCGCTCCACGATTTCCCCGCGATGCAGAACAAGAATCTGATCCGCGTCTTTGATGGTCGACAGCCGGTGCGCGATAATAAACGTCGTCCGGCCGTGCCGAAGCACATCAAGCGCCTGCTGTATGACGGCCTCCGTCTCGCTGTCGATGCTGGAGGTCGCTTCGTCCAGAATAAGTATCGCCGGGTTGTAGGCCAGCGCCCTGGCGAAGGAAATAAGCTGCCTCTGCCCTGCGGATAATGTGCTGCCGCGTTCCACGACCGGCTCATCCATACCTTGAGACAGCTGATTCACAAAGCCGATAGCGCCTACTTCCCGGAGTGCCTGCTCCGCTTGCTCCTTGTTGATCGCCGTCTCGTACAGACCGACATTAAATTTGATATCGCCGGTGAACAGGAACGGATCCTGCAAAACAATGCCCATATGCTTGCGAAGCGCCTGCTTCGACAGCTCCCGGATATCCCGTCCATCGATTCGGACTGTTCCGGACTCGGGCTCATAGAAGCCGAGCAGCAGATTCATAATAGAGCTTTTGCCGGAGCCGGTATGTCCGACAAGCGCCACCGTCTCGCCGCGCGCCGCCTCGAAGGAGATTCCCCTCAGCACAGGCTCGCCCGGCGCATAACCGAACGTGACATTTTGGAATTCCACGTGCCCCTTCGGGCGTGGAACCTTCGCGGCAGACTCGATCTCTTCGCCTTCCTTATCCATTAGCTCAAACACCCGCTCAGCCGACACGACGGCCCGCTGCGCATTCATCATCTGGTCGAAAATTCCGATAATCGGTTCGAAGACGCGGCCCAAATAATCGATAAACACATACAGCACCCCGAACGAAATGGCCTGGGACAGCGACTCGCTGCCAAAGTACCAGATAATCGTCGCCGTAAACAAACGGCCAATAAAGTAAACGGCATTACGGCTGGAAAACGCAAAAATGCGAAACTGTTTAATCTGATTGCGGTAACGGTCCTCGTTCAAAGCCTCAAACTCTTCCCGGGTCGCCCGCTCCCGGCGAAACGCCTGCAGAATCGGCATCACATGAATCGTTTCGTTCAGCATAGCGTTCATTTCCGCCATTCGGGCGCGGATTGCGGCGACATACTTGCGGGAATATCTCAGATGAAGCCAAATAATGCCGGTATAGATCGGCAGCAGCAACATGCAAATCAGCGCCATCCGCCAGTCGAGAAACAAGAGTACGCCGAATACGACTATGATATTGAGCCCGCTGACGACGAATGTGGCCATAAAGCTCATATACAGCTCTTTCACATTTTCGGTATCGTTGGCGATCCGGGATACGACCTGCCCGACCGGCGTATTGTCGAAATAACGAATGGAAATGCGGTGCATGTTGCGGAACACGTCCATCCGGATCTTCTGTACGATCCGCTGGGCCGAGGATTGCAGCATAAAGCTCTGCATAAAATTCAATCCGCTCGCTACGAGCGCCAGCACAACGATTAACCCGATCATCCTCATAACCGGACGGATATCATGACTGTAAAACCCGGCAACCTCGGAGGCGGTTAATACGACCGTCCCGTAAGCGGCGCTCTGCAGCTGGAACGATCTCTCCACCTGTCGGATGGAGGCAGCTTCAGCGCCGGTCGGCAGCTCCTCAGCGTCGCCAATCCAATCGCTTCTTACAAACGATTTATCCCTGTAGTCGACAAACCTGGTCCCTTCCTGCACATCTTCCTTGTTCATTTCATACCAATCGAATTCAATCGCCAATATATGATCATCTATGATTTCCTTTGCAATGATTGGTCCGGCAAGCTGGGCGGCGGTCGCAACGACGAGAATGAGAATGGCCGCCGCTATCCGCCGTTGGAATAACAGCATGTAACCGAACAAACGTCTTGCAACCGATGGTTTGCGCAAAGTGCTCATGGCGCCTCCTTCTCGTCATTCAGCAGGCTTTGTTCCAGCTTCTGACGGTCATACTGGCGCTGGTACCATCCTCTGTGACGCATCAGTTCCTCGTGGGTTCCTTCCTCAATGACGACGCCTTCATCCAGCACGAGTATGTGATGGGCATGTGTGACGGCGGACAGCCGGTGCGTAGCGATGAATGTCGTTCGTCCTTCGCGGCTGCTGCGGATCTGCTGCAGTATCGCATGCTCTGTCCGCGCATCGACGGCCGACAACGCGTCGTCTAGGATTAGAATTTCAGGATCAACGAGCAGTGCCCGGGCAATGCCCAGCCTCTGCTTCTGGCCGCCGGAAAGCATCACACCATTCTCACCGATCATCGTCTCCAGCCCGTCCTTCATTTGTTCAATGTCCAACTTGAGTGAAGCCATTGCAATGACCGCCTCTACTTCACGGTCGCTTGCATCCGGCTTGCCGAGCTTAATATTTTCACGCAACGTCTTGGACAACAGCAAATGCTCTTGAGGTACATATCCGATCCAGCATTTAAGCCGGTCGAGCGAGATCCGTTCAATCGGTACGTCTCCAATAAACAGCCGGTTTTCCACAATCGGGTATTGGCGCAGCAGCTGCTTCAACAACGTGCTTTTGCCTCCGCCCGTTCGTCCGACGATGCCGATCGTCTCGCCCCGTCTTACAGTTAAGGTCACATCGCGCAGACTGTCTGAACCGGCTTCCGGATAACGGAACGTTAACCGCCGAAACTCGATGCGGTCCGGCATCTCCACGTGGGCCGGATGCTCCGGTTCCGTCACTTCCCGCTGCTGCTTCATATTTTCCTGAATCCGGTTCACCGAGGCGTTCCCGCGCTGCAAAATGTTGATAAACTCGCCGAAAGCGATCATCGGCCAGATCAGCAGTCCCAAATAGATGTTGAAGGTTACCAGCTCGCCGAGCGTTATTTCATTCGTGAATACCAGATATGAGCCGTAACCGATACCGATTGCAAAGCTAATGCCGACGATGCTCGAAATGGCCGGCTGAAACAGCGCATTCACATATGCGACGTTGATGTTCCGGTCCATCACATCGCGCGTAACCCGGTCGAATGCGCCGATATCCTTTTCCTCCTGCACATACGAACGGAGCACTCGCATCCCGGAGATCGATTCCAGCACATGGTCGTTCATGCGGCCGAACGATTCCTGCGCCTCCAGAAACCGGGACCGCATCGCCTTGCCGAGCCGGTTGATCGCCAGCGCAAGCAGCGGCAGAGGAAGCAGCGCCGCCGCCATCAGCTTGAAGCTGACGAACACGATCATGGAGGTGACGACAATGGCCGACGCAAAGACCGTATTTACGAACGTAAGCACGCCGAAGCCGGCCGTATGGCTTACCGCCGTAATGTCATTGGAAGCGAGCGCCATGAGCTCCCCGGAGCGGTTGCGCTGGAAGAAGCCCGGCGTCATGTTGGTCCAATGCCTGAAAAGCCGGTCGCGAAGAAGCCGGTCAAGTAAAGCCGAGCTGCTGAACAACAAATTGATCCAAATATAGAAGCTAAGATAGCTTAAAAGCGCGATCCCTACCAGCAATCCGATCGTCTGCATCAAGGAGGCTTCGTTCAGCTGACCGTCACGGATCCGGTCAATTGTGTTCCCGATAATTCTGGGGGCAATACTGTTTAGGAAGATGCTGCCGCCCATGAAAAGAGCAGCCAGCGCATAATAAGGCCACCGTCCGCGAAAGAACCATCCGAGCTTCGAAATAAACTGCATCCGCAGCGCCTCCAATCCGTAAGCAAATTCAAGCGTTATCCTCCATTTTACATCCTCAGGCCGATAGTGGGTACCCTTATTTTAGTAAAGACTTCTAAAGCCGGCCCAAACCGCCAATAAATGGTTATTCGCCTATAAAGAAAAATCCTCCGCCATAATGGTGGAGGATTTTAATATTATGCAGTAAATAGAAGGGTGCTACATAACTATTATTTACGAGTAACGCCGGATGATGTTTTCAAGTTCGCCGGCCACTGCATTCGTGCCGCGCGACAAGGTTGCACTGTCGAAGCGGCAGCGGACGAACGATTCATCCATATCGAGCGCTTCGGCAAACAAGCTTCCTAGCCCGCGGGCGCGGCGGTCAATTTGCAGCAGTACTTCGAGCCCCTCGCCCGATGCCGACGTAAAGATGACCTCCAGTTCGTCGAGCTTTCCCCGGAACGGCCCCGATACAGGATAAAACTCGAATTCCTGCGCAAACGATCCGTATCCGAAACGCGGCGCATATTCGCAATCCGCTTTTCGCAATTGGAATCCGAGTGCGGACACCGCATCGAATACTGTTTGCATCGCGGCGTTCGGCGCCACTTCAATCCGGTCGTCGTCCTTCGGATCGACCGCGCTCTTAATGTCGAGCCCCGTCTTTAACCACACCGGAGTCCGGCCGAGTGTGAGCGGCGTGCCTGTCGGCAAAACGAACGAAAACGGAATTTCTTTCGTTTCGCCCGGCGCAAGCGTGAACGGTTCGGTCACGCTGAACTTTCCGACTTCCGCGTTCTGGTATACCTTCCGGTCGTTAACTTCCTTCAAATAATTCGTCATCACCGAGATATAAATCCGGTCAATCTGCTGCTCCACGTTACCTCCACGCACTTTCACGGTACCGAGCACTTCTTCCCCGACCTGATAGCGCGTCTTCTCCAGGAGCGTATCCACCTGAGCCGACCCGATGCCGATGCTGGCCAGCATCCGATTAAAAAAAGTCATGAGAACAACCCTCCAACGATAAAATGTGATCTTCCCTTTATTACGTATATTCCCGCCAAAAGGTTTCCTGACTTGCAAAATCTCGGCGATTTAGCAATGTCGGTTTCATAGGGGCTCCTCTCTGTAAACAGTTCTTTCTTATAGTAGACATGAACCTCAATTCAGCTATACTACTCCCTCCTATACACCCGCACATAATCGACTTCCATCCTGGCCGGGAAAACGGTATTCTCATCGGGTGCGCCGTCGAAATTACCGCCCACCGCAAGGTTCATCAGCATATAAAAAGGCTGATCGAACGGCGCGGGAAACGGCGGACTCTCGCCGCCATCCTCTTGATTTCCTCTGCTGTACCATTCCGTCTGCGTCTGAACCAATTCCCCGTCCACATACCAGTGAATCGCACCCGGCTCCCATTCCAGCGCATAGACATGGTCGTCCTCGATCGTCGTACCCTCCGGAAACGTATAACGTCCGTCCTTGTACGTATTATTCGGCCAGCTGCCGCCGAAATGGATGGCGCCGGACACCATGCCCGGAATGCTTCCTTTCGCTTCCATCACATCGATTTCTCCGGAAGCCGCCCAGCCGCCGTACTTGTCATCCTCCGGAAGCAGCCATAACGCCGGCCACAGCCCCTTTCCCGCGGGCAGCTTGGCACGGAACTCGAACCGGCCGTACGTCGTGCTAAACAGCCCTTTCGTCTTCAGCCGCGCCGATGTATAGTCAAATCCTTCGAATCGTTCGCGAACCGCCGTAATAATCAGTTTACCGTCCTTCACGCGAGCATTGTCCTCACGCCCGGTGTAATATTCCAGCTCGTTATTTCCCCAGCCGGATACATAATTGCCGTTGCCGTCGGTAAAACCGTTCCCGATATCGAACGTCCACTTGGTACGATCCAATTGATCCTGATCGAATTCGTCCGACCAGATCAGCTTCCAGCCTTCCGGCCCCTCGGCCTCCGAATGGCCGTCACCCCGGTCCGGCGTGCCGGAACAGCCTGTAAACGCACCGGTAATCATCAACGCAACAAGACCGGATACGATTTTCCTCACTATTTCATCCTCCTTCGCTCTATCCTCTACTGCATAATCTTCTGACTTTGACGGTATTCCATCGCCGTTATGCCTTCCAATTCCCGGAACACGCGGTTAAACTGCTTAGCATTGTCAAAGCCCACCCGTTCGCCGATTTCATAAACCTTGTAATCTGTTTTCTCCAGCAGCTCCTTCGCTTTGCCGATCCGGACCTTCTTTAAATAATGGACAAAGCTTTCGCCGGTATATTCCTTGAATGATTGGCTGAAATAAGAATAGTTGAGCGAAACGTGGTTGGAAACGATGGCCATATTCAAGTCTTTGTTGTAATTGTCATGAATGTATTGCACCGCTTTGCTCATTTCCTTCTGCTCCACATGGATCGATTTAATATGCTTTATATAATCATTGAGCCGGAATAGCAGGCTTTCAACGGAATGAAAGTAGTCCTGGATGGTCGCAAAATTATAAATATTGCCTGTCATCCGGTACATCTTCAGCACTTCTACAGACTCTTCCCCGTACACATGGAACACTTTATCGAACACGAGTTCATTAAGCCTGCTGCCGAGCTCTTCCAAATAATCGATGTCCATGCCGCTTAGTTTGCGGACGTCGAACAGCCGGGCAAGCAGCGTCTTCATTTCCTTCTCGCGTTCCGTTCCGAGCATATTCGCCAGCTTGCGGATCTCCTCTAGCGGCAGCGGTTCCGTGTTTATGCGGTCTTTGACGGTTTCGTAACGGATCACCGCCGCTTGCGAATGAAGCTGAAGCAGGCTGTATTTTAATGCATGCTTCGCCTGTTTGTAGCAGCGGCCGATTGTACCGATCCTCTCCCCCCGCTCGCTCACTCCGATGTGGAAGACTGCCGGAGATTTGCGGGTCAAATGCTCCAACAGGCCTTGAAACAATTCCTCATGATCCGTAACCAACGCAAGATGGTCGTCCTTATCTTCAAAATAAACGAGCTTGCCCTGCTCCTGCAGCACACGCCGCAAATATTCCTCGCCCTTGAACAGCTCTTGTCCGGCTCCCGAATATTTAAGCAATCCAACATAATAACCGCTGTCGAATTCATCCAGGCCCGCCGCCGCGCACCGCTGCGCCGTGTCCGCTTCGTCCAGATCGGGCAACATAAAAATGTTTCCGAGCGTCGATGCGCGCAGCGCTTCCCGGACCTGCTCCGCCTCTTGAAGCCTGCCGTTCATTTCCTCCAAATACAGCAGCCCGTCTTCGATACGTTGAAGCGCACCGAACAGCTCATCCCGTACGATCGGCTTCAGCAAATATTCCTTCACCCCGTGCCTAATCGCTTCCTTCGCATACAGAAAATCGTCGTAACCGCTCAAGATCATAACGACCGGACGGACATTCAAATCCAAAAGACGTTTGATGAACGAAAGCCCGTCCATCCCCGGCATCCGGATGTCGGTTATGATGATCTCGATCCGTTCCCGCTGCGCGATCTCCATTGCATCGGTTCCGTCTCCGGCCATATGAATCCGATAGCCACCCGGAAATTCACGTTCAATCATCGCACGCAGCCCCAGCCGGATATTGCGTTCGTCATCGACAATCAACAAGTTTCGCATCGTTATGACATCCTTCCCGTCATGATGAAATACGGTATCCGCATAGTGACGCGGGTATAGCTTCCTTCTTGACTCTCAACAAGCAGCCCGTATTCGGCCCCAAAAAACATTTGGATTCGCTGCTGAACATTGCGGAGTCCGATTCCGCTGCCTCCGGAGCTGGCGGAAGCCGACTCGTCCATAGCGGTTAGTGGGATTACCTCCTGTCCAAGCTCCCCGGACTCCGTAAAAGCCGATATTCTGTCGTTTATTCGCCGCACCGCTTCTTCCGGCATCCCTTTGCCGTTGTCGGTAATTTCAATTCGCATCGTACCGCCGTCCACCCGGGCAACTATCGAAATCTCCAGCTCTTCGTTCTTCATGCCGTGCTTCACCGCATTTTCAACAATCGGTTGCAGCGACATCTTTAGCAATTCTTGATCCAAATAGGCAGGCTCGATGTCCGCGTGAATGACCGCCTTCTCTTCGAAGCGCATATTCATGATCGCAATATAATTGTGAATATGATTGAGTTCATCGCGCAGCCGCACATACTCGCTCGTCCACCTCAAGTTATACCGCATCAAGCCGCCTAGCGAGGTAAGCGCGTCCGAAATGACCGGCTGATTCTCCATCTCAGCCAGCATTTTAATATTTTCAAGCGTATTGTATAAAAAATGCGAATCGATCTGGTTTTTGAGCGACGTTAGCTCCGCTTCCTTGGATGCGGCCTGCTTGTTCACCGCTTCGGCGATCAGCCCGTTAATTTTACCGAGCATTTTGCGAAAATGATGCGCCAGCTCGCCGACTTCGCCTCCGCCTCTTACGGACAGTTCAAAGTCGAACTCTCCCTTTCGCACTTTTTTCATCGAGTCCGAGAGTATATGCAGCTTTTTCAAGATCAATGCATTGATGAAGTGTGTCACTACGGACAAGAGAACGATCAATAGTATATTGGCGGCGATAATCGTATTGCGCGTATTATTTAAATCCCGGTACACCGGTTCGAGAGAGACGATTTGAAGCAAATAGGCGTCGATTCGTTCTATGAATAAGGCGGAGGCCAGAAACGGAACGCCGCCGTAATCGAACTTAAAGCTATGAATGGCTTCAGCCGGCTCCTGCCGGCCCAATTGCTCCATAATGGCTTCCTTCGTCAAGCCGGTATCGGCCGGCATCTTTGCATTCGAAGGCAGATACAAGTGGCCGTCCCGGTCGATAACGGCCATCTGGGATTGTTCATCCTGCAGCGGATTGAACGCACCGGGAAAAAACTTTTCCAGCAGCATATCGGCCTGAATCATTCCAACATAATTGTTTTGCGGATAATAGATCGACCGGACAAGCGATATTTTCGGTTTTTTGACCGTTTCCTCACTGCCTAATCTGCGGATAATTTCCCGGTCCTCCGGATGAATCACCCAATATTCCTGTTCTCCGTTTGCCAATACCTTCTGATGCCACGGCTCCTTCCGGATTCTCCGCTCATGGAAAAAGACCGGCCACAGCTCGTAAAGCACATCGTCTTTCGTAAAAATGTGTATATGCTCAATATTGGGATTGCTGAATTGAATGCGCACAAGGTTTGTCACGGTTTCGTTATCGATCTCGATCAGCTCGCCCACCGTCGGTTCGGACGTCCGGCTTAAATAATCGAGCACTTCGTGGTCTCTTTTTGCCAGCTGCACGACACGTTCCATCGAGGCGATGTTATTGACGATGTTCATCCGCTCGAGTTCAAGCGTATGCTCATTCTTCCGCTCCGCATCGGACAGGTAATTGCCGTACAGCCCGTTAAATATATACACGGAAATAAAAATGCTAGGCAGCAGCATGATCAGCACATACATAATCATTAACCGCCGTTGGAGCGACAGCTGTTCGATTCTGAATAAGATCCGGTTCATCATGTTGCGCATGGCCGCCCTCGTCCCATCGGTTAAGTGTTGTTTTCATCATACATGATTTATCCGCCTCTTCCTATGAAAAGACCCAAAAACCCGAAGAGGGTTTTTGGGAAACAGCAATCCGGTTATTTAAGGAATTCGGCAAGCTTCTTCACGTTTTCTTCGTATTTTTGCTGGCGGTATGCTTCAAGTTCCGCATATCCGTTCTTCTCGCGGAATTTCAGATAATCATCCAGAATGGCATCAAATTCCGCTTCGGATTTCGAGAGCAGCAGCTTTGGCAGCGTCTTGCCCCATTCCCTGGAAATTTTCCCAGCGTTGATGCCTTCCTTGGATGTAGCCGGCGGATTAATCAGATCGAACTGTGAAAAACTGACCGTCTTGCCTTTGGTCCAATCCTCCATTTGCTTGAACGGCTCCACGCTTGGCGGCGCCCACTGCAGACTCATGTTGGTATCCATCAGCATCCAGAACGTGTTAGAAGAACCATACTGCTTATCAAATGCCGAGCGGTCGGTGTTCATCAGATTCAGCGCCTCCGGCAGGAACTGGTCTTTACCGTCGATCGTGTCATACGATACGCCTTTCTCACCAAGGTACAGGTCCTTCTGCCCTTCTTCACTGATCAGATAGCTGAGGAATTTAATCGCTCTTTCTTTGTCCTTCACGTTCTTGGAAATCAGCGTTACCGTCCATCCGGAAATTCCCGGTCCGGCAAGCGTAGGCGGATCAAGCGCCTCATTCGAAGGACCGTCGACCGCGATATAAACGGAGTTCGGATCGTCCGCATACAATACGTTTTGCTGCGCCGCAAAGTCGGTACGCTGATACAGCATGGCGAAGTAACGGCCTTGCGCGATTTTTTCTTCCATTTGAGGACGTTTGTCGATAAATACGTCTTTGGACATCAAGCCCGCCTCATTCGCCTGACGGAACACCTTCAGCCACCGGATAAACTCCGGATCCGTCGTACGGTCGTACAGCCGGCCGTCCTTCTCCCGCTGTATCGCAAGGAAATTCGCCAGATACGAGGAGTCCTGCAGCGCGTCGATAAAAGAGTAGTTGCCGTCCGGGCCGAACTCATGGAAACCGATCGGAATCAGCGGCTGGCCGTTCACTTCCGGGAATTTTTCCTTCGCCAGCTTAAGCGCGTTCAGAAAGCCTTCCGGCGTGCGCATATCCGGACTGCCGATCGCCTCGTACATATCCTTGCGAACGACAAATGTTTGATTCGACGCATAGTTCGACCCGTATTTTTCAAAGTCTTTCGGCGACGAGGACGCGTTCGGATAACCGTATACGTTGCCGTCATCCTGGGTATACCAGCTCAGCTTCGCCGGATCGGCAACCTTGAAGAAGTAAGGATCGTACTGCTCGGCGAGCTCGTTGAGCGGCAGCACCAGGCCGCCTTCCACCAATGTCTTCACGCCGTCCTCCCACCAGCCTAGCGTAATGAAATCTGGTAAGTCATTGGAAGCGATCATCGCATTCAGCTTCTCATTCTCATTGCCGGCCGGAACGATGAAATTAATGTTAACGCCGGTTTTCTTCGTCACATATTGGGAGGTCGGATCAACGCCCCACTTGTTCGGGAACCAGGCGAAGTTCAAATACCAGTCGAACGTAACCGGCGATGTATCGTTGGCCCAGCCTCGTTCGTCATCAGCCTTAGCCGGCGTATCCGTGCCGCCGTTATTCGTTGCCGGCGAATTCGCGGCACTCTGGCTGTCGTTCCCTCCGCCGTTCCCGTTTCCGCCGGAACATGCGGCCAGCGTAAACACGAGCGTACAAATAAGCGCGAAAACAATCGATCTTTTTGCTCTTCTTTTGTTCATTGTCCTACCCCTTTACTTATTTTGATTATATATGAAGTTTGTACTCCCTCATCCTTTGATCGATCCGATCATCAGTCCCTTTACAAAATACTTTTGCAGAAACGGATAGACGAATACGATCGGCAGCGTCGTAACGACCATCGTAGCGAGCTTCACCGACTGCGAGGTTACCGACCGGTTAATGCCGCCGCCTGCCGCGGCCACAATTTGTGAGGAGCTCGATTGGGCGACAACGCGGTATAGAAACGTTTGAATCGGCTGCAAATCCATGTTGTTGATGAAGATCATCCCGGTAAAATAGTCGTTCCATTGATAGACCCCATGGAATAAGGCAATCGTTGCAACTACCGGCATCGATACCGGCAGGATGACCCGGACGAAGATGGAAAAGTCGTTCGCCCCGTCGATCTTGGCCGCCTCCTGTAAGCCGCTTGGAATTTCCCGAAAGAAGGAGACGAAAATGATCAGGTCGAAGAAATTGAACAGTGCAGGAATAATGTACACCAAGAAATTATCCAGCAGACCCAAATCGCGAATGAGTAAATAGTAAGGAATCAAGCCGCCGCTAAAGAACAGCGTGAAGGTTCCCCCCAGCATATAAATATTGCGTCCGATAAGATCCCTGCGTGAGAATGCGTAGGCAACCATCGCCGTAAAAAACACATGCAGCGCCGTCCCGATGACGGTCTTGGCGACAGTAACGCCCATCGCAGTCATGATGCCTTTGTTCTCGAATACCGCTTGATAATTGTCCAAACTTATTATTCTCGGCCACCAGTAGATGCCGCCTCGCATTGCATCCTGCCCGTCGTTGAAAGAATTGACGAGCACGTACCAAATCGGGTACAGCGTCATGAAGCAGATGACGAGCATCGCCGCAATGGTGACGCTGTCGAATATCGTCTCTCCGGCGGTTCTCCGGTTTCGTGTCAGCACTTGTAGTCAACCACCTTTTTGTCAGAATAGGGATGTTCCGTTCAGCCTTTTGGTCACGGAATTGGCCATAAGGAGAAGGAGCAATGCAAAGACCGATTTAAGCAAACCGACAGCCGTTGCGTATGAATATCTGCCTTGGGACAATCCCGTATGGTAGACGTATACGTCGATGACATTGCTGGCGCTCTCGTTCAGCGGGTTGCGCAGCACGAGAATCTGGTCGAAGTTTGAATTCAGAATGCCGCTGACGGCCAGGATGAACAAAATCGTAATTGTCCCCCGGATGCAAGGCAATGTAACATACCACATTTTCTGAAACCGTCCCGCCCCGTCCATCGTCGAGGCTTCGTACAGCTCCGGCGATACGCCGGCCATAGCCGCCAGGTAAATGATCGCCGACCAGCCAAGTTCCTTCCATATATCCGACGTAATAATGATGGTCCAGAAATATTTCGGCTCCGCCAGGTACACGATCGGCTCATCGATCCAGCCAAGCGCTAGCAGCATTTTATTAATGATGCCTACATCCGCAAGCCAGGTGGCCATGATTCCGCCAAGCACGACCCAGGACAGAAAGTGAGGCAGGTAAGATATCGTCTGCACAGCCCGCTTAAAGCGAAGGGAGCGCAGCTCATTCAGAAAGAGAGCGAACATAATCGGAAGCGGAAATCCGACCGCTAGCTTGATCAGGCTAATACCAAGCGTGTTGCGGATGACGGCCGGCAAATCGCCGTCCTCGAGGAACGACTTGAAGTGCTCTAATCCTACCCATGGCGCCTCCGCCACCGAGCGGATGATGCTGAACTCTTTAAAAGCAATAATGATGCCGTACATCGGGATATAGTTGAAAATGATCATCCACGCGGCTCCTAGCAGCGCCATCACCTGCAAATACCGCTGACCATATAGCTTTTTGAGCAAATTATAGCTCATCGGTCGCATGCCCCCATAAGTTTGACTTCGATGTAAGTGCTTGCATCTGTAACACAAATTGTAGTACGGATATCGGATGACGGTAAGGGCCTAAATTTCGCTTTCGGTATCAAAATTTCGGGTTGGATCGGATGTACTCCGCTTGAAAAGTGACACTCCGATCGTTTACGATGAATGGGGCTGGAAATAGCTAGCAATATTTATAGAGAGTAGGATTTATCATGGAGCGTTCTTTACAGACATTAGGTGAAATTTGTTACCGATTCCGAAAAACCGTTGTTACCGTTTGGATTGTTTTTGTAGTCGCTCTGTCTTTTTTCTCGGTGCAGCTTCCATCGGTCCTTAAGGGGAGCGGTTTTGTCATGGAAGGCTCGTTCGCAGAGGTCAATACGATCTTGAAAGAAAACTTCAGCGTCTATGAGTCGACGCTGATGCTTGTGTTTGAACGCCCGGAGTCCATAGAAGAACAGGTCTTTCAAAGCTTCGTTGCAGATACGGTGGAGCGTATGCGGTCGCTTGAGCTGGAAAGGCTTATGCATGTTTCAACTCCGTTCGAGGCGGAAGGGGTCCGTCACGACCCTGATATGTTAAAGGGCAATGTCGCCTATGCGACATTTAGCTTCGATCTCGAAATTAAAGATATGAAAACGAATATCGGCATTGTGCGTGAGGCTGTCCGCGAGGTCTCGGCTAGCGGCGGTCCTCTGTCTGTACGACTCACCGGTACTCCGATTATCGAAGAAGATTTAAACACGGCAAGCCAAGAGGATCTGACGCGGGCGGAAATGATCGGACTGCCGGTTGCCCTGATTGTCCTGCTGTTTGCATTCGGCGGGTTCGTTGCGGCGGGATTGCCGCTCATCGTCGGGTTAATCAGTGTGATCAGCACGATGGGCGTTCTTTATTTCTTCGGGCTGCAGATCGAGCTGTCGGTATTTCTGCTTAATGTTGTCGTTATGCTTGGGCTTGCGCTCGGAATCGACTTTGCGCTGCTGTTCGTCAACCGTTTCCGGCAGGAATTAAAGCGCGCTTCTGTGGAACAGGCAGTTGTCACCTCTGTCTTAACCGCTGGAGAATCGATCGTATTCTCCGGGATGTGCGTATTTATCGGCCTGGCCGGTATGCTCTTTATTCAGATCGATATTTTTAAGGTCATTGCGCTTGGCGGGATGACGGTCGTGTTCTTCTCCATCCTGTCGGCATTAACGCTGTTGCCCGCTCTACTCTCACTGCTCGGCAGCCGTATTAACCGTCTCATGGTTCTGAAAGAACGTCCCGATCAAGAGGGAGTATGGCTCCGATTCTCCAAATTCGTCATGAAGCGCCCCGTTTGGATGGCACTCTCCGCCTTCCTTCTGCTCGCGGCAAGCCTGATCCCGCTCCGTGACATTACGCTTAGGGTACCCGGGACGGACGCGCTTCCGTCGGGTTATGAATCCAGAGTCGCTTATGAGCTCTATGAAAAGACGTTTTTAAAGAAAAATGCGGCTCATGTGATACTCATTGCGGAGACGGCGGACGAAGCGACCAAGCGGCCTTCGCTTGATGCATTATATCAGTTGGATAAAAGACTTATGGAAGATCCCCAGGTCAGCAAAGTCGATTCGTTGTTTACGCTGGCGGGCGGACTGGATGCGGAACAATGGGACGCACTATATAACAATCCGGAGACGACCGGTATGCTGACACCGGTTGTGGACCGGCTTATCAGCGGCAAGCAAACGATGCTTCAAGTGGAATTGAATACCGGCACTTATGAGGAATCGACGAAGGATTGGGTTCGCGGCTGGGAGCGCGAGTTGAACGGGGTCTCGCTCAAGGTGGGCGGTTATGCGAAGTTCAATCAGGAGATTTTTGACGAAATTTACGGTAAAGCCGGCTACAGCCTTGCTTTTATACTCGGCGCGACGTACTTGATCTTATTTATCGCCTTCCGATCCGTGCTGATTCCGTTAAAAGCGATTCTGATGAATGTGCTCAGCCTCAGCGCGACATTCGGACTTCTCGTCTGGATCTTTCAGGACGGACTGTTCGGCATTGATCCGGCGAGCATCGCCTTATTCATCCCGATCTTTATATTTAGCATCGTCTTCGGGTTGAGCACCGATTACGAGGTATTTCTTATTTCGCGTATTCAAGAGATCTACAGAAGAAGCGGAGACAATGATCAGGCGACATTGGAAGGGCTGGCGTTGACCAGTAAAATCATTACATCGGCCGCGGCGATCATGATCGTCATTACCGGCGCTTTCGCCTTTACCGGCGTAATGCCGGTGAAACAGCTCGGCGTCGGCATTGCGCTGGCGATCTTCATTGATGCGACGATCGTGCGGATGGTGCTGGTTCCTTCCATGATGAAGCTGCTCGGTCATTGGAACTGGTGGGCCCCGCCTCTGTTCCGGCGAAAGAAACAGCGCGGCGTCTAGTTCAAAGCTGTAATTTTTTTGTCGATTCAAGTCCGCCCAGCGTGATATAATAATGTCTAGACAATTCATGTCCGGCGCAGGCAAAGCATACGCAGCCGTTAGAACTCCACAAACATATTAAGAGGAGAGACTTTGAGTTCCACTCAAAGATCCCTATGTCAGGAGGACGGTACATGAGCGAGGAATTATTGCAACGAATATTGATCGAGGTCACTTCGATCAAGGAAGATGTGGCATCGTTGAAGGCCGATGTCGCTGGGTTGAAGACCGATGTAGCCGAGTTGAAGGCCGATGTTGCGGGGTTGAAGTCGGATGTTGCCGGGTTGAAGTCGGATGTGGCCGAGTTGAAGGCCGACGTTGCTGGGTTGAAGTCGGAAGTCTCCGTTTTGAAGACCGATGTGGCTGTTTTGAAGACCGATATGGATGTTTTGAAGACCGATATGGTTGTCTTGAAGACCGATGTGGCTGCTATGAAAGTCGATATCGAGGGATTGAAAGCCGGTCAAAAGGAGCTTAATCTGATCGTGACCGCCATACGCGACCGGCAGGATGAGACCGATGCCAAGCTGGAAGCCATTGCAATGGATGTTCATCGCATGCAGGGTGATATCGCTGGTTTAAAAGAGGGACGTGCCCGGCAAGACAAAATCCTCGAATCGTTAGCAATGCGTTCCCTGGAGCAGGAGACCGAGCTGCGGGAAATGAAGCGGGCGATATAAACTGTGTTTTTAATAAGGCAGGGGATAAATCCCCTGCCTTATTTCATATTCGGCTGAGTGCCGAGAACCAGACATCATAAAACTCTGCAACGCTATCATCATCGCGTTCCGGTGAATGTTCTTCTATTAAATTGCCCCCCTCGCACACGCTTTGGCGGTTGCAAGATAGTACAGACCGATAAGCAACAGACCTCTTCGCGAACAAAATTTTGAAAATTGCTCCATTATCATCAAATAACAGTTTTTCGACATACAGCGTCACTTCATCGGATTGCCCGAATCCGACGAGTTGAAGCACTCCTCAGACGAAGACAAATAACCGCGTTCGCGGACCGTGCGGATTTATATCTCTTGAAGCCCGCTCAATGCAAGCCGTTGTTGAAGCACTTCCGATAACGGCAGCCCGCCTGAATCCAATGAAAACAGTCCCGGAAAATAAATGCCACGATCGCCTTCCGTATCGACCTTCCCATAAGTTTTGAAATTATCGCACTCCTTCGTAGTTGCAACCAAATATAATACAGGAAAAATTTGTTAAAATCATACACCTACCCTCACCCGTAAATGATAGTATTAACATAAGTGGTTTGAATCACGAAGTTCGATGGCGAACATGTCTGCACAATGAAGTAAAACTCGGTAATATTGAGCTTTGCCTCATTATTTTCTGGCTACGTCGACCATATCGAGCAAATAGTGAGGCAAAACTCAATAATATGGAAGATGATTGCGCTATTAATGAGGTTTACTTCAGTATTTGCTTTTGGAGAGTTATATGCAAGCTCACATACCGAAGTTGGGTTCCTTATTAGTGAGTTTTGGTTCCATAATTCAAGTTCACTGCACACCTAATATGTTTATCCACAAATAGTAAACCTAATTTCCTAAACAACAGGCAAAAAGCCCCATCGATTCACTCTGAATCGATGGGGACTCGTTAGTTACCGCATTCAATGCTTCAACACACTATTTACTGCGCTCGGAGTATTCGCTTACCCATATCGCAACCTGCTCGAGCTGCTGCTCCGCCCGTCCGATCGCATCGGATACTTGAGCGGTAGCAGTGCCCCCGTATACGTTGCGTGCATTAACGACCTGCTCCGGCTGCAGCACGGCATAGATCCGCTCATCGAACAGCGGTGAAAACTGCTTGAATTCCTCAATCGTAAGGTCAAGCAAATACTTGTTCTGTTCGATGCAATACAGAACCGTCTTGCCGATGACCTCGTGCGCTTGCCGGAACGGCAGTCCTTTGCCGACAAGAAAGTCCGCGATATCGGTCGCATTGGAGAAGTCTTGGTTGACCGCATCCCGCATCCGGTCCTTGTTCACCTTCATCGTTGCGATCATCGGCGCAAACAGCTGCAGCGCTCCTTGCATCGTGCGAACCGTGTCGAACATGCCTTCCTTGTCCTCCTGCATATCTTTGTTGTAAGCAAGCGGAAGTGACTTCAGGACCGTCAGCAGACCGGTCAGATTGCCGTACACCCTTCCGGTTTTACCGCGCACAAGCTCCGGCACATCGGGATTTTTCTTTTGCGGCATGATGCTGCTGCCGGTACAAAAGGCATCGTCAAGCTCAACGAACCGGAATTCGGTGCTTGACCACATAATCAGCTCTTCGCTCAGTCTGGACAAATGCATCATAATAATCGAGGCATGGGACAGAAATTCAAGAATGAAATCACGGTCGCTTACCGCGTCCAGACTGTTCTCGTAGATCCGGTCGAACCGAAGCTGTTCCGCTACAAAATGGCGGTCGATCGGAAACGTCGTTCCGGCTAAGGCTCCTGCGCCCAGCGGCAACGTGTTGATCCTTTTGTAGCTGTCCTGCAGCCGTTCAATATCACGCGCAAACATGGACACGTATGCCATCAGATGATGCGCGAACAGAATCGGCTGTGCCCGCTGCAAATGGGTATACCCAGGCACAATCGTGTCAAGATTCGCCTTGGCCTGCCCCACCAACGCTTCCTGAAGCCTATGCAGCAACCCGACAAATTCGACCACCCGCTTGCGCAGGTACAGATGCATATCGGTCGCCACCTGGTCGTTGCGGCTGCGTCCGGTATGGAGCTTGCCGCCGACGGAACCGATATCCTCGATCAGCGTTTTCTCGATATTCATATGGATATCTTCGTCGCTGACGGAAAACTCGATGTCGCCGCGCTTAATCCGCTGCAGTACCCGGTGCAACCCGTCCTTAATCGTCTCGACATCGTCTTCCGAAAGAATCCCCTGCTTGCCCAGCATCGTAACATGTGCAAGGCTGCCTTGGATATCCTCTTCGGCCAGCTCTTTATCAAATTCGATAGAAGCCGTATACTCCTCTACCAGTTGATCCGTCTTCTTCGTAAATCTGCCGCCCCATAATTTGCTCACGTTCACTACACTCCTCACATTCTATACATGCCGAAATCCAAGCTGTACCGACAAATTCGGCAGCAGCTTGGATCAATGAGTTCTTATGATGGTGATCAGGACTTCCGGCTTTGCTCTACGCCTGAGGATACCTTCAGACGAAGCGCATTCAGACGGATAAAGCCCGTTGCATCGCCTTGATCGTAGGCCTGCGTAGGATCGGCTTCCATCGTCGCGATGTCCGGATTGTACAGGCTGACCGGGCTTTTTACGCCTGCGCCGATGATATTGCCTTTGTACAGCTTTACCCGTACTACGCCGGTAACATTCTTCTGGCTTTCGGTCACGAGCGCTTGCAGCGCAAGCCGTTCAGGCGCAAACCAGAAACCGTTGTACACAAGCGTGCTGTACTTGGAAATCAAGGAATCGCGCAAATGCATCACTTCCCGGTCCATCGTGAGCGATTCCATCTTCCGGTGAGCGGTGAATAGAATGGATCCGCCCGGCGTTTCATAGACGCCGCGGCTCTTCATGCCGACAAACCGGTTTTCGACCATATCGACGCGTCCAATGCCGTGCTTTCCGCCAAGCTCGTTTAGTTTGTCCATGACGCCTAACGGACTGAGCTGTTCGCCATTGACAGCGACACAATTGCCGCCCTCAAAGGCCAGCTCGACATATTCCGGCTCATCCGGCGCTTTCTCCGGAGAAACGCTTAGGACATACATATCCTCATTCGAGTCCGCGCTTGCGTCAAACCAAGGATCCTCTAACATGCCGCTCTCAAAGCTGATATGCAGCAGGTTGCGGTCCATCGAATACGGCTTGGCCGCCGATGCCTGTACCGGAATGCCGTGCTTTTCGGCGTAGGCGATCATTTCAGCACGTCCCGGGAACTGCTCCCGGAAGGCTTCGATCCGCCACGGCGCAATGACCTTCAGCTCCGGTGCGATGGCTGCAGCAGCCAACTCAAAACGCACCTGGTCATTACCCTTCCCGGTTGCGCCGTGCGCAATCGCGACCGCCCCTTCCGCACGGGCGATATCGGCCATCCGCTTCGCAATCAGCGGACGAGCGATCGATGTGCCGAGTAAATATTGTCCTTCATACAGGGCGCCCGCCTGGAACATCGGGTAAATGAAATCCCGCGCGAATTCGTCACGCAGATCGTCAATATACACCTTGGAAGCGCCGGTCGCCAGCGCCTTCTCCTCCAGACCGTCGAGCTCCTCTTTTTGCCCGATATCCGCGGTAAATGCGATAATTTCCGCATCATACGTTTCTTTCAGCCATTTTAAAATGACAGATGTGTCGAGACCGCCCGAATAGGCGAGTACAATTTTATCCTTAGCCATAAATTCCGTATCACTCCTGACATTGGGATCTTTGAGCAGTGCTCAAAGTCTCTCCTTATCTCAAAGTCTCTCCGTTTTTCATTACATTATCGCAGCCATGATCGCTTTTTGTGCGTGAAGCCGATTTTCCGCCTGGTCAAAAATAATCGAGTTCGCACCGTCGATGACGCTTTCGCTTACTTCCTCGCCGCGGTGCGCCGGCAGGCAGTGCATGAACAAATAATCTCTCTTTGCATATTGGACAAGCTCATCATTGACCTGATAATCGGCAAATGCAATCTCGCGTTCAGTCTGCTCCGTCTCGAAGCCCATGCTCGCCCAAACGTCGGTATATACGACATCCGCGCCGTCAATCGCTTCTTTTGGATCATAACATACGTGAATATTCGAACCGGTCTCCGCTGCGTTTTCTTTCGTCAACTTGACAACGTCAGCATCCGGCTCATACCCTTTCGGCGTCGCAACGGATATATCCATTCCAAGCTTCGCCGCGCCCATGAGCAGGGAATGCGCCATATTGTTGCCATCGCCGATGTAGGCCATTTTTAACCCTTCCAGCCGACCCTTGTGCTCTAATATCGTCTGATAATCAGCCAACGCCTGACAAGGGTGAGACTGGTCGGTCAAGCCGTTAATTACCGGGATCGTCGCCCCGCGCGCCAACTCAATCACCGTACGATGCGCAAATGTGCGGATCATAATGCCGTCCAAATAACGGGACATTGTCTGCGCGGTATCCCGCACCGTTTCGCCTCGTCCGAGCTGCAGATCATTGCGGCTCAAGAACAGCGCATGGCCGCCCAGCTGGTACATCCCGACTTCAAATGACACACGCGTCCGTGTGGATGATTTTTCAAAAATCATGCCAAGCGTCTTTCCTTTAAGCGGATGATACGTTTCACCAGCTTTTTGCTTCTTCTTCAGATCAATCGCAAGGTCGATCAAATACCGGACTTCCTCCGGACTGAAATCAACAAGCGCCAGAAAGTCGCGGCCTTTCATACTTACAGCCAGTTCTTCCTTCACTGTGTTTTGCATCTATACCTCACTCCTTCTGAGTTATTGCGCAGTCGCCGGCTGCTCGGCCAGCAATCCCGATAAAATAGCAACCGCCTGATCGATTTCTTCGCTCGTCACGAGCAGATTCGGAAGCAGACGAATCACGTTCGGTCCGGCAGTCACCACCAGCAAACCCCGGTTTCTGGCTTCCGTGATCAGATCGGCTACAGGCTTGACGCATTCAATGCCGACGAGCAGGCCCAGGCCGCGGATTTCTTTGACAAAAGGGTTGCCGGACAACGCTTCATTCAAGCGCCTCATCAAATACTCGCCCGCCCCAGCCGCTTTATTCGGAATGTCTTCTTCTATAATCGTTTCCACCGTTGCTTTTACAACCGCCGTCGCGATCGGCGTCCCGCCGAAGGTCGAGCCGTGGCTGCCTGCGCCGAACGCTTCGCGCAGCGTTCCTTTGGCAAGCATGGCGCCTACCGGGAATCCGCTTCCGAGCCCCTTGGCGAGCGTAAAGATATCCGGCTCGATCCCATAATGCTCGAAGGCGAACAGTTTCCCGGTTCTGCCCATACCCGTCTGGATTTCATCCACGATGAGCAGCAGTCCGTGCTGGTCGCACAGCTTGCGAATCCGGTGCATGAAGGCCGGATCAACCGGATGAACGCCGCCTTCGGCCTGAACCATCTCCAGCATAATTGCAGCCGTCCGCTCGGTGATCGCCTCTTCCAACGCCTTTTCGTCATGCAGCGGAACGTCCCGAAATCCGCCGGGAAGCGGACTGAAGCCTTCCTTCACCTTTTCCTGTCCGGTAGCCGTCAATGTTGCAAGCGTTCGCCCGTGGAATGAATTCGTAAATGTTATGATTTCATAACGTCCGCTGCCAAGCACCTTCTGATGGTACCTGCGGGCCAGCTTGATCGCCGCTTCGTTCGCCTCCGCTCCGGAATTGCAGAAAAACACCGCTTCCGCACAGCAGTTTGCCGTAATCAGCCGCGCCGCTTCCTCCTGGTTCGGAATATGAAACAGATTGGATACGTGCCAGAGCTCATCCAATTGCTTAACGAGCGCTTCCTTGACCCGCTGCGGCACATGGCCGAGATTGGTCACCGCCAGCCCGCACATAAAATCAAGGTATTTATTGCCCTGGTCATCCCACAGCCAGCTGCCCTGACCTTTAACCAGCGCAACCGGATATCTTGCATACGTCGGAAAAAGCGAACTTACGCCGCCTGACGCTCCATTTGCCGTTTTGCTCATCGCCCGCCGCCACCCTTCATCATTTCATCCGTTAATCACTTAACGGGTTAAGCCCCCACCTCTCAAGGTGGGATTTGAATCAGGTGGAGTAGAGTCTCCATCTGATTCCCCGATGTTCAGCGACAAGCTGAACGAGTTCACTTCACGATTCTCGTGCCGATGCCGCCTTCCATTACCGCTTTGCTCAATACCCCTGGCTCCTCACCGCTGACGATGACGACTTCCTCCACTTGACCATGGATGCATTGGATAGCCGCCCTCACCTTAGGAATCATGCCGCCGTAGATCTCTCCGGTTGCAATCATGGCTTCGATGTCTGCAACGGTTACGATAGGAAGTACACGTTTCTCCCCGTCCGTTTCTTTCATAATGCCAGGAACGTCGGTCACGACAATCATCTGCCGGACGCCCAAGTGTGAAGCGACCGCTCCGGCAGCCGTATCCGCGTTGATATTATAACGCTGCCCTTGCCAATCGATGCCGATCGGAGCAATAACGGGTATGTAACCCATCGACATGACGCCTTCGATCACTTCCGCATTGACGTCGGTAACATCCCCGACAAAGCCGATCTCCGCATGGTTAACAACAGGCTTCGCTTGAATCAACCCGCCGTCAACACCGGACAAGCCGAGCGCCTTGGCACCGCTTTGGCCGATTTTACGCACGATTTCCTTGTTGATGCGTCCTGCGAGCACCATCTCCACGACATCCAATACGGCATCGCTTGTCTTGCGCAGACCGTTTACGAATTTCGACTCGATGCCCAGCTTGCCGAGCGTTTCGGAGATCGCCGGACCGCCCCCATGCACGATAACCGGTCTCACGCCCTGCTCCTGCAGCACCCGCAAATCCTCAAAGAAGGATGCCGGCAGCGCGGCGAGTGTGCTGCCGCCGCATTTCATTACAAACCGCTGCTTTGTTATAGACATACCTAACAAATACTCCTTTTTTAATCTTATATAAAGACTCCATCAATCTCCGTTAGGTCCGATAAGCCGCATTGATGCGGACGTAGTCGTAGGTCAGATCGCAGCCCCAAGCCACCGCCTTGCCGCTGCCCAGATGCAGGTCGACAAACATAACGACCGTATCGCCTTTTAAATATTCAAGCGCAGCCTCTTCGTCAAACGGCACCGGGCGGGATTGCTCAAGCGTTAAGAGGTCGCCGATTCGGATATCGACCGTATCCGGGTTGACAGGCTCGCCTGCACGGCCAACCGCCGCGATAATGCGTCCCCAGTTCGCGTCCGCGCCGAATACCGCCGATTTGACAAGCGAAGAGCCGATCACCGTTTTTGCGATCGCTCTTGCCGATTCGTCGCTGACGGCTCCCTGCACGCGCACCTCAACGAGCTTTGTTGCTCCTTCCCCGTCACGGGCAATGGCTTTGGCCAGCACTTCACATACGTACTGCAGCGCTTCGGCAAATGCCGCGAAATCGGGATGTGCTTCCGTCAGCTCCCGATTGTCCGCCAGACCGCTCGCCATCGCAACCAGCATATCGTTCGTGCTCGTATCTCCGTCCACTGTAATCATATTAAACGTAAGGTCGGTCGACTGTCGCAGAAGCTTGGCGAGCGTACCGCTTGCAATCTTCGCATCGGTCGTAACGAACCCAAGCATGGTCGCCATATTCGGATGAATCATTCCCGAGCCTTTGGCCGCACCAGCTACATGTACCGTCTGTCCGTCGATCCGGACGGTGACGCATACCGTTTTTCGGACAAGGTCGGTTGTTAAAATTGCCTGGCAGAAATCGTCTGCCGCTTCATCCGTCGAGCTCAGCCGTTCAGGGAGAGCGGAGATGCCGTCCAATACCCGATCCATCCTGAGCAGTTCGCCGATCACGCCGGTCGAAGCGACCGCCACTTGATGGGCAGGCAATCCAAGCGCTTCCGCAAAGCTGTTCCGCATCTGATAAGCGTCCGCTTCCCCTTGTTTGCCGGTACAGGCATTCGCGTTGCCGCTGTTGACGATGACGGCGCGCAGCAGTCCTTCCGCACCGATGCTTTCCTGCGTTACTTTAATCGGCGCCGCTTGAATCTTGTTCGTCGTATATACGCCCGCGGCGGAAGCAGGCACTTCGCAGACGATGGCTCCAAGGTCGTGACGCGTTGTTTTTTTCAAGCCGCAATGAAGTCCGCCCGCCTTAAAGCCTTTAGGCGTTGTGATCGAACCGTCAGGCACGATCGTATAGGCGCTTGTTTTCCCCTGTCCCATTCCTTATTCTTCTCCTTCGCTCTTATAAATCATGGATAAGCAGGCACGAAATGGAGTCCGAGCGATTCGTCCCAGCCCATCATCAGATTCAAGTTCTGGATCGCTTGCCCGGCCGCGCCTTTAACGAGGTTGTCGATAACGGAAACAATCGTTACTCTCCCCGTACGGCGGTCTGCCGCGAATCCGATATCGCAATAATTGGAGCCCCATACTTCCTTCGTTGCCGGCCAAATGCCGGGCTCGCGCACACGGACGAATTTGCGGCCTTCATAATAATTCCGGTACAAATCGACAAAATCCCGTTCGGTGCGGTCGCCATGAACCGAAGCATACATCGTGCTCATAATGCCTCTTGTCATCGGAACCAAATGCGTCGTCACCGTCGTGACGACCGGTTTGCCCGCAATCCGGGCAAGCACCTGCTCAATTTCCGGGATGTGCTGATGTTTATTTATTTTATAAGCTTTGAAGTTTTCGTTAATTTCGGAATAATGCGTACCGAGACTTGCTCCCCGCCCCGCGCCGGATACACCCGATTTGGCATCGATAATAATTGTGGACGGGTCGATCCATCCTTCCTGAACGGCGGGAATGAGTCCGAGCAGAGTAGCCGTCGGATAACAGCCCGGATTGGAGATCAGGTCTTTGCCCTTCACCTCGTCTCCGAACACTTCCGCCAGCCCGTATACGGCTTGAGCCAGATAGTTCTCGTCAGCCGCTTGCTTTTTGTACCATTCCTCATATAATGCCGGGGATTTCAGTCTGAGGTCGCCGGATAAGTCAATGACCTTCAATCCTTCCGAGAGCATCTGCGGCACCAGCTTTGAAGCGACTCCCGCAGGCGTCGCCAAAAAAACAACGTCCGCTTTCGCACGAATGGCAGCCGGGTCGACGCCGTCCAGCAGATCCGTCCTTATTTCCGTCAAATGCGGGTAACCCTCCGCGATCGGCGAACCTGCGCTGGACGAAGAGATGACCGAAGTAACCTCCACCCCGGGATGCGCGGTCAGCAGCCGAATTAATTCCACTCCGCCGTAACCGGTCGAACCGATAATAGCTACGTTCAATTTGGCATTCATGCTTCTCTCTCCCATTCGTGTTTTCCCTGAATTTCTATTGTACACCATGGGGGCCCATGGAGAAAATACCAGGCAACATTTGGGCAAGCAGAGAGACTTTGAGCCCCGCCCAAAGATCCCTATGTCACGATATGTACAGACCTGCCGCATTCCCATATTTCTGTATTATTATACATTCATATTTATATAAATACAATGATTAATCTGTCAGCTTGAACCCTTCGCCCAACACCTCAGCCGTATCGCTTATAATGACAAATGCCGCCGGATCAACCGCTTGTACGAACGCCTTCAATCTGGGAACCTCATTCTGACCGACAACGACCATGAGAACCGTGCGGGCTTCCCCGGTAAAGCCGCCTTTCGCGCTCAGCTCCGTCACTCCTCTGTCCAAATCCTCCAAAATAGTAATACGAAGCGCTTCCGTTTTATCGGATATGATAAACGCAACCTTCGAAACGAGCAGTCCCGTCTGCACGATATCAATCGTTTTACTTGTGACGAACAAGCCGATTAGTGCGTAAAGCGCATTTTCAGGAGAGATGATAAAGCCTGCCGCCACAATGACCAAGCCGTCGAATACGGCGATCGCCAGCCCGTAACGGAGTCCGGTATAACGGGAAAGCAGCTGTGCGGCCAAGTCCAGCCCGCCTGTCGAGCCGCGACCCCGGAAAACAAGACCGAGTCCGATTCCGACACCGATCCCCCCATAGATCGAAGCGAGCAGCGCATTATCTGTAGGCGCCGGCCAATTCGCCGTTAACAAGACGAAGAAAGGCAGCACAACCGAGCCGAGGGCCGTCCGCAGCGCAAACCGTCTGCCAAGCAGCAGCATTCCCGCAATAAAAAGCGGGATATTCAAAGCCCATTGTGTATAGGCAGGAGGAATATTTATTAGTCGCTGCACAAGAATCGAGATCCCCGACACACCGCCGGAAGCGATGCCGTTCGGAACGAGAAAGAGGTTAAAGCTCGCAGCTATTGCAAAGGATCCAAGCAGCAAGAAAACGACGCTGATCCCCATTTGCTTTTTCGGGTCGGTCTTCTGCCCATTTATGCCTTTGCGGTTCCGTTTCCTGCCGGATGAGGATGCTTTCTGCAGCTGTGCCTCCGTATGTTCCGGCCGGGTTAATGCCTTTGAATCCGTCATGTCACCGTACCTGCCTTATGTATCTATCTTTTTTAACCTACATAAAACCGCAGGAAAACTCCAGCGGCCCTTATAAAGAGAAAATAAATTACGGTAATCTTTTCCTCTATTCTAACAGCAACGCGGAGACAGCGGTAGTGTCAATAAGTTTGTGTATCGGGAGTGTAGGGACTCTTTGAAGTTGTCTCAGTGGTGGGCACAGCCCAAGCGAAGGCGCGGGAGTATTCTTTTAGTCTCCGTACCGCTCACGGAACATCTTCTCAAAAGCCTTCTTAGTTTCTTCCATGCCAAAGCCGCGAATGATACGCTTGCTCCATCGCTCATTGTAATCGGTCACAACTAAGTAAGCGATCTTCTCAGCAGCATCAATGTTTGGAACGCTGTTCATGGGGTAGAGCCGTTTTCGGATCTCCTTCACCGTTCGCTCTATGGCGTTTGTGGTGTAAATGGACTTCCTTATGTCAGCGGGATACTTGTAGAAGGTCAGTAGCACCGGGAGATCTGCCCGCCAAGAAGCGAGCTCTCGCGGATACTGCTTAGACCATTTCAGCTCTACAGCATGGAATTGTCTTACAGCCTCCTCGTAGCAAGGTGCGTTGTAGACCCCCTTGAGATCACCGAGGAACTCTACCTTGTCCTTAACACGGACTTTAGGAAACGTATTGCGCATCTTGTGGACGACGCATCGCTGCACATCGGCTTTTGGATAGACACTGTGAAAGGCTTCTTCTAGCCCGACAAGCCCATCGAAAACACCAAGGAGGAACTCTTTTGCTCCACGTTCATAGAGCTCCTGCAAAAACATCTTCCATCCGTGGGCGCTCTCGTTACCGCCAACATGGAAACCCAGGATTTGACGGTGACCCTCTTCATCGATGGCCATAGCGACATAAATGACTTCTGTAGCGACGCTATCGCGGCGCAGACTAAAATGAATGCCGTCGATGTAGAGCACAGAGTAGCGTTTATTTAATGGCTGGTTCTGCCAAGCGTGGACATCCTGTAAGACCGTATTGGTGATGTTACTGACGGTAGCTGGCGAATAATGCGTACCCAGTATACACTCGATGAAATCCCCCACTTCCCGCGTACTCATTCCGCCTTTGTACATACGGATGACTGCCTCTTCCAGCCATCCGTCGCGGCGTTGGTAGGGCTCGAAAAGTTCGGTGCGAAATTCACCCTGGCGGTCACGAGGGACTTGGAGATCGTCAATTTTACCAAACTGTGTTTCCAGGGTCCGTGAGTAGTAGCCATTACGAGTATCCTGCAGCTCTGGCTTCTCGATCGTTAGGAAGTTGGTTAATTCTTCTCTCATGAGAAGCTCAAGCTTGTCTTTTACAAAGGCCAACACTACATTTGCTAATTGATTCATGAACTCGGAATTGTGTATACTTTGATTCAAGGTAGGGTATCTCCTCTCGTGGATCTGGACAATTCCGAGAGTACCCTACCTTCCTTGTGTTGTGAACACTTTTTTTTCATACACAAACTAATTTACGTCATCGAGACAGCGACAAATAGCGGCATTTTGTACCGTTAAATTAGCATTTTCGTTTAACAAACGAATTCCAATGTCTGATTTCACAATGACTGTCCCTCACATTTTGAGACAACGACCGCCCGAGTTTTTTCGGACGGTCGTTGTTTCAAACAAACCTAAAGATTCCCTGCTGCTCGATTCGACCGGATTCCGCGATCTGATATCACGATCATGCATCGAGCCGAATTTGACTGCGAAGATAACCGTCGATAAACGAATCGAGATCGCCGTCCATGACAGCGCCGACATTGCCGGTCTCCACCTGTGTACGATGGTCCTTGACCATGCTGTACGGATGAAATACATAGGAGCGGATCTGGCTTCCCCAGGCTATGTCCGACTGTTCGCCGCGGATTTCCGCGAGATGCCTCTGCTGCTCCTCAATCTTGCGCTCGTAGAGCTTGGAACGGAGCATCTTCATCGCGCGATCGCGGTTTTGAATCTGTGAACGCTCCGTCTGGCAGGAAACAACGATTCCGGTAGGCATGTGCGTAATCCGAATCGCCGACTCTGTCTTGTTGACGTGCTGACCGCCGGCTCCGCTTGCACGGTACGTATCGACCTTCAAATCCTCGGAGCGGATGTCAATTTCGATATCGTCGGATATTTCCGGCATGACGTCGCAGGAGACAAATGATGTATGGCGTCTGCCCGAAGCGTCGAATGGGGAAATACGTACAAGACGGTGAACGCCCTTCTCCGCTTTTAAATACCCGTAAGCATTATAGCCCTTTACCAGAATCGTCACACTCTTGATACCCGCTTCGTCGCCGTCCTGATAATCCAGTATTTCATATTTAAACCCGCGTTTCTCAACCCACCTGGTATACATGCGGTAGAGCATTTGCCCCCAGTCCTGGGATTCCGTGCCGCCCGCGCCAGGATGAAGCTCCAGAATTGCATTCAGCTTATCGTAAGGCTGATTGAGCAGCAGCTGCAGCTCAAAGTCTTCTACTTTTTTCTGAAGCTCCGCCACGCTTTCGGATAGCTCCGATGCCATATCCGCATCGTCTTCCTCTTCCGCGAGCTCCAGCATCGTTTGAAGGTCTTCATGCTCGGTTTGAAGCTTTTCATATTGCTCAACTACCGATTTAATGCCATTCAGCTCGGATATCAGGCTTTGCGCCTTCTCGTTGTCGTCCCAAAAGTCCGGCGCAGTCATTTTTTCCTCATAGTTCTCAATCATTTCCCGCTTCAGATCTAAGTCAAAGAGACCCCCTGAGATTTTGGAGTTTCTTTGCCATTTCCCGCAAATCCTGCTTTACAGATACATCGATCATTGTTTTCATTCACCTCTATAGTTTCACTGTGACTCTACGATATGCGTATTCATTACTTGCCGTGACATACCTTGTACTTCTTGCCGCTTCCGCATGGGCACGGATCGTTGCGTCCTACGCGTTCCTCGCGTTTTACCGGCTTCTTCTCTTGAGGTTCGCCTTTATTGTCCACCGCTTGTCCTTCCGCAACCGCCTTGCGCTCAAGATTGCTTTCGACATGCGCCTTCATAATATATTTCGCAACTTCCTCCTGGATGCTCTCGATCATCGCCTTAAACATCTCGAAGCCTTCAAACTGATATTCCCGCAGCGGGTCGGTGCCGCCATACGCCCGTAAATGAATCCCTTGACGCAGCTGATCCATCGCATCGATATGGTCCATCCACTTGCTGTCCACCGCACGGAGCACAACGACTTTCTCGAACTCCCGCATCGTTTCCGGCCCGATCTCTTCTTCACGAAGATCATACAGCTTATTCACCTTATCCAGAATAAACCCGTTAATCTCTTCTTTCTCCTTGCCCCACAAATCGTCCTTCGTAAGCGAGCCTTCCTGCAGCAGGTTAGCATGCACGTAATCGACAATCGCCTGCAGATCCCAATCCTCCGGAACCTCGTCGCCCGGACAGTACGCATCGACAATGCGTTCGACAACCGGCTTTATCATCTCCAGCACGATTTCGCGAATATTGTCCGAATAAAGCACTTCGCGTCGCTGCTTATAGATGATTTCCCGCTGCTGATTCATCACATCATCATATTGAAGAACAATTTTCCGCAGGTCGAAGTTGTTGCCTTCTACACGTTTCTGCGCGGACTCAATTGCCCGGGTAATAAGCTTGCTCTCAATTGGTTGATCTTCGTCGAATCCTAGCCGTTCCATCATGCCCATAATGTTTTCGGAGCCGAACCGGCGCATCAATTCGTCTTCAAGCGACAAATAGAACTGGGAGGATCCCGGATCGCCCTGACGTCCGGCACGGCCGCGCAGCTGATTGTCGATCCGGCGGCTTTCATGACGCTCCGTACCGATAATATGCAGCCCTCCAAGCTCAGACACACCGTCTCCCAGTAAAATATCGGTACCTCGTCCGGCCATATTGGTTGCGATCGTTACAGCGCCTGATTGGCCTGCTCGAGAGATGATCTCCGCCTCTTCCGCATGATATTTCGCATTGAGAACTTTATGCGTCACGCCTTTGCGCTTCAGCATCTCGGAGAGCCGCTCCGAATTTTCGATTGAAACGGTACCGACCAGCACCGGCTGGTTCTTCTTATGCCGTTCGACGATTTCCTCCACAACGGACTTGAACTTGCCGTTCTGCGTTTTGTATACGACATCGGGGATGTCATCCCGGATCATGGTACGGTTCGTCGGAATTTGAACAACGTCCAGGTTATAAATTTTCTTAAATTCCTCTTCTTCCGTCTTCGCCGTACCGGTCATTCCGGCCAGCTTGCGGTACATCCGGAAATAGTTCTGAAAGGTAATCGTCGCCAGCGTCATGCTCTCGTTCTGAACCTTCAGCTGCTCCTTCGCTTCGATCGCCTGATGCAGGCCGTCGCTGTAACGGCGGCCGGACATGAGCCGTCCCGTGAACTCGTCAACGATAACGACTTCTTCGTCCTGAACGACATAATCAACATCGCGCTTCATAATGACATGAGCTTTCAATGCTTGCTGGATATGGTGATTAAGCAGCACGTTCGCATGGTCAAAAAGATTCTCAATGGCAAATGCGCGCTCTGCCTTCTCAACGCCCGCCTCGGTCAGCATAACGGACCGGAGCTTGATGTCGACCGTGTAGTCCTCTTCTCCCTGCAGACGCTGCACGAAGCGGTCGGCTGCATAATACAGCTCCGTCGATTTGGCGGCTTGTCCCGAAATAATCAGCGGGGTCCGCGCCTCGTCGATCAGGATGGAATCCACTTCGTCAATAATTGCAAAATACAAAGGCCGCTGAACCATTTGTTCCTTGTACAGCACCATATTATCACGCAAATAATCAAATCCGAATTCATTATTCGTTCCGTACGTAATATCGCAGCCGTAAGCCTGCTGCTTTTCTTCGTGAGACAGCGAATTTAAATTGAAGCCGACCGTCAGCCCAAGAAACTCGTACAGCTGGCCCATCGTTTGGCTGTCCCGCTGAACAAGGTAATCGTTGACGGTAACAACGTGAACCCCTTTGCCGAGCAGAGCGTTTAAATAGACCGGCAAAGTGGCGACAAGCGTTTTCCCTTCGCCGGTTTTCATCTCCGAAATTCTCCCGTCATGGAGCACCATACCGCCAATCAGCTGAACGTCAAAATGGCGCATGCCAAGGGTCCGCTTCGAAGCTTCCCTGACTGTCGCGAAAGCTTCCGGCAGCAAAGCCTCAAGCGTTTCCCCTTTCTCAATCCGGGCCTTAAACTCCTCTGTTTTGTTGCGCAGGGCATCGTCCGACAGCTTTACAAAATCCGGCTCCATCGCATTGATCTGGTCGACCGTGCGCATCAGGCGCTTTACTTCACGTTCGTTGGCATCGCCGAAAATTTTCTTAACCAGTCCGAGCATGTCTATAGTAAACCCCTTTCGTACCTTTCGATTCGATTATTGCCTTAATGGATAAATTGTAACAGTTTGCACACACACTCGCAATGATACAAAAACGAAGCCGGACCCTTAAGGGTCCGGCTTGCCAATCCTGTTTGCTTCATCCGCCTTGTTCGATCAACCCATATTTGCCGTCACTTCGTTTATATACGACGTTCACTTCCTTCGTATCCGAATTCGCGAATACAAAGAAACTGTGACCGACCATATTCATTTGCAATATCGCTTCTTCCACGTCCATTGGTTTCAGCGTAAACCGTTTAGTTCTTACAACCTCAAGTTCTTCTTCTTCATCCATAGTGCGCACGCTTCCGTTATCTTCCTTAAGAAGCGTTTTCAAGCCGCCCTCTTGTTTGAACTTTCGGTTCAGTTTCGTTTTAAACTTTCGGATTTGTCTTTCGAGTTTATCCACTACGAGATCAATTGACGCATACATGTCCTCGCTTTTCTCTTCCGCGCGGAGCATAACGCCCTGGAGCGGAATCGTCACTTCGATGCCTTGCTTGTTCTTAATGACCGATAGAGTGATATGGACTTCGGAGGTAAGAGGTGCTTCAAAATACCTTTCCAAGCGGCTGATTTTCTTCTCAGCATAGTCGCGCAGAGCCTCGGTAACTTGAATGTTTTGTCCTCGGATATTGTATTTCATGGGGCACGCCTCCTTTTCTGACTCCATCATATCATACCCGAAGGGGGGGATTCAAAGCGATTATTAATATTTTTTGAATATTTTCGAATCTTCGGACAACTTTCATAGACAAAATAATAACCCCCGGTTTCCCGGGGGCTGAGTTTCCAGCACTTTGTCAATCACATGGCATCTATCCGTAGGCTAAATTATAGCCGGATGATTACAGCTTGACTACGTTTGCAGCTTGTGGACCGCGAGCGCCTTCAACAATGTCGAACTCGACCGATTGGCCTTCTTCAAGGGTTTTGAAACCGTCGGCTTGGATTGCGGAGAAATGAACAAATACGTCGCCGCCTTGCTCAGTCTCGATGAAACCGTAGCCTTTCTCTGCATTAAACCATTTTACTTTTCCTTGCATTCAGAACATTCCCTTCATCTTCAAATAGCTGTGAGGTCTCATTAGCATGGCCCACAAGTCGACTATACAACGAGTTCAAAAAAATGTCAATCCATTTTTGAAAGCGTTTCATTAAATAAATGAAAAAGGACAGGAAAACCGAAAAAGCGCGTAAATTCGCGGTTTTATCGCCTTACCATGAAGCAAGCGGGCATTTACAGATTGACTCATACTCCCTCCGCTTTCGGACGGAGGGAGTTCCTATAATCTGCTATTTCTGTACTTTTACCGTGGTTTGACCAACAACCAGATAACCGTTAACGTAACCTCTGAACTCAACTATTACTTCAGATGGTATCCAGTTGAAGTCGGAACGTTCAAACTTGAACTGTCCCAGCTTCGCCTGATTGTAGTATCCGTTGTTACTAGCAAGTGCATTAACACCATTAACTGTTGCCGTTTTCAGATCAAAACCTTCGCTGCTCATCCCTACCGGCAATTCAACTCGGACGGTAAATATGCCTTTATTGCCCTTGATGACCTTAGGTGTTACCTCAATATTTACCGGGATATAGACGCTGACTTGCCTCCGGATCGTCGTACTTAAACCTGCGGCATCCGTGGCAGTAACCGTTATATTGTAGGTACCCGGTTTATCCAGCATAATCGAGGAACCATTTTCAATAACCGCAGCGGCATCGCCTACAGTGACAACTATTTCTTCGGATATAATGCCGGAGAGCTCATCTGATGCTGTATATGAAAGCGGCAATTCAGTTCCAAGCATATATTCTTCCATCAAATCCATTGTAATTACCGGCGCAGTCTTATCGATCTTGACTTCAGCAATATTCAAGCCCTCAGTATTACCGGCTATATCTACGGAGTAATAGCTGATTCGATAAACCCCCTCATCTGTAAACGCCAGTTGAGTGCCTTCCTTATAATCCGTATTGTTAATTGAATAATAAGTTTTTACTGCTCCGCTCAATGTATCTTCTGCGCTTAATCTTACCTCTACATCTTCCTTGGACCACTTTGTTGGTGCAGTTGATGCAGTAACCGGCGCAGTAAGGTCAATTTTCACATCGTGCGATTTTTTTGTCTCTATATTCCCGGCTTTATCAATAGAGTAATAAGCAATACTATTAATGCCTTCTTTCGAGACCGTAAAGGATGTTCCCGCTGTAAAAACATTGCCGTTCAGAGAGTAGTACGTATTTGCAACCCCGGACTCATCGTCCGTTGCGGTTAATGTAATTTCAACGCCTTGATTCGTCCACTCCGCCGGCGCAGTGATCGTCGTTACCGGCGCTTCTGTATCCACAATTAATTTCGCTATTACATTGTTTGACTTCTCCGATTCTCCAAAAGAGTTGCTGTAAGATGTAACGTAATACTCATGGTTTGCATAGGTCAGATTCGTAAAGGTGTAAGAGAGGTTATTCAGGTTTTCTACCAGCAATACCGGTTTGCCATCAATGATTTCATATATATTATATCCGTTAGCGTAGGTGATAAAATTCCAGGTGATCCGGGCACTCGTCGTACTGACCAGCGTCAGGCTTGCCGTTGGCGGCTGCATTACCGGATAAATAATATCCTCCGTTAGCCGGTTAGATATGGCAGATTCCCCAAAGCGCGAATTAAATGCCGTCATTTCATAAGAGTGCGTATCCTCTGACAAATTATAAACGTTTGTACTCAATGCCGTTCCTTTATAAATGATTTCTCTGTTGTCACCCTTCACTTCATAAACACGATATTCGTTTGCCCAAGCGACCTTCGGCCAGGACAGCCTAATGTTATTTGCATTAAAGACGGTTCCCGTTAAAACAGGGGCTTCTACGACCGGCCATTCAAGCGTGAATTCCACTTTGCCCGCATCCGGCGACTCACCGAATCTGCTGCTGGCAGAGTGTACCTCGTAGACGTATTCAGCCTCCGGCAGATTGGTAAAGGTTACGGATCTGCTTGTTACCGTTTTCTCCAACTTTTTTTGTCCATCGATGACCCGGTAGATATGATAAGAGTTCGCATACGCGGCGATGTTCCAGCTCAAACTGATATCATTTCCATTAATTATACTATGCCTCACATTTTCCGGGGCCTGCATTGTCGGATGTGCAAGCGAAAGAGATAAGCCGCTTCCTTCCGGTGATTCGCCAAAACGTTCACTATATGAGTAGACCTGATAGCTGTACTCCCCTTCCGGCAGATTCGTGAATGTCGTATTTGTTCCGGTTACCGTTCTTTCCAAAATGCTTTTTCCATCGATGATCCGGTAGATTCTATACGCGGAAGCATTGGTAACCGCGCTCCAATTCAACCGGATGTCGTTGCCGTTCAATACACTGTGCGTCAAATTCGCCGGCGCCTGCATCGTCTGTTCCTGCATTGTCAGTGTGATCGCGCTGCCTTCCCCCGATTCACCGAAACGTGGACTAACAGCATGTACGACATAAGTATGTTCCCCGACAGATACTTTTAATAAAGTTGCATTCAAGCTTGTGACTGTCTTTTCGAAAACTTTTTGACCTTCAACAACTTCATAGACATTATAACTTGAAGCATGCGGGGCTCTTGTCCAGCTTAACACAACATCATTTCCGTTAATCACCTTGTATGCAAGATTGTCCGGAGCCACCATTGTTGGATATACCAAAGCGATCTGAACTTCGGCACCTTCGGGAGACTCACCTAAGAGCGAAGAGAACGAATGGACAATGTAGGTGTATTCAGCCTCCGGCAGATTGGCAAAAGTAACGGACGGGCTTGTTACTGTGCTCTTCAATACCTTTTCACCTTCAATAACCTGGTAAATGCTGTAATTCGTCGCATAAGTTACTCCAGTCCAATTCAATCGGATGTCATTGCCGTTTAAGATGCTGTAGTCTAGGTTTGACGGCGTCTCCATCGTTTGTCCGTTCATGATGACCTTAATTCTGCTTCCTTCCGGCGATTCGCCAAAACGTGAGGAATAAGAATGCACTTCATAGCTATACTCACCAGGCTGCACATTGAAATACGTATACGATGTACCTGACAATGTCGTCTTCAAAACCTTATTTCCATCAATAATTTGATAAATTTTGTACTGGTTTGCGTATTCGGAAGCCGACCAACTCAAACCGAAGCTTGTGGCGCTTTTGACCGTCGGTGTCAGGTTCTCAGGCGCTTGCATCGTTGGATGCGCTAAAGCAAATGAAATGGAGCTGCCCTCGGGTGATTCGCCAAATCGGGTGGAATAGGAGTAGACCTCAAACTTATAGTCTCCCGCGGGCATATTCGCATATTTAACCGTAGTACCTGTTACCGTGCTCTTAAGCACTTTTTCTCCATTAATTATTTGGTAAACCTTGTAGCCGTTCGCATTTACTTCGCTCTCCCAGTTCAAAACGATGTCATTGCCGTTTTGAATGTGATAGGAAAGGCCGCTCGGCGCTTCCAAAATGATTTCGTTAACTGTCACCGATACTTGGCTGCCTTCAGCAGATTCACCAAACCGGTCGCTATTCGAGTAAACGATGAAAGTATATTTGCCCGCTGCCATGTTCGTATATGTGGCAGTTGTTTTGATAACCGTGCTTTTCAATTCCTGCTCATCGTCAATGATCCGGTAGATATTATAATTCATGGCGTTAAATACACTATCCCAATTCAAAACAATATCGTTACCGTTTTGAAGCTTGTATGTAAGATTCCCGGGTGCCGCCATAACGACATCGCTCACGGCTACCGATAAAAGGCTGCCTTCTGGCGATTCTCCAAACCGGTCGCTATAAGAATGAATTTCATAGACATAATCACCGGCCGGCACATTACTCAACTTTGCACTCGTGCTTGTTACGTTACTTAGTAAGTCTTTACCGCCGTCGACGACTTGATATATTCGATACGCGGTTGCAAAGTTTGCTGCATTCCATTTCAAATTGACATCACTGCCGTTTGTCACTGTATAGGAAAAGTTTGATGGTGCTGCCATCGTAGGATGGATCATCTCGATTTCAACCGGAGAAGAGAGAGGTGACTCACCGTATAATGAATGAACGGAAGAAACGGCATAGATGTAAAAGTGTTCCGGAACATCGGAAATGGTATAGGTCCGGCCTGTTGAAAATGAAACCAGCGCCTTCTGGCCTTCTCCGTCTATCCGATAAATGTTGTAGCCTTCCGCATATTGCGATGCAGTCCAACTCAGAACGATGTCGTTACCGCTTTTTATCGCGTGAGAGAGGCTTGCTGGAGCCGCCATATCCGGATAGACGATCTCAACATTAACCGGAGCGCTTGGACCCGATTCGCCTTCCGCGTTTAGCGTGGACACGACATAGCTGTATGAGCCTTCCGGTAAATTGTTCACCGGATACGAAGAAGTTGTCGTTGTTCCATGTGCAATTAATTGACCTTCCGTGATTTCATACACCTTGTACCCTGTTGCCCCGGTAACAGCACTCCATGTTAGTTTGACATCATCCGGGGTTACGAATTGTGCGGCAAGATTGCTTGGCGGCAGCATGCTAGCAAACACATTTCCCGCCGGCAAAGCCAATTGGGCAAACAAAAAAAATACTACCAGCATTGACGGTACATTGCTCAGACGTCGCACCATAGTTCTGATCTCCCTGCCTTTCTTAGTGAAGAGGGAAAAAGGTCCAAAAAAAAGAACCTTATACAAGGTTCATAGAATAAAAGACCTATGATTCCTTGTGGTAACCGGCTGCCATCCACGCATATTGTACTAAATACCGTGGTTCAGGCCCTTGGCTTTGCGTCTCATAGTTTCCTATGATTTGCCCTTTTCACATCATATATTTTTATTATATATGTCCATATTAATCCCTTAGAATCATATATGTTAATAGGTATATCAGACTATTTTTGCATCATTTTTGATAAAAAGCGACAAGTGGCCGATCGTATCGTATTTTTCCTTCTTCAACCGATCGCACACAAGCTGTACAAAAGTGTTGTTATGTTCATAATTTTTAGAGAAGGATTGAATCAATTTGACCACGAGCTCATCATTTAATTGTTTATAGTGAGCCGACATCCCGATTAAATGCATTTTGATCAAAGCAAAATGGATTGCCAATTGAAGGTACTGCTCAAATAAAGGCTTTTTTCCCGCAAGAGGAAACATCGTATGATAGATTGTATTTACCAAATAATTTTCGAAAATATATTCGTGATTTTGAAAGTACGGTAAATAAAAATCGAAATAAGCCTCTTTGTAATGCTTCACTATACTTTCCGTATCCTCTCCTGCGCATTTCATTCCCTCGATATAATCGTCCAGGCACTCTCTATATCTCTGATTCCATACTCCAAGCTCAACCCGCTCCATAACGACCTTGTTGAGAAACTTCAGTTGGAACTCATCGTTGGCCGGGAAAATACTAAAATCTCTAAGCTCAGAATTGGTTTCCATTTCACTCTTAAAAGCCGCTATTTCATCCGAAAGGGTTGAAAAGTCCCCCTGTTTTGTAACCTCTGAAATATGATCGCACAGCCATCCTAGCAGCAGCAGTCTGTGAGGCAATACAAATTCCCGATTTTGCAATATTTCGATAGCGGTAATGCGCAAATCCCAGAAATAGGAGGTTAACTGATCCGACGGTGAAGTTATTTTACGGTTGTATTGGGTATTATGCCGACGCAACGGTTCACTCTGAACAAATTCAATCCCATTCGGATTAAGCAAGATTAAGCGGGCTGCTTCCGGACAAGAAGGAGTAGCCGAAACTTCTTGAGTATTACCGATTTGGTTAACTTTGCGAGGATAGGTGGCACATGTTTGTGAAAGATAGTGCTCCCCCAACTTCGCTTGAATTGCACATAGTCCGTCGTCGAGCATGGGACAATGTCCCGTTCTAGGATTCAAAATCATCGCAGCATAATTCATATCTGACCGATTTACTTCGTTCTTCTTCATAGCTGTCTTTAGCCGGTCCCGCATTCCGCGATCCGATATTTTGCTATAATTTTCGCAGCTTCTTTTATCCAGGGTGATCTGCCAAAGCGAGCAGCAGGTATCCTCGCACTCCGCACCTATACATTGAAAGTGATCCATATACTTTGGAATTAGGGCATGCTCCTCTTTCAAAGGAATCCTCCTCCAGCAACTATAATAATGAAAGCCGTCAGGAGAAAATGCCCGGACGGCTTTAGCTTCAATCGTTTTTTGCTAAAGAACTTTTATTTCCTCTTGTCGATAAAATAACTGGATGCTGCTGCGTTACCTTGCTCGTATGCATTTTTTTGAATGCGTGATTGTTGTATTTTTTCTATCGCATCGGCCGCTTCATCCCTGATTGCAGCCATACGATGTACTAATGACTTGTCGAAATGACTGATTTCACGCAGTATTTGCTTTTCATCGTTTGAAATTTCGGATCGTTGGTTTAATTCGGTCAAAACCTCGTCGCGTAATGCAATTAATGCCTCGAATTGTTCTTGAGTAGCATCTGATAAATTTCCGGCTAAACTTCTTGTCAGGTCATGCAGCTGAAAAATTTTCATTTTAATTTTCCAGTGCCTGTTGAGGAAAGGCCGTTCCTTTGACCGCTTGCTTCCATGTTTCACGAAATTGTTCCAAATACCCAAGCACTTCTTCAGCCGGCTTCGTATCCTTCTTAACATTCGCTTGGATCACCAGGTGCAGCATGTATTCATAGATCCGGAGCAAGTTTTCGGAAATAGGAATATCACGGTTAAGCGATGCGATCAGCTCATGAATGATCGATTGACATTTGATCAAATTCGTATTTGCATGCTCATATTGATGGTTTTGTATCCCTTCAATACCCGACTTGATGTAACGTATCGCTCCGTCATAAAGCATTATAATAAGCTGGCCGGGCGCTGCCGTCTGCACGGATGACTGCTTATAGATTTGGTAAGGCGAATTAATCAATACCATCACTCCCTTTAGCTCGTGAAGCTGAATAAGCTGGATGCCTGTGCGTTAAACTTATTGATTGCCGTTTCCATAGCGGTAAATTGTTTATAATATTGATTCTCGATCGATATTAACCGGCTATTGAGCAAGCTTTCACGGCTCTTCATTTGCCGGATCTGATCGCCGAGCAGAGAATTTTCCATGAAGCTTCCATTCAGATCCGTACTTGATAAAGAAGTCCCCGCTTTTTTCGATAGACTTTGCAATGTGGTCATAAGCGATTCCCGCATTTTCACAAAGATGCCTGATTCCGTACTTAACGGAGATTTATCGGTTCCGTTTAAGGTAAATAATGAAGCCACTTCGTCCGGATTCGCTTCGATCGCATCTCGCAGCTTGGCCTCGTCGACCAAAATCAATTTCCCTTTTTCATACCATTTCCCCGTGCTGATTCCAATCGAATCAATATTAATTCCTCCCACTTCCGCTGTGGAGGTTATTCGCAAATCTGAAACCAGCTTATTAAAAATAGTATCGTTTCGAAGCAAACCGCTTCGGGCTTTTTCCTCCCAAAGTTCAATTTGTTTGTCGCCCATCTCTTCCTTTTGTTCTTCAGTTAACGGCATATAGGATCGATATTTCTCTTCTTGCAGTTCGGAATTTATAGAACCGATCAAACTATTATAGTCGTTGATGAATGATTTAATCGTTTCAATTATTTTATTCGTATCCGTCACGGCGGTAATTGTTGTAGCCCCTCCGGCTCCGGACTCGGCTTTCACCGTGAAATCAAAGCCGTTCACCGAAAATCGGTTGCTTGCTTGTTCATAAGTAATGCCGTTTATTTTGGCAATTGAATTTTGGCCGGCAGTTGCGGTTACGGTAAATCCGCTTGCCGGAAAGTCGAGGAGATCTACATTTCCTGCGCCTGTCAGCGTATTGGTAATTGATAGTTCCCCCGTTGTTTCATTGTAAAGAGCCGTTGCTTTCACATCTTTATTCGCATTAATTTTGGCTGCCAGATCGCCGAGACTTTCCGTTCCCAGATAAGATATAGAAATACCGTTAACGGACACTGTGCCCTCATCATTTCCGTCTACCGTAAAGCCTAATTCAGCCAGTGTTTTTCCTGCCGTGCTTCCCCCATCGTATTTCAGTATCGTATTGGCAGCGGAAGCAATTTGATCGACTTGCACATTCAATGTACCTGCAGCCGATGCACTTGTAGAGTTAACCGTCAATGTATTCGTATTGCCGCTTACCGAGGATGTTTTGGCATTCATGGAATTAGACAGACTGTAAGACGGCAGCTTGTTGTTTCTGAAATCAACAATTTTAGTGCTTAATTCTCTATAAGCTTCCCGCTGCCACTCGACCAATGTTCTTTTTTGGACAATTGTATTCAACGAAGTACGACGAGCTTTCATCAGTTCCTGCACCATGCTGTCGATATCCATACCCGAGGCAAACCCGGAAATCCTCATTATTACTCCTCCTTTGGCTTACTCAAACTCTCTCGTCGATCAAGATTCCGTTGATTTCCATAAATTTTGCAACCAGGTCCAGCGTCTTTTCCGGTGGTACTTCCCGAATAAGCTCCCCGGTTTCTTTATTCATTACTTTAATAACAATTGCATTCGTTGCTTCATGAACTGACATTTCAAAAGAAGTCGATGGACCTTGGAGCGCTTTGAGCACGCGTTCGATATTTTTGACGACTTGCTCATCCCCGATCGAAACCTTCGTTCCGGAAAGCTCGGCCTTATGCAAAGCCTTCTCCGTTTTAATGCTGTCAATGCTAGTATCGGTACTTTCAACAGTCCTGTTGCCCTTAACATTAGCATATTCAGTCCTATAACCCGCTCCATGGTTTGCTGACGAAATATTAAGCGACATGTTTCACACCCCGGTTCTAATTATTCTTCCTATTTATAATATCGGTTTAAAATCGCATCATTATTAGCTTTTATGCTTCAAGGAAGCAAATTAATCTAGCATTTATACAGAAAAAATAAAAGAGACCCTAGAATTTCTAAGGTCCCTTTGTTGGATATAAAGATTAACGAAGCAAGGACAATACGCCCTGAGGCTGGGAGTTCGCTTGAGCAAGCATCGCTTGGGAAGCTTGGAGAAGAATGTTGTTCTTCGTGAGCTCCACCATTTCTTTGGCCATATCGGTATCACGGATACGGGATTCGGATGCTGTCAGGTTCTCGACGGTCGTACCCAAATTGTTCGAAGTATATTCAAGACGGTTTTGGGTAGCACCGAGGGTTGCGCGTTCAGTTGAAACGGATTCGATTGCCGTTTCAATATTCGCAAGCGTGGAGCCACTGGTTAATCCAACGAAGTCAGTTGTGGTAATTGCTGCGATGGCAATCGTTTGAGCATTGTCGTCCGATTGAATCGTTGCTCCAGCTGTAATAGCAGTTCCGTTAAACTTCGTATCGGTCATAATGCTGTCGATTTGGCCTCCGAGCTCGTCAAGCTCGACATCGATATTTGCTTTATCCGCGGCTGTGTATGTTCCGTTCAGCTTTTGAACGTTCAATTCTTTCATGCGAGTAAGCATCGCACTTACTTCGTTCATTGCGCCTTCAGCGGTCTGTACGAAAGAAATACCGTCCTGCACGTTGCGCTGCGCTTGCTCAAGACCGCGGATTTGACCGCGCATTTTCTCGGATACCGCCAAGCCTGCCGCGTCGTCAGCAGCACGGTTGATGCGGAGACCGGAAGAAAGCTTTTCCATGCTCTTTCCTGCAGCAACGTTATTCAAGCTCATGTTACGGTGGTTGTTCAAAGCTGTAATGTTATGGTTAATACGCATTGATAATTCCTCCCTGAATGGTTGTAAGTTCCCACGTCCATGTGGTTTGCCGGGTTGAGGTCGGCCGCCCCTTTAACCGGTTGTAATATTTATATCGGATGCTTTTAGCAATTGCTTTATAGCTGTTGCATATTTTTTTTATTATTTTTTAGTTTGTCTTGAAGAGCCTTTAAATCGGTTAAAGGGGCGGCTGCCTCCAGATTCGTTTCCCTAACCATTGAATAAAGCTCTTTACGCAATACTTCTACTTCCTTGGGAGCGTTAATCCCGATTTTAACCGTATCTGCATTGACTTCAAGGATCGTGATTTCTATATCATCCTGTATAATGATGGATTCACCTTTTTTTCGTGAAAGTACGAGCATGTTTCAAGTCCCTCCTACGGTTAGTCCGCGGCAACAAATAGCGGCTGCTTCGTTGTATAAGGTGATTTGCCAAATACGACTTGCTTCCCGAGCTGCGCCTCAGCGTTAAATAGGATTGGTGCAACTAGATTAATTGTCGCAGCTTCCAGTCCATTAGAGGTGTTTATGATTGAACGGACAAGCACCTGGTCGGAAGATTCAATGTTCAACTCCGTAAGAACAGGCTCCGGAATTTCGAAGTCATAGTCAGGGTAAAACAAGAACGGATCCGCAATTACAAAAACCAGCTCCGGATTTGCGGCTGACTGTAAAAAAGCAAACGGCCGGTCCTCTTCCGGAGCAACAATGATAAATGATGTCTGATCCTCAAAGCCCGGTATTCCCTTGGGGAAGGTATACAATTCTTTCTCCATTACGTTCAGCTCACCGAAACGGCTTGTTTGCACTTCCATTTCAAATATTCACTCTCCCGTTTTAATGCAATCATAGTAGATAAGAATGGAAAAAGCTATAGACAGAACCGTTTACGGTTTTTCTATAGCTTACATATATCACAAGAAACTATACACGAACATCAAGACCCGTGATATGATACCGCACCTCGGGGTATTGCTCCATATAAATGCGGACATTCCCGCGATGATATTGAATGTCCGGCTTGCGGATTTTCGCCTGAATCTCAACCGTGCCGGGTTCAATCCGCACATCAGGCCGGTCTTCAATAAACTCGATATCAATGTTATCTGCAGAAGCCGGTCCATAGATTCGGATCTCCGGAGCTCCTTTAGTCATATCTTCCAGAGCAATGTCCGGAATCGGATTCTCACGGATGCGCAAATCGCCCATCCGGTTGCCCTTTTCCACAATGTGTGCGATTCCCTGCAAGGCGATTTCGGGCATTTGAGAATAGATATGATTCCAAAAGGTAACCGGACTCCCGCCGTTCAGCGCTTCCCACATTCGACTTTGATCAACCTGCAGTTGAGGTCGAATCAGCATTGGGGCCGAAATGTTTGCCCGCATCGTTTGAGCTTCAAGAACGGGTTGATGACTAAGGATTTCAAAGCTACCCTTCTGGGATTCTATGCCGATACGGCCTAACTGATATTCGGCCCGAACAATTGGCAGCGTCATGTTATGGAACCCTTAACGCAGAAAATCAACAAGCGACGGAGAAATAACTTTGGCGCCTACAGACAGCGAAGCCTGATAGATATTTTCATTGATCTTTGAATCGATAAGGAGCTTTTCGAAGTCTGCATCTTCCGTTTTCGACTGCATGCCGGTCAGGTTTATTTCAAGATCCTTTAATCGTTGCTGCATCAGCTCGACACGATTCACTCTTGCACCAATCTCGGCCTGGGCATTCAATATTTTGTCCATTCTAGATTCGACATTGGCTATTTCACCGGCTACGGCACTATGATTCCCGGACGCAAGCGCCGCGATAATATTATCCAGTACGGCAAATACATTATCAGGATCTCCGGGAGGGGGATTGCCGAGCACCTGTCCCCCGGTAACATTGACGGGCAGCGTTACGCCGACTCCAAGGGCATAGGAAATGGGGGCGTCATCGGTTGTCACCATTTTTGCGTCAAATCCCGGAACCGATTGATCATAGGGCATCTTGTCATAATCTTGTCCATTAAAGATGTACTTCCCGTTCAATTTGCTATTTGAGATATCAAGCATTTGTTTCTTTAATTGCTCAATTTCATCCCCGATATTATCCAGCGCAACCTGCGGATTCGTGCCGTTCGAGCCCTGAACCGCCAACTCCTTAACCCGCCCAAGCACATCTCCCGCTTGTGATAGCACCGTATCGTTAAAATCCAGCCAAGACAAGGCGGAATCCACATTCTTCTGGTACTGCTCGTTCGCAGAAAGCTCAGTACGGTATCGAAGCGCATAGGTGATTCCTACCGGGTCATCGGACGGGTTATTGATTTTACGGCCGGTAGTCACCTGATTTTGCAGCTTCTGCATTTGGGACAAATTGCGCTCCAGATTTCGGGTAAGCTGCATATGCATCATACCCGGCGTCACTCGTAACGTCATTGGTCAACCTCCATTCCCATATCCGTTATTAACGTCCTACAACTCCGGTGCCGTTGATCAGCTTCTCCATCATTTGATCGAAGGTCGTCATCACCCGGGCGGCAGCGCTGTAAGCATGCTGGTATTTAATTAAATTGGACATCTCCTCATCGAGCGAAACGCCGCTGACCGACTGGCGGCTCATGTCCACTTGCTCCAATTGCGCTTTCGAATTCGCAAGCTGCCGGTTCGCCTCTTGCGTTTGAACGCCGAGAGCCCCCACCATACCGCTGTAATAATCGTTCAGTGTCGAATCATAGATGCCGAACCCGGCAGAAGATTCATCCACTTTAAATTTAACGTCCCTAAGCTCCGACATCAGCAATGCTAATGTATTGTTTCCCCGTACAACCGTTGTGGTACCGTTCTCCGTCTTTGTCCGCAGTGAAGTGGCGATCTTGTTCGTATCCGCATCAATGGCTGGATTCAAACGGATGCTTGCTGCGGTCACACCGCTTGCCCCTGTTGCAAAAGTGAAGAAATCGAGCCCTGTCGCGGGCGGATCTCCAGGATTTTCAGGATCTTCAAGGGTGTACCCTAGCTTATGCAATCCGTTAATGCCGTTTACGGTCACGACTGTATCCTGGGCAAGAGGGGTTGTCTGTCCGGGAAGCACCGAACCCGCAGGGATTGTGACGGATAACTGACCGTTGGCCAGCGTATTGGCCAGCGTATCCAACTGACGCTGGTAGTCAGCCACATACAGATCCCTTGATACAATCATTCCGAAAACTTCGCCGTTATTCAAATCGCCCGACTGATGTGCAGCGGTCAAGGAATCTGCAGTCACCGGGGACACCGTCGTCCCCTCTACCAGATTAATGCCACCCATATTAATGGAATAGCCTTGCTCCGTATCGATCACTTGAACATTCACAATTTGCGACAATTGGTCCGTCAGCAAGTCTCTCTGATCCCGCAGGTCGTTGGCATGGTCGCCCAGTCCTTCAATCCGTCGGATCTCATTATTTAAAGAGGCGATCGTGTTCATAATCGTGTTCATCTGAGTGGCTTTTACTTCTACATTCTTCGTTAAGTCCGCACTCAAATCAGATAGCTGCTTGCTCGTTTGGTTAAAGGCGTCAACCATTGCCAACGCATTTTCCCGAACGATTTTGCGGCCGGTCACATTTTCGGGATCCTTGCTTAAATCGGACCATGACTTCCAGAACTTCTCCAGCACCGTTCGTATTCCCGTATCTCCCGGTTCATTCACGATCGCTTCCAGCTTGCCGAGAGTATCCGCTTGAACCGACCAGCTCCCCAAATATTTGCTCTGGTTTCGAAACTGATCATCCAAATAAGCTACTCTTACACGTTCTATGGAAGTGAACTCCACGCCCGTTCCCAGTTGGCCCGCGGCAACGGAGCGGCTCATGCCGTATGCTTCGATCGGTCTTGCCGCCACCATATTAACGGTTTGTCTGGAGTAGCCCTTCGTATTGGCATTTGCAATATTATGGCCCGTCGTATTAATTGCAGCCTGTTGTGTGAATAAACTCCTTTTGGCCGTTTCCAGCGTGTGAAACGTCGATCTCATTCGGAAGTTCCCTCCTTTACGCCTTCGTATCAAACATTCTGTTTCGGGAATTGCCCGGAAATGCTTTTTGCGGGTGGCGGTAGACAACATCCTCCGCGGGATCGTCGATCATCAAATCGATTGAATAATTGATAAACGCGAGGGATTGCTGAACCAGCTGCTGATTTAATTCATTGTCCTTCTGCAGACTTTGAAGCAATTCGGATAATTCCTTCTGCTTTTGCAGCAGCAGCTTTTTTTGTTCCGGGTTGCTGACCGTAACGATCAAATCCCTAAGCGTGTTTGTCCTTGACCAGATGCCGACTTGCGCAAAGTGGCGGTTCGTATGCAGCATTCGATCGCGCTCCAACGACTCCGCCTCGGCGATCAGTTTCCTCTCTTTTTGCAGGATCGAGTTCAGCTGCTCCATATCGTTCCGAATGAGGACAGGTGTTTTTTCCTTCGCCGTCTTCAATAGCTGTCCATAAAGTTCCGATTGCCTCTCCAGCGTTTGCAATATGTCCACTACAGACAAATTAATTCACCTGTCTCTCCAACGTTATTTAAAGTACTTCAGCAGCTTCTCGGCGACTTTGTCGGCATCTACCCTATACGTTCCCGTCGACACGTTCTCCTTCAGCTCTTGGATTCTGGCCGCTTGCTCGGTCTCATTGATTCGGCTGTCGGTAAGCAGCTTTTGCGCTTCCGCTGAAATTTGCACTTCATCCGTCTTACGCTTCTTGTTTGTTTGACCCGTATATTGTTGTTGTTTTTGATAAGCGTTTAGATTTCCAATACGGTTCGTTTCATTTATTTTCACCGTTTCCACCTCGTATTCCATCAAGAAATAAAATAAACCGATAACCCTATACGGATATTATCGGCTTAGGTTATACAAAACTTAATACAACGGTCTAAATCCCCGTAATAATTCATTTAATCGTGATTAATCATTCCGCAGCCGATCGCCAATCTGGTAAGCTCCTCCCGATTTAGACGAACGCGTTTCGTCAGCCGGCAGCCTGCCCGCCGATCTGACTTCCTTTATCAGCTTGGCCCGGCAATCCGTACACATGTTGCCCTCCCGGATCAGAGTGGCGCACACTTCACAAGGATAAGACATATTGGGCGCATTTATTAATGAAATGCGTCCCTCGCGAATAAACTTCGTAATCTGGCGGACGGATACCCCTGTTTCCTCCGAAAGCTCGTAAATGGAAGCGCCTCTGTTTTCTCTTAAAAAGGTGGCGCACTTTTCATATTCTCTATCGATATCCTTGATACAGGACACACATACTTCTCTGAAATTTTTGGCGAATAACTTGCCGCAACGAGGACAATTATCCAGGTTCATACGAACGACTCCTTCCGCAGGCAGCTGATACTTGTCCTCATTTTAATAGATTTAGACATTTTTTTCACTATTTTTATTTGAATTGCCAGAGGGCATTATTTTAGGAACGCGCCCATGTCAGCGAATAAAGCTCTGCAGGCACGGGAGAAATCCCGCTAATTGCCCGGGCGCAGTCATGAACGGTGCTGCCTGTCGTATATATATCATCGATCACCAATATACGTAAAATCGGTTTCCCTATATGAAGATTCCGGAGAAGCTCTTCCGCGCCCGATGCGGGGATGAACAAGGAGCGCGTATCTCTGATCCGTTCCGCGCGCGTCTTAAAGCTTTGTTTCTGTGTGTCGCGCCTTCGTGCAAGCAGCGGAAACAGCGGTATTCCGTAGGCCCGGGATATACCCGCGGCCAGTTGCTCGGCCTGATTAAATCCCCGTTCCAACGCCCTGGCTTCGCTGAGCGGTACGTAAGTCACCGCGTCCCACAGCTCCGAATAGTGCAGCGGCATCGATCGGCCAATCCTCCGATTGACGCCTGAGCCGCACCTGTCTGCCTTTTGTCTCTCAGCCACCGTTGCGGACAGTTGTTCAAAAGCCGGATGCAGCATCCGGGCCAGAATCGGTGCCAGCGACTCCTTGCCGCGATATTTATATAATGCAAGCCAGCCTCGCATGACCGGGTCGTACCGGACGGCGCTGCGGTTCCCGATCAGCGCCGCGTCGCTGCGGCGGGCGCAGTCATCGCAGTGAACGGGACGGCCGCAGACGAAACAGCGGATCTCGCCGATCCATGGTATCGATCGGAGACAATGATCGCACAATGACTCAGCTTGCGTAAACGAATTGAGCCGGCTGTTCTGACCGGCCGGGCTTTGACCGGATCGAATAATGGATTGCCCGCACATCAAGCAAGCCGTCCGGCGGGCCTGCAGCAGTTCAGCCAGGTATGCACTCCCCTGACGCAGCAGGTCAAGCAGGAGATCCAGCGATAATTTCATTCCCGTCACCTCCCTTGTCCCTTATCGAGAGATTTTTTCAAATAGCCGGACGTAGCGGCAATCCGGTTCATCTGTTTAATTTGTCTGATCGCCGCCGCTTGCGGCCGGTTCCTTGCCGGGCTGATGAAATAAACGTTTCCGCACGGATCGTCCGCCGACCGTCCGGCCCGTCCGGCCATCTGGATCAAGGATGCCGCGTCGAACAGCTTGCTGTCGGTATCGAAAATGATCACGTCGCTCATCGGAACGGTCACGCCGCGTTCTAGAATGGTCGTCGTCACCAGCACCCGTATGCGGCGTTCCCGGAATAATCGCACCTTCTCCGTCCGCTGCGGATCCTGAGACGAAGTCCCTTCGACAGGTTCATCTAATACTTGGCGCAACCTCGTGACAAGCGGCTCTACATGACGAATCTTTTGTACGAATATAAACAGCTGCGCTCCTCTGGCAACGGATTTGCCGATGATCTTTACCAGCTTTCCAGGCAAAGACGGACGCTTGAGAAGCTGCTCCACGCTTGGGCTCGCGACCATTAAGGGGACGGGCAGCGGATACCCGTGGTAGCGGACCGGTACCCGCGCATGCGGAAGCAACCCCTTGCGCGCCTTGCGCTGCAGCTCCTCCGGCGGCGTCGCCGACAACAGCACCTTCATGCCTCCTGGCGCGCAAGCCTTTTCAGCGGCATATTGAAGGATCGGATCTCCGTGGAACGGGAACGCATCCAGCTCGTCGATAATGACAAGCTCAAACCCTCGCGCAAACCGGAGCAGCTGATGCGTCGTCGCAAGCGTAATGTCGGCCTTCTCCCAGCGCTGCTCACTGCCGCCGTACAACGTGATGAGGTTAGACCCTGGAAAAGCTTTTCGAAGCCGCGGCGCAAGCTCGAGCACGACATCTCGCCGCGGCGTGGCGACAAGCGCTCGGCCGCCGCTAAGCAGGGTGGATTCGATGAGCGGGAAGATCATTTCCGTTTTGCCCGCCCCCGTCACCGCCCACAATAGAAACTCGCGCACTGATTGCGGCGACCAAGCCCGTGCTTTTGAAGAAGCTTCACGATTTCCGCCGCCCTGCGAAGGCTTTGTTTCGGCCCGCTCCAGCAGCTGCAGCGCCGCGCCCGCAGCGGCGAATTGCGCCGGTTGCAGGCCCCAGCGGCGCAATCGCGCTTCGCGCGAGCGGGCCAGCCGCTCATGCTGCCGCAAATCATCGGTGGCAGCGTGAGCGGCTTCGAGCGGCTCGCCCAGCACGAGCAGCTCGCACTCGCGTGCCCGGCCCATGGCCAGGCACGCTTCACAATAGGCGCACATGCGCCCGCACGCCGCGCATGCCGTGCGGCGCATGTGCGCCTCGCCGCTGCCGCAGCGCAGGCAGCGGTACCGCCGCCGCGGGCGCCATAGCGCCTGCGCGAGCGCGCCCCATCGCCGCGGCTGCGCCGTAGCTGCGACGGCGCTGCTCAGACGCAGCCGGCCGAGCAGCGCAGCAAGCTGGAGCACCGCGTTCCAGCTTGCTCCGCCGGGCCGGCCGGCGCCTGCGGCGGCGAGCAGGGCGTGCGCTTCGCCCGACAGCAGCGCACGGCCCTGCATGGCGCCGGCTGCGGCAAGCGACGCCGCCGCCAGCGCCTGCCCGTGAGCGCGGGCCGCATATCGCTCCGCCGCGCCGCGCTCCCCGCGATCCGCATGCAACGCGCGGATCGCTTGCATCGACCCGGCCATAACCGCCCCCGGCATGGCCGGCGCAACATAGCCGCCGCCGTGCCAACCGGCGGCGATCATTCCGCTCCGTTCGTCGTCACCCGCCTCCTCGATTGCCCGTCTGACGCTTGCCTGCAGCCTCTGCAGCGCTTCCTTCCTCCCAGCCGGGTAATAATTTCCGGGCGGATCATCCCATAGCGCTGCAGCCCGCAGCGCAACGCCAAGCGGCAGAGGTGCCGGCCATATCCATAGCTGTGCTGCACATAGCTCTGCTGCATCATCCCTCTCTTCTCTTCCATCCGGCCGACCCGTTGCCTGCAACACACCGGCACGAAAATTCATATCCAGCCAATACATCCTATCCGTCTCCGCGTCAATGGACACCCGGATCTGCCAATTTTTCCGGAACTCAACCGCATAGATCCAGCCCTTCAATAAATACGAACCTCCTTCTATCAAACTTGCTACAGCCGGTTGGTGCCGCGGCATCCCCTGCTCCTGGAATGCTCAAAGAACGTATACTGAGCGAAAGGGAGAGTGGTCGAAAACATTCGCAAGTAGCAGAGATTCCCCCTTTTGCACGGAGCTTATCCACAATCCGCCCACAGACTATCCACAACATTCACAATCCATCCACAATACTCACAATTTATCCACAGATTCATCCACAAGTTGCCCCAATCATTATCCCTGCTCTACAAACAGAACAAAAAACACACCCCCAAAGCGCATCGCGCTTCAAGAGTGTGCTTCACTCCAGCTTTATGAAAAGATAAGAAGGATAGTCTCACTACAGGCCGTTTCAGCTTGTTGCACTCATTATACCTTACATTCGGACATCGATCAATGTTTTACATGCTTGTAAACTGTTCCACATAAGCCTCGGACGCTATAACGGCAGCTTCGACAAGTGGTCCTCGCTGCGCAAATCGATGAGCACAGCATGCTCCGAAGCGGAGACGATGCCTTCAGCTTGAAGCATCCACAAGTACTGCGAAGAGTCCCTTACCGGACCGCCTTCCGTACCGGTCTCCATCGACAGCGGAGACGGCCCGGCTTTAAGCGCCAAGTCCTCATCCGTCTTTTGAAGCTTCAGAACGATAGCCGGCGTTTCGTCCGTCGCCCCCTCATCGATTACCGTTATTTTCGCCGGAGCTCCCGAGAGCAAGGAGAACCACCGGATCGAACGGATATACCACTCCATTTGCTTTTCATGATTGTCGCCGACAAGCACATAATGCCGAATGACGGAAGTTTTATTTTTATTGATATGCCTGAATACATGCACCGCAATACATGCAATAGCGTAACAGCAGACGATAGCAACGAAAATGGTCACCATCCCGAGCCACCTCCCGTTTTGTGACATCATATGCCGGGGGGCGCCCAGGGGTTACCCTATATTGCTGCAGGTTTGATCAATATCCGCCTTTTACCTTGTTCCACGTCTTGGGAGTTGTTGGGATCAGTACATGGTTCGGGCCTGTGGACAGGTCAACGTTCAACGATTGGGGCAATACGACTGTCACATAACAGCTTGCCGCACCCTTATTGATGACTCCGCCTTCATCCGGCTTGTTTACCGCCAAGTAGACCGTGTCCTCAACCTGCCGGTAACGCGATATTTGCAGCTTCGCCATATCGTCCCGCCCCCCGTCGTTAACCGCCATTCGGCAGTTTCCGAATAGTTCGACACGGGCCGATTCACCCGCTTCTATATGGATCGAGCCGCCCAAATATTGTTCCGCCTGCAGCACCACACGCTTGACCGAAGGACTAAGCTCCTGCTGCAACGGGGCGATGTCAACCGATTTCATTTTCGCTCCGATTGTTTCTCTAATCTCCACGACCGCGCCTGTCGCATGACCGACAGAGAACAACAGACACATCCCTCCGAGAAACGCGACAATCATAATGCTGAATATATCGTATTTAATGACCGGCTGCTCATGCTGACTGCGCCATAGATATATCAACACTTCCGCTCCAAGCAGCACCAGGAGCAGCGGCCACCACAACATGGCATGGTCAAGCCAGGCCAAGCCCCACAGCTGCGAAGCGATCAGCACCAGTCCCATGAAAATCATTGCGATGCCCATCGACCAGCTGCCGACCCGATATTGTCTCGAGTTCATCAGGAACGCCCCCTTTTGCGTCCGCTGCCGATGAGCAGCTTAACCCCTCCGCCGATGAGCAGGACAGCGACCAATCCGGTTTGAACATAACGTTCGATTTGCCTTGTTAATTCGTAACTGTCGAAAAACTCCTGAATCCAGTCCAAGGCCAACTGGTCGAACAAATAATATACGCCAAGAGCAAGCAAGCCGATTCCGACCCACTTCTGGCGGTTCATCAGCCAATTGATGACCGGCTCATCTACCAGCTCGCCGCTTTCATATTTGGAGGTTTGCTGCAGTCCGTCGAAAAAGGCATAAAACCAGATTATCGGCACCAAAAACAAAAACAGCGTCAGATGAAGCGCGTCCAGCAAATATATCGAAAACAGAAATCCGGCCATCAACTGCAAGCCGCGGCGTTGCAACCCAAGATACATATGACCTGCACCGGGGAACAGCGATAACAGCGTTGCCACAAGCCGGCTCCGTCTGCCATTTTCGCGGTGGCTGTCCCAATCCTCAAGAATGGTGGTATCCTTTATCGTTTCACCTCTTTGCTTACGTCCGACAAGCCGAATCGCATCGACCATGCCATAAAGCCATATAATCGGCAACGCGCCGAGAAAGGCAAGGAACCCCGGTTGGTCCGTCAATACTGAGACAAAGACAATCATCGTCAACAATCCGAAAAATCCGACCAGCAGCGTAAGGCCGCGCTGCATGAGTCCAAGCTGCAAATGTCCGAGCCCCGGAATCATGGAAAGCAAGATCGTAAAAAAACGCTCCCCCGCTTCCGTCCCTTGGGCAGACCCGCCCGGCTGAACAGAGGCTCTGCCCATACCGGCGCCTCCGGCCGCAGGATCGAAACCGTAAGCTGAGGAAGAATGGGCCTGCATCGCAGGCGTTTCCATTGCTCCAATTCCGCCTGCTGGTCCCTCTCCGGCCGCACCCGAATAGTAGGCTGTTCCCGCGACCTGCGGAATCGGATGCCGAAGCAGGTATATGATGATATCGATCATATTAATGATCCATATACAAACTGCCAAAATGAGCCCCACAACGAATGGACCCTCTTCACTTGCAGCAACCGACAGCATTAATCCGCCGCCTAATATGCCGAAAAACAACAGCGGATACACCACCGCCCTCCCTTTCCGGTTGACAGCCAAGTGGCCAAAGCCCGGGATGAAATTGATGAAAAAGATAGCTATCGGATTTCGATACATCGGTTTACCTCCCTCTGTCTTTCCTATGATTTGTTCGTTCTTCTTCCTTCCAGTCATCCAGCCAGCCGGACGTCTTCTCCATCATCCGGTCGGTCAATGATACGTCCCGCTCCCAATTCAAGCTGCCGGCGTCATTGCGGAACTCCCCGGTATGCGCAACCAGCTCTTGAAACACGCCGGCCGACATCAGCAGCAGCGTCAGACATGCCGCAATCGCATAGTGGACGGCTGTCCTTCCGCGTTCAATTCGCTTTGCGGTACCGGATCGGAGAGGAGGCAGGGTCCGGATGACCGGATCGGCCATAATCCGCTCGGTAAGCTCCAGCGCGTTTTCGTCCGTCAGCAATTCAATCGTTTCGTTCGCTTGGACGGCTTGCATATATAAACGCAAACACCGGTCACAGGTATAGAGATGTGTCTCCGCTTCTTCTCTCTCTTTCTCTGCAACGGCATCATCCGCATACTTCCGCCAAAACCCCACATCCCGATGGTTCATTCCCAATCCTCCTCCTTCCAAGATTTACGTATCCATTGCTTCGCGCGGTACAGCCTGGATTCAATCGTTTTTAGCTCCACTTGTTCCAACTCGGCAATTTCCTTATAGCTCTTTTCCTCCAGATAAAAGGCCTGCACGACGCTCCGGTACCCTTCCGGCATCGTATGGATTAACGCTTGGATCCGCGTTCTGCGCTCTTCTTTCATCACAGTGACATCAACAGGCTCGGTTGTGCCTGCACGGAACAACGACGTATGGACTGAGCCTGCGGACTCCCCGCTATCCAGACGCGCTTCGTCCGCACCGACCGCGCCGGCCGGCACCTCCTGTCTTCTGCCGATCCGCCGCTTGTGGTCAATCGCCATATTAACGGCAATTCTTGTCGCCCAAGTCTTGAACCCCTGTCCTTGATACTGAGGAAGAGAGAGATAGATGCGCACGAATGCTTCCTGAAGCGCATCCTCCGCATCCTTCGGATGCCGCAGCACGGCATATACGCATGCATAGAGCTGCTGGCGGTAACGCTCTACAATCTGTTCGAACAATTCCGTCTGCCCGCCGGCCACTTGTTTAACCAACTCTTCGTCCCGTATCTCTCTCCCTCCTTACATAGGGATCTTTGAGCATTACACAGGGATCTTTGAGCCAAGCTCAAAGTCTCTCCTCTCAAGTCTCTCAGCTTCCACAGTAATAGACGAATTGGAAACCTTCCGCCCCTGCACTTGTCAGAAAAAAAACCTGAGCCCCCGGAAACTGCCTTTCTGCATGGCGTTTATCTCCAGACCCAGATATATGGTTTGATTCATTAATCAATATTATCATATATTCATGCCATTAATATTTAACTTTGCAAACTATAATTCCTCTTCTAGAGTAAATTATCTCTTTATTTTTGGATCTGTTTACTAGCTACGCGGGAGCCTGGCCCCTCCATCTGGGCACGCTAACAAGCGTACTTCGCCGTCCTCTGGCGGCTAAGCTTCGTTTCACGGAGAATTCTAAGCAGATACAAGTGTGAAACTTATAACTTCTTAGAATTTAAAGTAAAACCGCTGGAGAAAATCACTCCAGCGGTCCGTTAAATAGCGATAATTTTTTCCCATTTTTCATTGCAAAGCGAACACCGTGACAAATAGCGGTATGTTATACCGTTAAACCAGGCTTTTTCCGGTTTAATCGGAACCTTCAAGCGGTTTAGCCGGGTCGTCATTCAATCTCTTGCCTTACAAGGTTACCCAACCGTTTTTGATCGAATTGATAACCGCCTGCGTCCGGTCGTCAACCTCCATTTTTTGCAAAATGCTGCTGACATGGTTTTTAACGGTTTTTTCGCTGATGTACAGAAACTCGCCGATCAGCTTATTGCTCTTGCCTTCCGCCATCAAACGAAGTACTTCCGCTTCCCTGCGCGTGAGCGGATTGTTCTCGCCGGCAATGAATTTCACGCCGGCCTCTTTCGTCGCCGCCGCGTCGGATACCGCCCCTATCTCGTCAAGATAGGTCATCCGGCGAAGCTGGTTGATCAGCTTGCCCGTAACCTTCGGGTGGATATAGGCATGCCCGCTGACGACGGAACGGATCGCATTGATCAGCGCTTCCGCTTCCATATCTTTAAGCAAATAACCGGACGCGCCCTTGCGCAGCGTCTCGAAGACATAGCTTTCATCGTCGTGGATCGAAAGGATAATAACCTTCACATCCGGAAAAATATCGCGTAACCGCTCTGTTGCGACGACCCCGTTCTCCACCGGCATATTGATATCCATCAGCACAACTTCCGGCTTGCAGCCGTTGCAAAACTCCAGCACTTGAATGCCGTTGCCGCATTCCCCAATCACTTCCAAGTCCTCTTCCATGTTGAGAATTCGTTTTAAGCCTTCGCGAAATAATTGGTGGTCATCTGCAATGAGTACTTTAATTGTTCGGTTTCCCGATATTTTTTGGTCCATTATCGTTACTCCTTTCTTTGCTCCGCATTGATTGGGATGTGGATCGTTATTCTGGTTCCCACGTTAATTGTTGATTCGATCACCATCCTCCCCTCAAGTAGCTCGACCCTCTCGCGCATGCCGATCAAACCGAAGTTCGCATTCTCTCTCGCTTGTGTTTCGGTCGCCTCAACATGGAATCCGGTACCGTTGTCCTGGATCACGATCTTCACCTTGTCCGTCTGATATGTAACCTCTAAGGCAACGACTGAGGGGTTTGCATGCTTCAATGCGTTCATGTAAGCTTCTTGAACCAAACGGTAGATCGCCGCCTCCATCGCGGACGGCAATCGTGTTTCCCGACCAACGGTTTCAAAAGTCGTGCGTATCTTCGATTTTTCTTCAAAATCCTGCACAAACTTACGCAAGGTAGGCACAAGTCCCAAATCATCCAGGGCCATTGGACGCAAATTAAAAATAATTTTCCGGATTTCTTCCAGCCCTGAGCGAACCTGTTCCTTTAAATCTATTAATTCGTCCTGCACTAATTGAAATTCCTGCTTGAGCAGCATTCTTTCCGCAATTTCCGTCCTAAGAACTAAATGGGCGAGCGATTGCGCCGGTCCGTCATGAATTTCTCTGGCAATCCGTTTTCTTTCCTCCTCCTGCGCCAAAATAATTTTCAATCCGATAAGCTGTCGATTTTTGGCCGATTCCAAGATTCGCGTGACGTTGCCCAGATCACCAGACAAATACTCAAGCACTACATTGACCTGGGAACTGATCGATTCCGCCCGCTCGATGGACCTCTCTACACTTCTGACCCGCTGCTGGAGATCATCCCTGCGGGCCTTCAGATAGCTCTCCTTCTCGCGGAACATCATCAAATCGAGCTGAATCTGAGTCGCCTTCTCGTAAGCGACCTTGATATCCTCTTCCTTGTATTGTACAAAATCACGGCTTACCTCGGTAAGCCGTACTCTTGCACGCCGATAGTCCAGCTCGAGACGATCCACCTTGTAGATCGTCTCCGCCGTTTCTCTAATAACCTGTTCCAGCTCCTTGTTCAGAAGGGTAAATTCTTTGCGAGCGGATTCGCAGATTTCAAAGATTTGATATTTACTGTTCTCCATCACCTCAACAGCATTCTTGATGACCTTATCAATATCGTTGACTAGATAATCCACGCGCGCTTTTCCCACTTTCTGATTCCAGAGTTCCACTTTCAATATCATACCATAATCAGGGTAAAATCGTTAGACTATTGGATCGTAATCTTCTTTGTCGCATTTTCCCAGCGAACCGTTAGTCCAAGCTGCTCCGAGACCAGTCTGACGGGAACCAGCGTCCGTCCTTTTACAACAATCGGCGCAACCTGTGCCTCGGAGCGGGTGCCGTTCAAAACAAATTGCTGCTTGCCGAGCCAGACATCCAGCAGCTTATCGCCGCGGATAAAGGTTGCCCGTTTCGCTGTATTGTCCCAGGCTACCTGCCCTTCGACCGCATCGGCAAGAAACTTCAGCGGCAGATAGGTTGTCCCCTTCAGTATAAGAGGCGCAACGTCCAGCTTCACGGCCTGGCCGTTAATCGTCGCTTCCTTCTTACCCGCGGTGAGAATAACCGTCGGAGTAACCTCGGCCGGCGCCCCGGCATATTCAAACGCGATATTATCAATCGCGACTTGCCCGAATAACGCCCGCTCGTTCTGACCTAGCTCCGGACTTGCCACATAAATCTTTCTTACTTTGATCGGATAGGCAAGGTTCATGCCGGTCATGTCCGTCCGAACCGTTTGCCATCCCGTCCAATCGATCGGTCTGGCCAAATCGATATAGTGAATCTCTTTCTTGGCATCCTCCACTTCCGCGCGGAGCCAATTGTTGCTGCCGTCTCCGTAGACATCCGCCGTGATTGCCATCGGCTGCCCTTCTACCTGGCGTCCGCCGCCATTCAGAACGGCATAAGCCCATTTTCCGCCTGTGCCGGCAGAGAAATCATATGTGATTTGCAGCGCCGATGCCGCCTCTCTTCCCGGCAGCCCCTTAACGACAGTCGTGGTTCCTTGCACTTCGGCCGGCGCACCTTGGAATGTGATCGGGTAGGTGACATTGTCGAAATTCTCCCATGCTTTCGCCGCCGTACCCGGGTAAAATACCGCTACCGCGGAGTAGCCGTCATATCTTGCGATTGCATAGGCCGTCGTAATGCCAGGTTTAAGCTTCTCAACTTTCAACTGACCGTTCTGCACGCTGCCGACGAATCCCTGAAGCTCCCACTTGACCGTCGAAGCGGGCACGTTCAATTCCCGTCCGTCATTCAGCTTGACACGTACCGGAAGCGGAATTTGCGCGCCTTGCTGGAGCGCGTTGGTACCGGCGTCGATCGTCATCTGAACGATCTGCTCTTGGCCGATGACTTCTATCGGCAAGTTATCCGAAGCCTTGCCGGATTTAATGCTTAACGTCGCCTTGCCGGCACGCGCAGGCGTTAATGTACTGCCCGAAAACGTTCCAAGCTTGTCGCTCAAGCTCCATTCCGCCGTCATCCCCGCAGGATCGATCGGATTGTAGTAGGTATCGTAGGCTTTAAGCGAATACGACGCTTCTTGTCCGATAAACAGCGTGTTCGGTCCGCTTGCCTTAATACCGAGGGTCTCGCCTTTAGGGGCGGAAGTGTATACACCGATTCCGTTGACGACTGAACGCTGTACGGTGCCGTCGTTGTTTTGAGTTCCATGGGCCAGTTTTGGGTTGAAATCGCCGAGCGGCCGGTCGACCATTGTCGTTGATCCGCCCCCGTCCAGATTGATCCCTTTCCACACGCCCAGAGAGACCATGACGTTTTGCAGCTCGGAAAGCGTCATTCCGCTGCTGTCCCCTTGCCGCTCCGTTGTGATCATATAGACTTTCTTGTTATCCCTGGAATAGCCGATTGCCGTTCTCGATACCGCGGAGCTGCCGCTGACCCCGCTGACGCTTCGCGTGAACTGCGCCGTTGTTCCTCCATCAACGAGAATCGTATGCCCTCCGACCATCATTTGATAGTCTTCGGGATTCTTTTTCGCTCCTGTAGTAAGCGATACAAGCCGGTAGTTCGCTTCTACCTTGCTTCCAACCGTCAAGTTCTCTTTTACGAATTTGGCGGCAGTGCCGTGCGTACGCAAAATATAACCGTTTGCCGGCGGATTAAGCGGCAGCGTTGTATTTTCCGCGATTTGCACGACAATGCCGTCCTGTACAAGCACCTCGGTCGGCGTAGTCGCGCTGTTCGCCGTATTCGGACGTTCCGCAGACGTCCAGGCGCTCGTATAAATATACATGGCATTCACATGGCTGCGCTGCGCCTGGCCGCCCACCTCCATCATATAGGAGGTTTGGTTAATGCCGGAAAGGCTGAAGGATTGCCCGTTAGCCGCAACAAGTTCTCCTTCAAAGCCGAATTCATCTATTATCGGAGTGCGGTCCTTCGTCAGTGCAAAAGCATACATCCCCTGCAGCACCGAAGGACTCGACATGAACGTTCCGCTTGTAATTTGCGGGCCCATCGGCACACCTTCAGCCGACATATTGAAATAATCCGCATTAACACCCGCAACTGCACCTGTCTCTTTTACCATATTCGTAATTGAATTGCGATTTGCGACCGTATTGTTTTTCCCGCTCATCACATCGAGACTAACGTATGGATTCGACAAGTCGATCTCAATTACATGCACATTGGAGCGCACCGGCTCCCCTCCGCGGGTTGAAGTCCAGAGATAATCCAGCCGCTTAGCCCCTGCGGTTAGCATTTCTTCCTTCACCAGCTTGAGTTCCGTCACCGTAACCTGGGTCTGCGTCCCCGTTCCATTCGCCGACACGACGGCCGGCGCTGCAAACGGGTGAATCAGCAATGCGCCGCTTAGTGTCAGCAGCAGGATTCTCCGCGCAGCCCGTGAGCTTGCCCCCGTTGCTTTGTTCCTTTTCGTTCCGTTCTCATCCGTTCTCTCCTGCGGTTTTTGCATAGCCTCTCACAACTCTCCCATTCTATCTAGAAATCTACTTAGATATAGACTACTAGACTACCGGAAAAGTTACGATAGATGAGAAGACTTTAATCGAATCGTCACAAAGCTGCAGGCAGGAAAAAAATAAGACTGCATCTCATTCGAGAAGCAGTCCCGTTCTTTCTCATACATCCAAGAAATCGATATATACAAGCAGCCGCTTGATCATGACCGTCGCCTGGGCGCGGGTAGCGTCCGATTTCGGCGAGAGCGTCGTCCCCGTCGTACCGCCGATAACGCCGGTATCGATCGCCTTCGCCAAATCTTGCTCCGCCCACTTGGCAACCGATGCCCGATCCTTGAATTTAGCCAAATAAGATGCCTGCGAATTCATTAATTCCACCTTAACTCCGGCTGCAGAAGCGGCGCGAATCATCATGACCGCCATCTCCTGCCGGGTGATCGGGTTGTTCGGTTTAAAGGTTCCATCCGTATTTCCAAGAACGATCCCCGCTTCCGCAGCCGCGCCGATATAGGCGGCCATCGTCGTTGAGAGATTGACGTCCTTGAATTTTTCCGATGCTTGCCGATTCCCGGACAATCCGAGCCCGCGGACAATATAGGACGCAAATTCTCCGCGCGTAATCGGTTTATTCGGCTCAAATTTCGCCCTGGTCCGCCCCTCGGTAATCATTTTGCTTGAAAGCAGCACAATATCTTTTTTCGCCCAATGCCCTTCCACGTCATTGAACGAAGCGGCGCCGTATATAACGGCATAAGCGCTGTTTCCTTTGCGTTTGTAAGTGACGGTGCTTGATCCATTACTCGTCTGTACATCCGTCGGAGCATAGGACAAGAGATTCGTTTCCGGATCGAGCCATACCGCAGCCGCTTTAGCGGCATCGAGATAGGTCGGCGTCTTCACCGTTCGGGTCACATATCCCTTAAAGTTATTCAGCGGCTGCTCTTTCGAGCCGTTTAATAAAGAAACCTGGTAATCGACTGGTGAAGCCACAATCTGTGCCTGCGATCTGTTGACCGCGTTGATCAACGCTGCTGAATCGGCCGTTGTCCCGGGATCGATTCGGATCAGCAAGTGGCCGCTTGCCGTCCCTGTTCCGGCCAGATGTCTCAATTCAGTGAAATTCAAATATTGAAGCGGTATTTCATAGGCTGCATCTTTATGCTTCACGGCAACAGATGCATTGGAAATCTGTTTGTACGCATCCTCCAGCTGCTGGAGCGGAATGGCTACGATCGCCGCCGCCTCCGATTCCGGTACGGTGATCAACAACCTGGGGGTCGCCGAAACGCCGGATTTTAATGCGTTGTAAGCTGTCTGTACATTGTCTGCAGGCAGCGTATAACGATTGCTTCTTTTTCCGGCCGGTGAAACATCCGAGTTCACTATGGCACCGGTTGTTTTCATTGTTATACCGTCGAGATCTGATACCTCTAAATAAGCAGGCAAAGCCGCAGATGATGTACCTGAAAGATTTTGAACCCAATAATCCGTAAAAGACGAAATCAATTGACCGTTTAAAGAACGCAGCTGCGTTCCCGAAGCGATATAACTGACCCTCACCGTTTCTCCGGCTTCAACCGTTCTCGCCAGCTGCAAGGTCACGGTTGATCCAGAGACCGTTACCTTCGAAGCGTTATGGACGGAATCGCCGATTTTCACATTGAATGACGTAATCCCGGGGACATAAGCCGAATGCAGCGACTGATTGAAAGTCAGCGTAAGCGTCTGTCCCCCCACCGTTGCATTGATTATGCCGGCAGCAATGGAGCCTGAACCGGTTGCCGAGCCTGTAACGGCTAATTGGTTGGAGAAGGGGGCTGCTGCGTTCCCCGACATATCCATCAAGGCGGGCACTCCGGAAAAATAGCTGACCTGCACGGTATTTCCCGCCGCAATCGCCGTCGACAGCGTCAGCTTAACCTGAGTTCCCGACACCTCTGCTTTGCTGACGGCTCCGACAGTATTGTTCACAATCACCGCATAATGATTCGTGAGAGGAATCGATGCCGGATCTAACGTTTCATTATAGGTAACGGTCACATTCGTACCGCTTGCTGTAATGCTTTGCATGACCGGCGCCTGTAAATCAAGTGAATTCGTTACAAAGAAGCTGCTGAATGCTTGCGCCGCATTTCCGGATTGATCCCGCAGCGGATACGACCCCGGATTGTAACTGATCGAAACCGCTTGTCCGTCTGTAACCGGGCTGCTTAACATCAACATGACAATCGTGCCGTTGACGGCAACGGATGAAATGGAGCGGTACGAGCCTCCGACATTTGCGGAGAATTGCGCATATCCTGCCGTATTCATCTCAGCTAACTTTTCATTAAATACAAGCATTACCATATTCCCGCTTACCGATCCGCTAACAGGTTTCGGAAGCGTTGAATCCGGAGAGCCGGATATAAGCCGCTCCGTAATACTGCCCGCTGCGTTCCCCGACAAATCCTGAATGGGCGATGAGCCCTTGGAATAGGAGAGCTTCACCGTCTGGCCTAACAACACACCGCTTTGAAGCGTCAGAACTAACGTCGAACCGCTGACTTCTACAGCTGTGACCGCTCTGGCTGCATCATTAATCGTGACATAGAAATTCGCCGCTGAGGGTACAGAATTCTGATCCAGCGTTTCGTTGTAAGTCAAAACGATTTTCGTGCCGCTTGTCAACTCGGACGTGCTGATCGAGGGCGGAGTGGAGTCGGAGCCGATTGTCCGAAAGGTCCACTGATATTCGTTCAAAATGCCGACAAAAGGATTCCCTGAAAGGTCACGGACCGAACCGAATCCCATTTCAATATAGTACGCCGTATTCCTGCTAAGCGATCCGTCCGGGAAAGTAATACGGATCTTTAGCGGATCATTCGAATCGATTTGTATAGCACCGTTAACAGGCTGTACGTTACTGCCGGCCCGCTTCAGACGGACTTCCCCGGTGCCGGTTACAACCGGCTCGCTAAACGTAGCCGTAAAGCTTGAATTGAGCGCCACCGCCGTTGCATTATTTGCCGGCGACAAAGCGGTTATAAAAGGCGCAGCGGTATCCTGTGTCACTGTAAAATTCCAGGTCGTCTTATCGTTGATCCCGGCGAAGTTATTTCCGGCCGCATCGCGTAAAGCCTGATTTCCTATTTGAACATAGTAAGTATTGCTATTGACAAATTGTACGCCAGGGTTAATCGTGATCTTGTTTATTCCGCCCCCGACTAAGTGGCCGGACGTAACCGGAATGGTCGTCAATGCAACGTCGTTGGCTGCATTTTTGATTACGATATTCCCGCTGCCCGGATATACGGGCTCGCTAAACGTCATTTCCAGATTGAAGCTTAACGAATTCTGCGTGGCGTTATCTGCCGGTTTGAGCCCGGTAACTGTCGGCGCTGTGGAATCGGCTCCAATGGCAGTCGAGAAATTCCAAGCGGAGGCGTCTGTTATTCCCTGAAATTTAACCGATGGGCTGCCTGCCGATGTAAAAGTCCCCTCTTCGACAATCACATAATAACCGGTGTTCGTTTCAAAAGCGGTATGATTGATAGTAACGACCTTCCCCGAAATAGAGACGTCACTTGCCGTCACATCAATTGATTGAAACGTGCTGTTATTTGATAGGCGTTTGATTATAATCGAGCCCGTTCCCTTATTGACGTTTTCTTCGAATGTCATGGTTAAGGGAGAGCTTAAGCTCACACCTGCTGCATTATCTCGCGGTAATATTACAGGCATATTCATCGGTGCCGCTGCCGTTCGGAATGCCCATCCGCTGATTTCAGCCGAGCTGTTTCCGAATTGATCCTGAAAAGCGCCGCTGCCGACCGATACGGAGTAATTGCTGCTGGCCTGCAAGGAAATCGTTGGCGTAACTGTGATCGTATTCGTTCCGCTCCCTTGAACGGAAGTCGATAAAACATTGATCACCTGGGTGTCATTTGTAACTGTATTATGTATCGTAATGTTTCCGCTGGAAGCGTACACGGTCTTATTGAACGTCAACTGAAGCGTCGTTCCCATCGGAGCCGTTGCTCCTGGTGCCGGCACTTTATTTGTTATGACAGGTGATGTCGTATCCGCGGCTACAACGGTAAAGTCCCAGGCGGTCGCACTGGCGATGCCTTGATAATTAAACCCTGCTTGATTACGGAATGCTCCGGCATCAATGAATACATAATAGCTTGTTCCCGCTTGTAGAGTATTGCTTGACGGGGTTACTGTTACGACATTTTTATTCGTTGAATGAATCTGTACCTGACCGCTTGTGGCCGCAATGAAAGATTCCACGATTTTGTTATCGGAAACACGGCGTATTGATATTGCGGCGGAGCCGGTTCCTTTCACCACATTTTCATCAAACGTCAGCGTTAACGATGCTCCTGCGGGAACATTATTCGCATTGTCAACCGGATAGGTACCTAGCAGCACCGGTCCCTCTGCCGCCGCCTTAGTCCTGGTGGGATGTACAATAAGTCCGGTAATCAACGTTTGGACGATTAAACTTGCAATGACTATACCTGCAATAAATTTCAACTTCCGGACCAATCCGCTTCACTCCTCAAAGAAAAAGACAGTAGTACTTCATATTTCGGAATATTTTAGCAGGAAGTTTATAGGAGAACACAAAAAACCGTCTTCCGTTGGATTTCCAATCAGAAGACGGTTCGAGGATCTATTTTTTCGATAAGGCTAATGCGTCTTGCTTGAGTTTATCGGCCTTGTCCAGGCGTTCCCACGGAAGGTCGATATCGGTGCGGCCGAAGTGCCCATAGGCTGCCGTTTGACTGTAGATCGGCCTGCGGAGGTCAAGCATCTTGATAATGCCTGCAGGACGAAGATCGAAGTTGTTGCGGATAACTTCGACCAATACTTCCTCGCTCACTTTACCGGTGCCGTAAGTATCTACATTGATCGAGACCGGATTGGCAACGCCAATCGCATAAGCCAATTGAATTTCGCACTTATCCGCCAATCCTGCGGCGACGATATTTTTCGCCACATAACGCGCCGCATAAGCCGCGGAACGGTCAACCTTGGTCGGATCCTTGCCGGAAAATGCACCGCCGCCATGGCGTGCGTAACCGCCGTACGTATCCACGATGATTTTACGGCCTGTCAGGCCTGCATCGCCTTGCGGTCCCCCGATCACGAAACGGCCGGTCGGATTAATGAAATATTTCGTTTGATCGTCCAGCCATTCCGCAGGGACAGCCGGTTTAATGACATGCTCTTGAATATCGCTTTGAATCTGCTCAAGCGACACGTCTTCCGAGTGTTGGGTGGATACGACAATCGTGTCTACCCGTGTCGGCTTCCCGTCGATATATTCGATCGTGACTTGCGTTTTACCGTCCGGACGAAGATACTCGAGCGTTCCGTTCTTACGAACTTCAGCCAGGCGGCGTGAAATGCGGTGGGACAGAGCGATCGGAAGCGGCATCAGCTCCGGCGTCTCATTCGTAGCGAAACCGAACATCAACCCTTGGTCACCTGCTCCGATATCTTCATTTTCTAACTGCACGTCTTTGCCTTCCCGTGTCTCAATGGCCGCATTGACGCCTTGAGCGATATCCGCGGATTGCTCGTTTAACGAAGTGAGCACTGCGCATGTCGTAGAGTCAAAGCCATATTTTGCACGCGTATAACCAATTTCTTTAATTGTACGGCGCGCAATGGCTGGAATATCGACATAATCCGCTTTCGTGCTGATTTCCCCGATGACTAATACCAAACCTGTTGCAACCGACACCTCGCATGCTACACGAGCATAAGGGTCGATCTCCATAAATGCATCTAAAACCGCATCAGAAATCTGATCGCATATTTTATCCGGATGACCTTCCGTAACAGATTCTGATGTAAACAAATGCCGGCCCTTGATTGACATCCGCTTCAACCTCCTACAACCTTAGTATGAAATAACTGCGGCTTCCCTACACAAAAAATGAACCTTTTCCATGATGGAAAAGGTTGTTAGACAACTCTCTAAATAAGAATAATACCGGAAGTGTCGCAAAATGTCAACGGATTCCGCCCAGCACCTGCTCAGCCTGTTGAATCAGCCTGCGGGTGATTTGCCCGCCTACAGACCCTGCCTCACGCGTTGCCACTTGTTCCCAAGGCACGTATCCTGCCGCCGAACCGCCCACCGACCCGAGTTCTCCGGCAAACTCAGCATCTGTAGCTCCATTAGCGGCCGATGGTATCACCAACCCTAATTCCGTTGCGATTTCGTATTTCATTTGCTCCAAAGCTTGACGACTTTCGGGAACGACTTTCTTGTTGTTCCTAGGCAATTTCAACACCTCCATCGTTGTTGTGCGATTAGTATATGGAGGCATCACTGATTCAAAGCGTATAAGATGTTGTCAGACAGGGTAAAAATAACAATGATTCGCAATTAATTCAACTCGTAGCTCCCTCTCACCAGAACAATCAGTTTGTTGTTCTTAACCAACGGGTCAGGACTGAGGCCCCGTCCGACCCGAGGCGACAAAATCAGATGGTTGTTCGTAATCGGTTTTCCGTTCGTTAAATCTGCGCCCTGGGTCAGATCGGAGATGCCGTCCTTGTCCGCGCTGTAAGCCAGCGCCTTCCCGGAACGTACGATGAACTCCGTTCCTTCCTCATTGGCTATGATCGTTTTGCCAAGCGGTACGGTTACGATTTGAAGCGATGCAGCGGCCGTTCCTCCGTTTGAACCGCCGCCTTGCTTTAACACCGCATCGACATAGCTTTTTGTTACGACCGGGTCATCGATTGAGCCTGGTTTCACAGCGGACTCTCCATCAGCTGTTGTTGACCAGTTATTCCCTACAAAATACCCGAAACCCATTAATCCAATTGCAAATACTAAAAGTACATATTTTTTCAAGAAAAATCGCTCCTCAGTTATGATCAATAACTAGAATACTAAATTTTGAGAGGATCGACTAGTCTTTTAATTAGGCAGTACGCCGATTTGGAAAGTACCGAATTTCTTCGAACCAAGCAATCGTTTAAATCCTTCAATCTCCTCATAGACCTTCACTTCATAACCGTTAAAAATAAGATTCCCGATTTGCTGGCCTGTAATTGGAACCGTGAATTCTAATTCTTCTCCTACTTTCAGCCCTTCTCCTTCTGCCGGCTCAAGTTCAACAGTGGAACCATAAGCTATTCTGCCGTCGGTCACTTCAACATAAAGCTTTCTCGGCGATTCCACAACATTATAGGCGGCTGTCTTATCCAGAGTATAATTCATTTCCAATTTCAAGTTGCTCATCTCACTAAGAAGGGCATTGATCTTATGAACGGTAAATGTATATGGTTTGAGTTCCAGCTTGGCCAGTTCATCCAAAGGGCTGTTCTGTGACTTAGGCAGACGAACCGCTGTTGCACCAATAAAGCTGTCTACAGTAGCCTCAGGAGTTGCGTAGCTGCCTGCGCTGAGTGCTTCGCCAATTAGCAATTGTACCGTCCCGTCATGGGTAAACGTCTTAGGAACTTCAGCCGTTACAGTAATAATGCCGTTATCCCCCGGTTTCATTACCGTTTTGATATTCTCCAATTTTGCTTCTATATACTGTCCTTCACTTGTTTTAAAATACGCTTTGAGAACCGGAAGCTCATTAAAGCGATTTTCATCATTTGTATATTTCAAATCAGCATAAATCAGATCTTTATCTTTTCCTTCAAACAAATACGTATTCAAAAATTCCACCGTAGCGCGTCTGCCAAGCGATGTAATCTTATACCGTTCACTAATACTAATTGAAGGGACCGGACTAATTGTATTCATTTTGAAAAGTCCGATGGTTTGCTTGGAATTCTCATTAACTTTATCCGATAAATTTAACGTCATTTCATCGAAATTGTAGGTATAAGGCACTTTTGTCGTTAGCACATAACTCGTCTTCTGCTGTGGATCCAGCATTACGGTATTATCCAGCTTTATTAAAGAAACATTCTGCTCATTAACGGTAAGGCCATTGAGTCTTAAGGCTGCTGCAACCTGAGGAATGACTTGAGACTGTTTACCTTGGTTTTCAATATCAATAAATACGTTAATAATATCCTGATTACCCCATGGAAGCCGCTCGACCCGGTTCACTGCAAATTCATAGGTTCCTTTTTCCGTGCGGTAAACTTTTTTCGTAACGGCTGTCAATTCCTGTGTTTTAGATAGTTTCAAAGCCGCCAGAACAAATTCCGTCGTTTTGTTCTCCTCTTTCGGCTCCTGTACGAGCAGCGTTAAACCTTCCATTTTTTCAGACGGGATTACCGCATTCAACGTTACTTCTCTCTCGACGCCCGGAATAAGCTGAACCGTTTCTTCCCCGGCCGAAACCGGATATCTTGTACCGTCGGAATTCATAATCACGTATTTATAATTCGGTAAGGCTACTGCCTCTTGTCCTTTATTGTTCCACTTAAGTGTCAGGGCAATTTCATTCTGTGTTCCATTGTTATCGGAGTACAGGTTAGTGACTGAGGCTTCAACATTAACGCCGTCCAGCTTTAATGCTGCAGCTTTATTTTCCAGTGTTATAAAGGTGCCGTCATTTTGCCATACAAGGTTATAGATCGCCCGTGGTGTTTCTACCTGAGATTCGCCGTCCAGTGATGTCATAATGATCTGGGAACCCGATAAATCGACATTCTTTTTGATGGATCCCTTTAAGCTTATTTTAAACGTATCACCGGGGTCTATTTTTTGGTTTTCAGTCAAGTCCGTTGATAATTTCATGATAAACCCTTTTTTGGTCTTCAAGTAAAACTGGTATTTAGGTATGGTATAGCTGAAGTAACCGACATTCTCCATATTGAATTCGGTTTGAATTTGGTTATGATCGCCTAGAGTGAATCTTGTCCCCTTATTGAGATAGGTTTTAATCTGTTCATTTCCTTTACGAAGTATGTAATATTGATTGGAATGAACGACATTCTGATAGGCTGATGTTACTCTTGTCTGACCGATCGTTCTTGAATAATCCGGTTGGGAAAAATCCCATTTGATCAACTTAAAAATTAAATCCGTATAGTTCAATTTTGGATCGATTTTCGCATAGAACGTATACTCTTCCGTCGTTTTCGGTGCAATCGTGTTTGACTTACTGTTGTTGGGATGGCCCTGGATGGAGAATTTTCCTCCATTAGAAGCATGAACCTCTATCCAATAATCCAGGAAATTGATAGACCTATTATCGCCGTTATAAACAGAAATGGTGAAAAATAGATCCTTTTCGTTACTGCCGTATTGAAAAAAGATATCCTTCACTTGTATGTAGCTTTTATCCGATATCATAAATGTTTTCAACTTAGTACCGGCATAAGGTTTTAAAGCTTTAGATACAGCAGAAGTCTGATTGGCAGCGAATACAATTGAAGCGGGTCCGCTTAAAGGGGCTAACATAAGGCTTGTCGCAACAATCGCTGAGCATGTTACTTTTGCAACTTTCTTCATACGAATTGGTTCTCCTTTTCGTTTATTATCCTCTTTTCTATTAGACGTTTTTTTGTTAAAAAAGTTTCATAATTACTTAAATTCATGGCTTCTACAATGAAGAAAAGCCTCTGATTCATACGAATCAGAGGCTTTTCGGGGTTTTGCGATTAGTTAGCGTCTGCTACAACACGAAGCGTGATGGAAACATTGCTGTCTTTCGCAATAAGAATTACTTGGTAGCTCTTACCTACAGTAATACCGGAAACCGATACGTTGCTAGCGGATTGACCGTTATTATTTACAGTAAGGCCGTCGTCTTTAGAAATAACCGTTGCGCTGAAATCAGCACCTGTAACAGCAGCCATTTCTACACCGAATTGGTCTTTAACTTTTACAGTACCCAATACAGCTGCCAGGTTTGAAACGTTAGCTACAGGACCTGTAACAACCAGGTCTTTCGCTTTCAGGTCGCCGTTGTCTTTTTGCTCCAAAGTGGTCGCAACAAGCGGAGCTTGGGAAACAATAACGTCTTTCTTGATTGGTGCTACATTACCGGAAAGAATCGTTACTGTGTAAGACAGTGTCACTTCATTATTGCTCCAAGCGTAAGTGTTGCCTGTAACAGTTGAAGCATTCAGTTTACCGTCAGCGTATGTCATCGGGCTTACAGGTACAACCGTGTAAGCAGATTGCGGCAGAGTAACTTTAGCGCCGTTACGTACGCCTTCAACTTTTACTGCAACTTCATGTCCAGGCTTGTTGCTGATTTTTGCAATGTCTGCAACCGTGAAATCAGTCAAGGAATCCAGGCTTACAACATTGAATGTGAAGTTCTCATAAGTGAATACAGAGCTGTTGTCAGCAACTTTAATCAGTTCAACTTTGATGCGAGTATTACCTGCTTTAGCAGCGGAAACGGAAACTTTTTTGTTAGTTGCATTCAATTCACCAGCCAAAGTTACGGAGTCGCCGGTAACTGCACTAACTGTTACTTTATAATCGTTAAGGATATCAGCCAATGTTACATTGCGATCGTATTGGTCTTTAACAACAATGTGTTTTGGTTCGATATCAAATGCAGCACCTACAGCCAGAGTTGCATTGATGTCTTTCAAACCAGTGATCGATTGCGGTACACCAGCAGGTTGTACAGTGATCGAAATTTGGGAAGAATTCGCAGTACCAACTACGTTGGAGTAGAAGGAAACCGGAATTGTGTTACCAGAGTTCACAGTTGGTGCTGTCCACTCCAGGTAAGCTTCTTTAGTAACATAGTTTTCTTTGATTACAACAGTACCGGAGCTTGCAGTAATATTAACTTTAGAACCGTTAGTTCCGATGTCGGAGAACTTCTTCAATTCATTACTGTTTTGGTCGAATGCAGAGAAAGGAATTTTCACTGTTTGACCGCTAGATACAACCTCAGAAGGATTACCCAAAGTGAATGTAGTAAGCGTAGCAGCTTTCTTCACTTCAACATCCAGAGTAGCAGTTTTTCCGCCAAACAAAGTAGTGATCGTAACTTTGTTCACACCGTCAAATTTCAGGTTGTTGGCTGGCGCTGTAAGCGGAATACCGATCATGTCGTTGTTCTCACCTTGGCCATCCACAGCATTTTTAATATCAATTGTGAAGATACCAGGGTTTTGAGCAATTGCGAAAACGCCGGACTTGATGTCAGCAGCTTTCAGTTTATTGCCGTATTGATCTTTCGCTTCAAGCAGGATGATGAAATCGCTGAATGTCGAGTTTGTGAACAGCTCTTTCTTATCAGCGTTATAAAGACCTTTAATTTCTACCGTGTCAACGGATGCCGGTTGACCGATTGTGAACGTTTCAGTATCAGTTACACCATAAGTGCTCAGACGAAGAACCGAGTTCACGACAACTGTTTCATTCAGTTGGAAGAATGAATTTACGCTTGCTGGGATTGTAATTGTTACAATACCTGTTGAAGCGTTGGCAGTTGCTGTTGCTCCTGGTTTGCTAACCAGTACTTGCAGGGAACCGCCGGCTGTTTTCGTTACATCTTCACCGTATTGGTTTACAACTTTGTAACCAACACTTGCTGTTTTGTAATCAGGAACAGTTGCGCTGTTTTCTACTTTTGTTCCAAGAGCAAGCTTGTCGCTAGTGAACTCAATGCCAGCAACTTTTTCGTCTTCTGCAGTGAATGTCGCAACCAAATCTGCTTCAGATACACCAGTTACAGTTACTGTAGTTTCGCCTTGGAACAATTTAGTACCAAGTTCGAGCACAACAGTTTTCTTGTCTTCGGAGTACGATGTTTTTGTTACTTCACGAGTAGCCTGACCGTTCTTAACAGCGAACTTAGCTTTGCTGTCGTCAATAGCTTTGTCGAATTTAACTTCGATCATTTTAACGCCAGTAGCTGTAGCGGAAATAGTCGGTACTTCAGGGATGAAATCTTCAAATCCGAGGATTTCGCCCAAAGTTTTACCTTGACCTGCAACTTCAGTGCCAAGAGCAGTTACGATAACTACATAAGTGTCACCGCGTTTTGCTTTTGCAGAGAAGTCAAGACCTTCTGCTACGATGCCAGCTTCAACAGCCAGCTCAGGTACTTTAGCGTAGTCGGAAGTGTCAACGCCAAGCGCGCGAAGTACTACAGTCGCGAATTGTTGGTAAGTCAACTCTTCGTCGAAACCAAATCTCGTATCGGAATGTCCTTGCATCAGGCTTTCTTCTTTAGCCCAAGAAAGGAATCCATCGTAGTAAGAACCACGAACGTCTGTGTAAGTGTGGGATTTGGCAGTTGCTTTCGCTTCTGCTTCTTTACCCATCAGACGGGAGATCAGAACAGCCAGATCTTGACGTTTCCATGTAGCGTCTTCCATCAGATCGCCGTTTTGGTCACCTTTGATAACACCTAAACCTTGCAAATATTTACCTGCATCAGCTGCAGTTGTAGCAGCAGAAGCCATGGATGCGAACATCGAGAACACCATAGCAATTGCCACTAACAGGGATAAACTTTTCTTCATAACCTTTTTTTCTCCTCCTCTAAAATGCGTCGGTTGTTGAGAGTGTTGCATGAATAATGAATGGCTCGTTTCCCTCATCGGCCGATTCACCCCCTTCCCAGAGTTGAGCGCGAAATATTAAATAATGTCTGCGGACATGAACCCTATGTAAATACATGTCGCAGAAACTCGTAAACGCAAGAAGAAAAATCTACCAGATTCGCTAGACCACTATAACATTATACAATGGGCGAAATCCAGCGTAAAGAGAATTTTATGTAGCAACTAGGCAAAATCCCCTTATAATTCCTGCTGCTTTAATCGAGTTCAGTTAATTAAACGCAGCAGTTTCAAAAAAGTTGCGATTCCTGAAAAAAACTTCGAAAAGTTTTTTCGAATTTCTTCGACTTTGTGACTTTCGAATCCATTCGTGCTCAAGGGACCATCTTGCCGTCTTACGAAACCTAGTATACCTTTTAACACGATATGCGTCGATATAAAAGATTTTCCTGTGTTTCCAAGATTGATTCTTTCTAAAATTTCTATAAATATAGCTTGTCTACCAATTAAAAACCACGTCTAGTGATTATACATCAACTGTATATTGAATTGCAAAAATAGGAGGGGCTCTTCGCCCCGTCCTAAAAAATTAATTGGAGTATATCGCCGGAAGCAGTTTCCGGTCGGCCATTACTCTTGCGATGATAATTGCGGCATCACTGCGCAGCAGCAGCGAAGATGGCTCGAACACAAAGCCTCTGCTTAAATCGCTGGCATCGGCCGGCGATCCTTTAATGAATCCCTTCTTCTGAATCGCAAGGATCGACGGTTTGGCATAATGGCTGATCGAACCTGCATCTTTGAAAGCCTTCGCCAGCGCATTGGATACCTTGGTCGCGTTCGTATCCAGCTTCAGGTTAAGCGCAATAGCCAACATAACGGCTGCATCCTGTCGTTTAATGCTGGAGGTCGGCTCGAACGTTTGCGGCCTTGTGCCGCGCACAATTCCCGCTCTCGCAGCCGTCTCGATATAGCGGTAATCATACAGGGCATTCGGATTGAGGACCGGGCTGATCGGCACGTCAATGAAATGCTGCGCCCCTTCATAATTGAGCGGCATTTGAAGCGCCCGCACGATCATGCTCACAAATTCTCCGCGCGTAATGTACGTATCGGCGCCGAACCTTCCGGTCGGATCCTCCGCACGCATAACCCCTTTGGCCAGTACGGCCTCCATTGCATTGCGCGCATACGGGTGGTCGACAATATCGTTAAAGCTATAAGCGAGCTCCACCGCGGTATAGTAGCCGAATTTCGTAAATGGCACCGTGATCGTATTTTTCTTCGCATCGACGACGCCGCCGATGTTCTCCCATGTTTGCTCGAACGGATCGAACCGCATAACGGTAACATAAGTTCCGGCACTCTGAACGGTTTGCGGATTATAGGTCAGCGTTAATTCTCCCTCTTTCGAAGGCACTAGCCTTCGGCCCTTGTCACGCATGTAATAAGGAACATCCAGACCGCCTTTCAACACTGCAAACGGGTAAGGCTCCGTGCCGTACGTAATCGGATCGTAAGCTCTATCTGTGCTCGCATCGTCAGCCTGACCTCCGTCGATCCAGTACACGGGGCTCGCTTTAATGAAGCGCTCCGAAAAACTATTAGCAAACCATGTTGAACCGATTAACACCTGGCTGTCGTAATTAAACGGCACCGTTTCGAAGTCATGGCGGTCAACAACGCCGTCAAACGGGTTAGCGATCGCAAAAACCAGCTCGTTCTTTGCGTACACCTGTGTTTTCAGATTATCCGGTGTGTTGTAATCCGACCGAATCAGATTGGTGTTTTTCGGGAAAGTTAGAGTCAATGCTTTATCGAATAATTTATGTGACGAAGACATTTCCTCCCTGTATTGAGCGCCAGGTATGTTCTCAGATACGTAGGTTACGGACAACGTATCGTTTATTGTATCGTTGGCATTGGTAATGACAATCTTGATCTTTGTCTCCTTGCCCGCCTTAAGCTTCTTTACCGTTGCGGCAAATGCGGAGATCTGCTCCGGTTCCCCGTTAGTCGTCTCGTTATAATTCAAATAAGTAACTTTTTTGGCTGACTCGCCATCGATTGTAATGCTATCAGCGCCCGGAGAACTGATAATCACCTCGACGAAATTCTGATTCAGCGTGTGCTTCTCCTTAAGCGGCGCAAGAACGGTATACGGAATCGATGTCGGATCGATTTCGAGACGATAGCTCGCCCTAGGGCCGCTTGTACCGCTGTTATAAACGTACATATTATATACAATGGAACTTCCGTCTATCGGCAGCTGCTGATTCGTGAGTATGAAATAGAAATATTGCCCTGCAGCGTTGTAGTATACCGATAATTGTTCAACCGTCGGACCGGCAATACTATCCTGCACGTTGCCGTTACTGTCGACGATGGTAAAAGCGTTGGACAAGCTCCAGGTAATGTCACTGCCCCCTGAAGGCGCGATCTGTATGAAATAATTGCTTGCCGCATTAGTATTCCTTAAATCACTAATTTTCGCCTGAACTTCTCCCACTGTGGTCCCCAAATCGATAAAATCAAATGTCCCGTAAACATTCATTTTAGCTTCGGTCGTCGTAAATACGGTATCCTTCAGCATAAAATTCGGATCGTTCGGAACCGGTGTAGTGTTGGACCCGTTACTATTATAAGAAAACGGATATACGCCATCTGTATCCGGCGCCGGTATGACCGGTATATTGGTCGCGACGATTGTCACAGTGATGGTGCTTTTGTAAGAGTCTTTGTTTGTCCGGTAAACAAATTCAACTTTATTGGCTCCGTTCTTAAAGAGCGCTCCGTACAGAAGATCTTTCTGAGACGCATCCATCGTAAATTTCGAGCTGGCTTCGTTGCTTTGTTTAACGAGCTTGATCTCCACATTGTTCACATATAAAAATACAGTTTGAACTCCAGTTGTATCTGAATACTGGATATCTGCGGAATTGGCAATATTATATAGCTGTCCGCTAAAATTGTTTAATTTATCAATAAGATAATCCCGTCCTTCGTTGGCTGCCATCGTTGTATCGAATGGGATCGGCGGCATGCCGTCGTACACGGAATCGAATTTGACAAAAGGACCGTACATCAACGTAATTGATGCAGGATAAATGTCTGTCGTATCCCTAATCTTGAAATTAACTTTCTGCGAGCCCGAGGATGGCAGCTTGGTCACTTCCACGATGACCCGGAGAAAAGGCTGCTGTACACCGTCGACTGTACGAAAGACAACGCTGTTGTAATCATCGTCCAGCTGCAAATAACTATAATCATCCGTTGTATCGACTGCGCCTGTATCATTGCCGTTAGTGACCGTAGCGCCGGTTGATTTGATAACGGAAGCGATGTCGATCTTTTCACTGCCGCTGTAGTTGCCGATCAACACTTCAACGCCCATCGGAAGCGATGTAATATTGGCGTTCTCGATATCCGTCCCTTCAAGCGAAGACAGCGCCGTGCCGTTATTTCTCATGCTGTCGCTGTAACCGGACAGATAATTGATATCGTAAATATAAGGCGCATTCGCGTCACGCAGCTTAAACGAATACGTACCCGACGAATTGGCAGCTCCGGTAACCTGATTCAAGCCGGAGAAGTTGATTGAATAGGATGTATCGTAAGCAAGTCCGGATCCGATATTTTCGGTGAATTCAATCGTCATAAACTTTTGGGAATTGTCGACGATGCCGTAGTTTCCATCCGTTTGTGTAAAATTGGTCAGATTCGTCGTCGTACCGGATAATCTGTACGTGTAACCTGAGGGCAGCGCCTCCGGATCAGGTGTAATGTCTCCATTGCTGTCGATCAAAATCGGCACTAAAGCTTTTCCCGAAAGCTCGAGATCGGATATGTTCGTGACGTTAAAATTCGGATTGGACTCCAGGCCGACCGAATTTGTCGTCCCATTTGCCAACTCCTCCGACAATTTCAGATCGTAAAATGTAATATTGCCGTTATAGAATGCAATCTCCCGTGTTGTCTGTACGGACTGGCTTCCGTTCGTTACGGTGATGACAAGCGTATTCTTGCCCTGCTTCATCGTGAGCGGCGAAGCGGCAAATGTCCAATCCCCCGAGCTGGAGACGGAATAGGTGTAGCTCAGTCCGTTCACGGCTACCGTGACTTGCGTCGCATTCGGGGCAACGCCGGTAATGCTGATGTTCTGCGTTGACTTTCCGTTCGACGCCGTCGAATAAATCACGGTTGTTTCGGTCTCTTTTATTTCAAACTGAGATCCGTTGATCAATGCCGTCAGATTGTACAGCAAAGGGCTGTTTCTATATTCGATGTAAATCGATTCCGACACTTGCGTACTGCCGGAAAGGCCGGTGAACTTGATTTTATTCAACCCCGGAAACAACTGAATATTGCCGATTGTTATGGTGTTTCCGCTCAGCGAGATATTAGCTTTTTGATTTTCAACGGATTCGCCTTCTTTCTCCTGACCATTGCCGGAGAGTGAAACTTGGTATACGCTGTAACTGATTGAGTTTCCTACGATATTATTGACCGTTCCCGTCAGCGTGATGCGCTGATCGGTCGAAATGCGGGCCGAAGTCGCAGTATATCCTTCATTGGTAAAAATAAAGTAATTGCCCGCAGCCTTGACGGATCCGTCAAACCCGGGGAGCATTGTTATCAGGAGCGCGAGCGACAGCAGTACCGATAGCCATTTCTTCAAACCAAAATTCCTCCTTCATATTCTCGTACTACGTATATCGGTAGGCGGAAGACGCATTTTTATAGTGAACCGAAAAAAGGATTCCAGTTCATTATCGAACTGGAATCCTTTGAATGAGAATATGAAATATGATTAATCATTTCGTCCGCGAATGCGTGTCCAGCTTATTGAGTCCGAGCGTGCGCTGGATAAAGCCGATGACCGGACGGCGTGTCTTGTCGACGATTCCGATCAGCTCCGCTCCGATCTGGAGGCAGAACACCAGCAAGCAAATAACAACAAACGTGACCCAGTTCGCGGCGTCCGAACGGACGACCGCCGCCTGCACGATCGCGCAGCCGCCGAAGAATGCGGCAATCGCATAAATAATCAGCACCGTCTTCCGGTGGCTAAAGCCAAGCTCACGCAGACAGTGGTGCAAATGGCCTCTGTCCGGAGCGAAGATCGGCTTGCGGTTGACCAGCCGGCGGACGATCGCAAAGAATGTATCCGACAGCGGAACCCCGATAATAAGCAGAGGTGTAACGAACGAGACAATCGTCACCTGCTTGAACGCAAGCATAGACATCATCGCCAGGCTGAATCCAAGAAACAGCGAACCGGAATCACCCATAAAGATTTTGGCCGGATGGAAGTTAAAGAACAGGAATCCGATGATTCCGCCGAGCAGCAAAGCGCTCATCAAAATGATCGGCTCGAAGCCCATCAGCACGGCCATCACCAGAATGGTGCCGATCGCAATGCCGGAAACCCCGGAGGCCAACCCGTCCAGACCGTCAATCAAATTAATCGCGTTCGTGACGCCAACGATCCAGAAGATCGTGAGCGGGATGCTAATCCAATCGGCAATCGGCTGCATCGCTTCGCCGAAGGGCAAATTCACGAAATTGATTTGGATTCCAAAGCCGAACACGACAACACTCGCAGCAATCAACTGACCGAGCAGCTTTACTTTCGCCGAAAGCTCAAAACGGTCGTCGAGCGCCCCTATAAGAACGATAAGCGTGCTGCCCGCCAGCATGGCTTGGATGAGGTTCATATCATATTTATTCAATACGCCTTCCGGTATGAACGGCAGCACAAGAAGCAAACCGGCGGCAAATGCCGCATAAATCGCCAGACCGCCGAGACGCGGCATGATGCGCGTATGAACTTTTCGGTGATTCGGCTTATCTATTGCGCCGATCTTGAAAGCGAAATTTTTCACGATAGGGGTTAAACACAACGAAAAGATTAATGCGATAATAAAGGCTGCTGCTGTAATATAAAGAAGGCTCACGGACATCTCCAACTCCTCTTATGTTTCTACCGGATTGAATTATACTCCGATTGAAAAAGAAACTCCAACTCCGTTTTCACGCGTTTTTCACCATTTTCACGAAATTTTCATGGGGTTGTGCGACGTTTTGTGACGTTTTCTCTTTCGCGTATCACTTTCGCTGCGAATTTCGGCAGCGCAAGCATTCTGCGGTACCGCGCCGGCTGCTGCAGCAGCCTGAAAAGCCATTCCAGCCGGAGCTTCTGAAAAAGTACAGGGGCGCGTTTTAATTTCCCGGCGATAACATCGAAGCTGCCCCCGATGCCCATCATGACCGGAACGCCGAGCGCTTCCTTATGTTTTGCGATCCACGGCTCCTGGTTATCGGCAGCCCGTGCGACGAACAGCAGATCCGGATTCGCGTCGCGAATGGCCGCGATTACTTCCGCATCGTCCTGTTCTTCAAAAAAACCGTTGCGTTTACCGACAATGCGGGTCAAAGGATATTGCTCCTGCAATCTGGCAGCCGCTTCATCGATAATTTCCTGCGTTGTGCCGAGCAAATAGACACGCCAGCGCTTCTTCTCCCCGACCTCCATCAGCCGGTGGAGCAGATCGAATCCCGCAACGCGTTCCGCAACCGGCAGTTCGACATAACCTGCCGCCCATACGACGCCTGCGCCGTCAGGCACGATCAGCTCAGCCCGTTCCAATACCCGATAGTAGTCCGGGTTTTCAAGCGCCATCATGACCATAATCGGATTGCCCGTAATGACCTGTGTAACTCTGCGCGCTTCAATCGCTTCCGTCAGATAGCTGACCGTCTGTTCCATATCCATCCGGGAGAACGGAAGACCGAATATCGGCACGACCGGAAAAGACTTGGATCCGGAAACGGTTTCGGCTCGTCCGTTTTCGTTACTTGGCGCTTGTATGGAGCTTGCATTCATGCTGATTGCCACCTACCTCATTTGACGTAATAAAAGTATAATATGTTTCGCCGGAATTTTCGATTTTTCTTTAAAATCTTTAATTTTATTCCAATGTTTCTCATTCCAGCCGTCCCGATCATCGAGCAATTGCAGCGCCGCTTCAGTGAAAAAATCGGCGTCAATCCGCTCCGTTGTGCCGACGGCCGATAATCCGAGACTCTGCAAAAATTGATCGATCTTCGGATCGTACGATATACCGAGCATGGGGACGCGGGCGTTCGCTGCGTAAATTAGCGAGTGCAGCCGCATGCCCACCATAAGCTCGCAGCGGCTCACCTCCAGCAGCATCTGCTGGGGGTCTTCGCCGATGGCGGCCAGCTCGGCGGTGCTGTCGCCGAGCTCCCCGAGCCGTTCCATCACGAAGGACGAAGCTTCCGCATCGTCCGGCGTATGGAACGGCAGAAAGCGCAGCCGCACCGCCCGGCTGCGCGCCAGCGCGGCGAGCGCCTCCGCCGCGCGCTCAAGGTCGGCGCCGTCCTTGCGCCAATGCCGCAAGGACACGCCGACCACTGGCACACGCGCCCCGCCGTCCGCGGGCACGCTTGCCCGTGCCGCTGCTGCTTCGCCCGGCAGCGGCAGCCCCATCACCGGATCGGGAACGACCTCGATCCGGCTTCTTACGACGCCGATCCGCGCGAGCAGCTCCGCGGACTCGGCGTCGCGCACCGACACATACGCGCTGCGCCGCATGGCGCCGCGTATGAGCGGGTCCATCCAGCGGCGGCTCACCGGCCCGATGCCCTGCGAATAAATGAACGTCGGCTTGCCGAGCCATTGCGCCAGCTTGATGACGCCCGTATAATACGGGATCGTCTTCGCGCTCGTCGCATCCTGGAGCAGGCTGCCGCCGCCGCTGATCAGCCCGTCGCTGCCGCGGATCGCGGACATTACCTCGCGGGGCCGCATCCGGTGCACCGATTCGACGCCGTACATCGATGCCGTCCATAACGGATCGATGGAGAGCACGACCGGCTCTACCTTGACCCCTTGCTCATTCGCTTCCGCTTGCAGCGCCAGCAGGATCGATTTGAGCACAGCCTCGTCGCCGCTGTTGCGGAAGCCGTAGTAACCGGATATGACTACTCGGAAAGTGCGGTTTTGAGCTTCGTTCCCCATCTGCGCCATACCCCTTCCAAAACCTGCCACAATCCGATAAGCACCAGCCCGATGACCGCTCCTAGACCAAGTCCGAGAAGCACGCGGATCACCGAAAGTATAATCGGCGTATGAATGTGGGCAAACGTATCGACCATCGATAATTGCCCGATCGAAGCAATAACAAACAACGCCCATGCCGCGCGGTATCTAAGAGCCAGGAACAACCCGACCAGAAACAGCGGATGCGAGAACATAAATTCCTTCAGTCTCGGCCGGACGCCGAACGTCGATTCAAGCAGGTTCCGGAACAACAGCTCTACGTTAAGCGCCGTACCGGCATTGCCGGTACGGGACATATAGTACATGCCCACCACGCCGATCACACCGGCAGCAACCACCCACAACACAGTAATTTGCAGCTTAAGCAGTTTCTTTATATTATCCACGATAGATGTACCTGTATACAAAAAGAGATATAACGTTACGAGCGCAATCGGCGCCAGATGAAGCAGACTTACTCCGCGGAACTGCTGGATAACGAGACTGTACGTAATATCGTTGAGCAGCCCGAATATAAACGGTACGCCTGCCAGCGACATGACCGCGGTGCAAATGTACAAACCGAGCGCCATCGTTAACCGCCGGCCGGCCGGCAAACCGGTGAACACCCATTGTCCGCCGAACATTCCGACTCCGCTGCGCGACGGTTCCGATTGCTGCATCGCATTCCACTGCCCGCCTACGGAACGGCGGTCGCCTTCGGTATGAAGCTGAACTCTCCGGATGGCCCAGACAAGAGCAAGCGTCGGTGCGCTAATGGATGCGCCCAGCGCCAAAGCCTGTTCCAGGATCGACGATGATACCGCGTATAACCCCGCGCTGCCGATGACGCCCGCAACGAATGATGGCAGCAGGAGCGCGGGCGCAAACACGCCGATAAGCAGAGCGATAATCGCAACAGCTCCAAGCGCCACCAGCGCTTTGACCGCTTTCATCCATGGCGCATGGTTCGTTTCGAACGGTACCGCCGATCCGATCTTGAAGCCGTATTCCTCAAGCAGCTTCGCGGCGCCCTCCGCATCGTCGCTGCCTCGGATCGCCTCGTACACATTACCCAGTGAATGAACGATCCCGCCCTTGTCGAGACTGCGAAGAGGCTGGCTGTTTAAATAAAACATCCGGATATTCCGGTCCTTGGCGGCCAGAAGAAAGCGGTCGGCGATGGCGTCAGGGCTCATCTGCATCGAATCGTTCTCCGAGAGCGAATATAGTCTTGCTACATTATAATCCGTCACGTAAGCGAGCGTATTCATGCCCTTTTGCGGCGTCTTTAAGTTTTCAATCGCCGAGACTCCGATCCCGTACTCTTTCAACAGCTCGCCGAACGTACGAAGACTCTTGTCCTCCGCATGATCTGCATAACCTGTGACCGCGGCGCCGTCAAACAGGATCCGCTTAATGCCCAGTGCCTTGAAGTTCGCCAGCATCGTTTCGGTGAGCTCCGCGTCAAAGGGCCGTATCCGGTCCGACAAGCGCGGAAGCAGTTGAAACCCGCGGTCATGAAGCTCCTTCATTGCTATCGGGTCCGGCGGCATGGTCTTCACCGATGCATCCTCTACCGGCGTTTCAATCACGAGTCCGGTGCGCCCGGCGTAGGTCCACGGCCGTACGGGGATTTCAGCACGTGTGAACGTCTGTACGATCATTTCCCCGAGCCCTTCCCGGAAGCTATCTTCGGTGAATAGCACATACGTGTAATTTTCATTCACCGGCGCCGGTTCACCGCGCAGCGCGGCTGCCTGAGCCGAATTGTACAATGTGATCCGTCCGGCCCAGTTCAGCTCGTCCAGCGTGCTTTCGAACACTGCCATCGTCCCGATGCCGGCCGCCTTCATCTCTTCCAGCTGCGCGTCCAGAAAATCCAACGGCTTTGCTTGATAAGTCGCGACTTGCAGCAAATCGCGGTAATCGAATACAAATTCTACGTACTCTGATGTCTTTTCCATCTGATAGCGCATCACGCCTAGCGGCATGGCGGCAATAATGCCGATGACCGTAAGCGCCCACAGCCATTTTCCCGCTCTGCGGTTCCACTGTTGCAACGATTGAAGCACGAACTCCACTCCTTAAGCTTGGTTGTCCACTCGCGCCATCACCTGCTGCGCCAGCTTGTTCATTCTCTCGGACGCATCCTCCTGCGATGAGCCGCATACGGCAAAATATACTTTGATTTTCGGCTCCGTTCCCGACGGACGAAGGCAGAACCACGAACCGTCCGCCAGCATATATTTCAAGACGTTTTCCGGCGGGAATCCGTCAATACCCGGCAAATAGTCCAGTACCCGCTCCACCCGAACGCCGGCAACAGCAGACGGCGGAGACTGCCGCCACTCCTCCATAATCGCCCGGATCTTCTGTACCCCGTCGAGCCCTTTCAATGTCCGGGATTCCAGACGCTCCATATACGTGCCGTACCGCTCGTACAGCTCCAGCAACACATCGTAAAGCGTCTTGCCCTGACTCTTGTAATACGCGGCAGCTTCGCAGATCAGAAGCGATGCAACAACCGCGTCTTTATCCCTCGCGTAATTGCCCGTCAAATAACCGTAGCTTTCCTCATAACCGAATAAAAATTGATGATTGCCGGTTCGCTCATATTCATTCATTTTCTCGCCGATATATTTAAAGCCGGTTAATGTGTTGGCAACATCCGCGCCGAAAGACTTGGCGATGTCCGCGCCCATTTCGCTCGTTACGATCGTTTTGACGACAATGCCGTTGCCGGGCAGCTGTCCGCGTTCCTTAAGCTGGCTCAACATGTAATAAATCATCAGTGCGCCGGACTGATTGCCGCTCAGAACAACGAATTCTCCTTCGTTATTCTTCACGACTGCGCCCACACGGTCGCAGTCGGGATCCGTGCCGATAATAATGTCCGCTTCCTTCTCTTTGGCCAGCTTGATCGCCAGCGTGAATGCTTCGTGTTCCTCCGGATTCGGCGATTTCACCGTGCTGAAATATCCGTCCGGCTGCTCCTGTTCGGCGACGACATGAACGCGGTTAAATCCTGCGGCCTTGAGCACTTGCCGTACCGGATGGTTGCCGGCCCCGTGCAGCGGCGTAAAGACAACCGTTACCTGATCGCCGAGGCCGCCCTTAAGCAGCTCGCTGTTTAGGCTCTGTTGCGCCACCTTCTCCACATACTGCCGGTCCGCTTCCTCGTCCAGCCACCGTATCATTCCCTTTCCTTCCGCTTCGCTGAGATCGATGCGCCGCACCGCGTCAAAGCCCGGCACCGCTTTAATGGCGGCTATGACTTGCTCGGCATCCGCGGGGACAATTTGTCCGCCGTCAGCGCCGTATACTTTGTATCCGTTATATTCCGGAGGATTGTGGCTCGCCGTTATGACGATCCCGCCTGTCGCGCCTACCGCCCGGACTGCAAAAGAGAGCTGCGGCGTCGGACGCAGCGAACGGAACAGGTAAGCGGTTATTCCGTTGCCCGCAAGCACTTTTGCGGCTTCCAGCGCAAATTCCGGAGAGTTGTTACGGGAATCGTGGGCGATGACGACCGACGGCTTTGATTCCCGGCTAAGCAGCCATGCGGCCAGTCCCTGGGTCGCTTTGCCGACGGTATAAGCATTCATCCGGTTCGTTCCCGCTCCCATGACGCCGCGCAATCCGCCGGTCCCGAACTCCAGGTCGCGGTAGAACCGGTCCTCGATTTCCTTATCTTGTCCGGCCAGCGCCCGCAATTCCTCCTTGGTCGCCTTATCGATCAGCGGATCGTTCAACCATGCTTCATAACCTGCAGATGCTTGATTAATTTGTGTCATAAATAACGCCTCCTTAGTTACCCTCTTTATTTTTTAATGCGAACATGATCTCGCCTTCGGCGACGGCTTTGTCTCCGACCTTGGCAATGGCTTGTCCTTTGCCGATCATCCCTTTCATCCGTGTAATCCGGACTTCCAGTGTTAATGTGTCGCCCGGAACGACCTGATCGCGAAAACGGAAGCTGTCGATGCCGGCAAAGAAAGCAAGCTTGCCGCGGTTGGCTTCGACTTTAAGAATCGCCACTGCGCCGACCTGCGCAAGCGCTTCGACGATTAATACGCCCGGCATGACCGGATACCCCGGAAAATGCCCCGTGAAAAACGGTTCGTTCATCGTTACGTTTTTTATTCCGACGGCGCGTACGCCCTCCTCCACCTCCAAAATTCGGTCTACCAGCAAAAACGGCGGGCGATGAGGAATAATTTCTTGAATTTGATTAATGTCTAACATAAGTTCCATCTCCTTTGGCAGCATTTTTTCTAATTTTTCTGTTATTTATGTAATAAATCATTACCGGATAAGCAACACTATGAACATCCCTGTATGAACTGCAGGTCATACAGGTTGATATAAGGGAACTTGGCTGGCGAAGAACGCGGTAGTACGATATTACCGCAAAACGGCGATCATCCGTCTCATGACGGCGGCTGCCGTTTTATGCTCGGCCAAGTTCCTTTTTAGTTGAGAGGATACTTTCACATCGGGCTTCGTTTGCCGCCCGGCTCACGATTAAGCGATAGGAATTGGGCAATATATATGAAGGAAGTAAGAAATGAAAATCCGATCACTCCCCACAAAAAGCCCAGTGCAAACGGCGATTCGAAGAAAATCAGCATCATAGCCGCATAGAACAGGACCGTTGTGAGCTTACCCATCCAATTTGCGGACACCGTCTTTTTACCCCGGAAATGAAATATGGCTGAACCGATGATCATCCCGGCGTCCCGGATAAACATAACCGCAGCCGCGCTCCACGGAATATGACCCGAGAACAACAGGGAGAGAATAACTGCGATTAGCATGATTTTGTCGGCGAGCGGATCGAGCATGGCTCCGGTTGCCGTCACCTGCCCCCGCCTTCGGGCAATATAACCGTCGAGTATATCCGTCAGTCCCGCTGCAAGAAGTACAAAAAAAGCCGGCTTCATGAAACCGTAAGCAAATACGGCGAGGTAAACAGGAATCATAATAAACCTTGCCATCGTCAACAGATTCGGCAGATTCAATCGTTACCTCTCCCCCGTCTCTCTATTTCTGGATACATATTCAAAGTTCCCCAACCATTATACCTCTACCTGTCTAAAAAAAAAACCACCCCAAAGATTACAGCCCGATTTAAGCAAGTATAGTAACCGCATTGAATAGCATTGTAAACCCCTATCTGGTTTATCGTTTATTTTATTTGGTATACGTAATTATTTTATGGATTATTTAAACGATTTATATTATAATCGTTCATATAAGCTTATGATTAATATTCAATCGATTGATGAACATTACCGGAGGTGTTTCGCTTGTCGGTTATTCAATTAAGAAAGCTGACCAAACGTTTCGGAAAGTTTACAGCCCTGGATGAAGTCGAGCTTACGGTTAATCCAGGGGAGGTCATGGGGTACATCGGCCCTAACGGCGCAGGCAAGTCCACGACCATACGTATTTTACTCGGACTGCTGCGCAAGGATTCCGGCGAGGCCGCCATGTTCGGCAAAGATGTTTGGCGCGATGCGGTCGAGCTGCATCGCAGGCTCGCTTACGTGCCGGGCGACGTGCATCTGTGGGCGAACCTGTCCGGAGGAGAAGTGATCGATTTATTCGGCAAGCTTCGCGGGGGCCTTAACCCGAAACGCCGGGCCCAGCTTCTGGAGAGGTACGATCTCGATCCGACCAAGAAATGCAGGACTTATTCGAAAGGCAACCGGCAGAAAGTCGCTCTTGTCTCAGCTTTTGCTTCCGATTCGGAATTGTTTATTCTTGATGAGCCCACTTCGGGACTCGACCCGCTGATGGAGGCCGTATTTCAAGACTGTATCGCCGAAGTCAAACGGGACGGTAAAACCGTGCTGCTCTCCAGCCACATACTTGCCGAGGTGGAGAAGCTGTGCGACCGGGTCAGCATTATCCGCAAAGGAAAAATCGTAGAAACCGGGACACTGGCCGAGCTGCGTCACCTCACCCGTACGACGGTCACGGTCGAGACCGCAGACCCGATTACCGGTCTTGGCGATCTGCCGGGCATTCATGATCTGACAGTAAGCGGCACACACGCACAATTCCAGGCGGAAAGCAATGGGCTTGACCGCGCCATACGTCACCTGTCCGGTTTTGGTGTACGAGCGCTAACCAGCACGCCACCGACACTGGAGGAACTGTTCATGCGCCATTATGGCGATGACCTGACATCCTTGAAGCCGAATGCATCGGGGAGAGGTGTGAAATGAACAACCACCCGTTTACCGGTACCTCCGCTCTTATCCGGCTCGCACTCCGGCGCGATCGAATCAAGCTGTCCGTCTGGCTGCTTGTCTTCTTTCTATTGACAGCCTCAATGACAGCCAGTTATACGGAGCTTCTGAAAACCGATCAGGAATTGGTGAACATGATCGCTATGCGTGCAGAAAACCCGGTTATACGCGCTTTTGACGCGCCTGCCTCCGGGGCCAGTATAGGCGCGTTCTTCATGCTCAGAAGCTTTCTCACCTTTGCCGTACTGGCGGCGCTGATGAGCGCGCAAACCGTTGTGCGCCACACCCGGCAAAACGAAGAAACCGGACGCTCCGAACTGATCGGCTCCACTGTTGTCGGACGGCATGCGGGCTTGACCGCGGCGGTGATTGTCACAGCCTGCGCCAATCTCCTGATGTCGGCTCTTATCGGACTTGGTCTGATTATTAACGGCCTGCCTGCCGCCGGTTCGCTGACCGCCGGCGCCGCCTTCGGTGCGATCGGCATCACATTTACCGGCATTGCCGCCATAGCGGCGCAGCTGTCCGACAGCGCACGCGGCGCTAACGGCTTGTCCGGTATGATGATTGGTCTTACCGTACTTCTCAGCTCGATCGGGAATATGCTGGGCGATGTTCAAGATAACGGCGTAAGGGTCGTGAGCGCATGGCCGGTCTGGCTGTCTCCGGTCGGCTGGGGCCAGCAGATCCATGCGTTTCACCAGAACAGGTGGTCGATTTTTGGCTTGTTTGCCGTTTTATTTATCGTACTGGTCTGGACGGCATACTTCCTCAACGCACGCCGGGATGCCGGTATCGGTATCATTCCTTCACGGCGCGGGCCTGCATCCGCAGCGCGCAGTCTGCTCAGTCCGCTTGGACTGGCATGGCGGCTGCAAAGGGGCGTATGGTATGCATGGGCAATGGCTATGACGATGATCGGAGTCGTCTTCGGTGCCATAAGCAATCAAATCGAGAAAATGATGGCAAGCAACGAGCAGGTCGCGGAAATTTTTAACCGTTTAGGCGGAAGCTCTGCCCTCGTCGATGCTTTCTTTGCCGCAGTGATGAGCATGATGGGCACGATTGTCGCCATCTATACCGTTCAAGCCGTATTAAGAATGCGTTCCGAAGAAGCCGAAGGCACGCTGGAATCCGTATTATCCGCCGCGGTAAGCCGGTCCCGCTGGATGATGAGCCACATCGTTTGTGTCGTATTCGGCACTTCGGCGATTTTACTTTTCGTCGGTCTCGCTGCCGGTATAACCGCAGGTTTTACGATTGGCGATCCAACGAACCTGCTGTCCAAATTGACGGAAGCGGCTCTTGTGCAAATTCCCGCCGCACTGGTGCTGGGCGGTTTCTCCATAACGGCATTCGGTCTGCTGCCCCGCCAGGCCGTTGCGCTTTCCTGGGCCGCGCTTGCAATCAGTCTGATAACCGGACCGATGTTCGGTGCGCTTCTCGATTTGCCGCAAGCATTACAGAATATTTCACCGTTTACACACATTCCTGCTGTCCCGTCCGCCGAACCAAGCGCGGCTCCGATATACCGGCTTCTTGCCGCCGGCGCGGCTCTCACTCTAGCCGGAATGGCTTTCTTCCGCCGGCGCAGCCTCGGCTTATAAACATGAAGCCGATGAACGAACAACTCGCTCGTTCATCGGCGTTATTTCATGTTATCGCTCAATCCTGTTATAATAAATTATGGCTGGCTGACAGGCACCTGTCATTCATTCATATCTTGTAGCGCTTACGCAGGAGGGTTCAATCGTGCCAATGGACGGTACCCGAAAAACGAAAAAAAGAGAACAATTGATGCAGTCAGCCGAGCAGCTAATCCTGCAAAAAGGGATTCGCCAATTGACCGTTGAGGAAATTATAAATCATGCTAAAGTAAGCAAAGCGACATTTTACAAATATTTTAACGATAAGCGGGATATCGTCGAACAAGTCATATACAAGCTTTCGAATCTGAAATCGGAGCTTCTTTCCGAAATGATCGAGAAGGGCAAACGGGAGCGGATTACACGGCAGGATCTTATTCATTTTTTTGATCTCAATAAATATGACCGGTTCCTGCAATCCGATTTTATGTTGGAATTTATGCAGGATTATCCGGAGGTTACGGCAAAACTGGTAGAGACAAATACGGCGGTTATCATGCCGCTGTTTCATGAATTCATCCGCATGGCCAAAATCGACGGTGTCGTACGCATGGAGGTCGATACGGAAGTGCTGATGATCTATACGCATTTTCTCGGCAATGCGCTGAGGGAATATCATAAGTTAAACATGCCGATGCCAAAGCAGATGAGTTTAAAAGAGTTCTATGAACGTTTCTTTGACCTTTACCTGAACGGTGTGTTGATACAGGAAAGCCCGAACAGCTAACACGCTGATCGGGCTTTCCTTTGTTGTGCTCGCGTATTGTTTAAGACTCCGCAAAGATAAGGTCGTACATATGCCGCCACGTCTTCCAATCCCAAACTTCGCTCTCCGGACCATTGCCGAGCACGACGAAACCGGCGTACAATCCGGCGATCAGCGCAAGAAGCAGTAACAGAGGAACGATGCTTTTGCGTAAAATCCACAGCAGCACCCGAAGCGCAGCAGGACGTTTATATCCCGCCGCTTGTTCTTTATCGGACGACCGCTTGCGGGATGCTTCATCCTTGGCCTCTGCGCGGGGCCGTGTCACGGCATCCCCCTTGCTCCGTCCGCCGGCAGGTTGATCTTCATGCCCTGCCATCATTCTGTTTTGGAGTCTTTCTTGTCCTTCCATGCTCATCTTGATCCATCCAATCTCATTAGCCGCGCAAGTTGTTGGCGAGCCCCATCATGGTGTCGCTCGAAGTTAGTGCCCTTGCGCTCATTTGATAGGCTCGCTGCACAATCATCAGCTCCGACATTTCGTCCGTCAGTTTAACATTCGACTGTTCCAAATAGCCCTGCAGCAAGTTGATCCTGTTCGTCTCATCCGGAATCACTGTGCGGACGACATCGTCAACATTGAGGCCGTCGGGAACAAGAAACAGATTGTCCGCAGCGGGCGACAATACTCCGGGTTTGACCGGCTGTACCAATTTGACTCTCCCTAACGGTACCGTGTTAAAGCCGTCCCGGGACACTCCCGTCACCTCACCGTCCGGACCGATCCGGACCGTCATCCCCTCGGGTACGGTGATCCGGCCTTCATTACCGTCAGGCTGCTGAACGATCAACGCGTATCCCTCGCTGGTCGCAATGATCGGAACACCGTCCCGGTCGAGCGTGATATCGAATCCGCCGTTTCGCGTATATGCCCGTGTACCCGCTTCATCGGTTGCGACTTCAAATAACGCATCGCCCTGGATAGCTATATCGTAAGGATTGCCGGTCGCTTGAACCGGCCCTTGCGACATATCCGGTTGATTCATCGTCAGGCGCGAACCCCAGCCTTGGGTAAAACCCATGGGCGTTAGACGCGCCGGCCGGTTAAAAGCTTCGTTCTGCTGCTTCATATTCGTCAGCAAATCCTCGAAAGTAGCGTCTTTATGCTTATATCCCGCCGTATTCACATTTGCGATATTATCGGCAATCAGGTCCAGCTTCTGCTGCATTCCGCTCATCGATACCATCGCGTTGATCATCGAGCTGTTCATCGGGAACCCTCCTGGCAAGCGTAAACGACTGTCGTCGTCCTCTGGCGAGACAGCATTGTTTCGCGGGTGAAAGATAAGCTTGTATAAGGGTGAAACTAATACTTTCTTATCTTTGAAAAAAGTCGGTGTATGAAACGCTTCTTGCTAGCTTCACGGTTAGAGTTAAATTTTTCCTACTTCATTAACAACCTTCTCGAGACTGCGGTCATAATACTGCACGATTTTTTGGTTCGCTTCGTATGCGCGAAGCGCGGCCATGATATCAACCATCGCTTGCGTTGAATCGACGTTAGACCGTTCCAGGAAGCCTTGTTTGACTTCGAAACGCTCACCGGGTTCTACCGGCCGAACCGTATTCTCATCCCCGGCAAGGCGGAACTTGCTGTTTCCTTCACGGATAAGCTGATTCGGATTTTCTACCCGGGTGATCAGAAGCTGGACGCCGGTATCCATTCCGTTCAAACGATTGATGAACCGGCCGTCTTCCGTCATACTCAACTGGTCGATCGAAATGTCCGGACCGAACTGAATCGGCGCGTTATTCCTTCCCGTCAATAAGGAGCCGTCTCCTGTAACGAGGTAACCTTCACGGTCCAGCATGAAATTTCCGTCCCGGGTATATTTTGTTTGTCCGTCCCGGTCCTGCACCGTAAAGAAAGCCTGCGGCTGGAACGTGACTTCTCCATTAGGCGCAACATACTTGCCCGATGCGTCGAAAGCCATTCCCGGCACCTCAAGGTCGGACATTAATGCAAAGTCGGACATTCGGCCGGTTTCCGTCAAATCGCCCTGAATATGAATAGACAGACTTTCTTCCGCAAAAACGCCGGTGTTGACGGCTCCGAGCCGCTTGGTCCGCTCCGGTTCCAGACCGGTAAGCGAAATAAGCATATCCGGGAAAGAACGCGAAACCGCATTAATCTGCTTAAAACCCGGTGTATTCATATTGGAAATATTATTCGTTACCGTATCATGCCTGCGCTGCTGGGTCAACATTCCCGCTGCAGCCGTATACAGTCCTCTTAACATGGAGCCGTCCCCCTCAAGCCTGTCCGTCAGGTATGTATCAGCTAAGTTTTTTCTTGGCTACCTTATCCAGGTTGTCCAGCATGATGCCGGTCCCCTTTACAACGCAGTGCATCGGATCTTCCGCAATTAATACCGGCACCTTGAGCTCTTCCGCAAGCAGCGCGTCCAGTCCGTCGAGCAATGCGCCGCCACCTGTCAGAATGACGCCGCGGTCGATAATATCCGCCGAAAGCTCCGGCGGCGTCCGTTCAAGCACCGTCTTGGCCGCCGATACGATGGTTGAAACCGAATCCCACAACGCCTCGCGGATTTCCTCCGAATGAACCGTAATCGTAAGCGGAAGACCGCTCACCATGTCCCGCCCGCGGATATCCATTTCCTCGCGGCGTCCGTTCTCGTAGACTGTTCCGATCTTGATTTTAATGTCTTCGCTTGTCCGTTCTCCTATAAGCAGCTTATATTTATTCTTGATATATTTCATGATGGCATTATCGAACTTGTCCCCTGCCACTTTAATAGAAGAGGCGGTAACGACGTCGCCCATGGACAGGACAGCTACATCCGTCGTTCCCCCGCCAATATCCACTACCATATTGCCGCTGGGCTGGAAGATGTCCATTCCAGCCCCGATTGCAGCCGCTTTCGGCTCTTCTTCCAAAAACACATCACGCGCACCGCTGCGCTCGGCCGCTTCACGGATCGCTTTCTGTTCGACGGACGTAATATTCGTTGGAGCGCAGATCAGAATTCTCGGATGGCTGTACCATTTTCTGCCGCCTACCCGATCGATAAAAGCTTTCAGCATAATTTCCGTAATTTCAAAATCGGCAATGACGCCGTCTTTCAAGGGGCGGATGGCAATGATATTGCCGGGTGTGCGTCCTACCATGCGGTGCGCTTCATCGCCGACGGCAAGCACGCGCTTCGTATCGTTCTCGATTGCTACGACCGAAGGCTCATCCAGGACAACGCCTCTTCCTTTCACATGTATGGATACATTGGCCGTTCCGAGATCAATTCCGATATCCTTGCTCAACATAAGGCGTAAGTCCCCCAACAACAAATTAGTATCTGCATCGCACACCCATAGATTTCCCACGGGTAAGGCTAATAAACATAATCTTGATTATTATTCGCCATGCCCCGCGAAAATCCTCTATTTTTGTAGAAAAAAACTCAAGATTTTCCGGCGGTCAGCACCTCCCGTTTTTTCCCCGTTGTTTTCTTATATTTGATTTTTGTCGCTTCTCCTCCCCTCAAATGCCGGATCGACTTGTGGTATTCGAGAATGTGCTTTACCTGATCAGCCAGGTCGGGATTGATTTCCGGCAGCCGTTCGGTTAGATCCTTATGCACCGTGCTCTTGGAAACACCAAATTCTTTGGCGATCGTCCGTACCGTGTTCTTAGTTTCCACGATGCAACGGCCAATTTTTATCGTTCTTTCTTTGATGTAATCGTGCACGTTCCCGCCTCCCTACTCGAGATAGTTTGGTACATTATATGAGTGGAGCGGTTAGATATTCTTTGTAGCCAAGCATGACAAGCCAATTCATGCAAATATTTTCAAAAAAACGGACGAACACAGCAAAAAACAAGCGGAAACGGCTGCCTCCTTCTTTAGCTGGATAGCAGTGTTTTGCGATGGAAGGCATGCAGGTATACGCAAACGCTTACGAAGTCAATTTCCTTCGGAAATTCTGTCGTGAAACTTATAGAGGCTAATCTGTGCAAAAATAAAAAAAAAGGCAGGGTCTCACCCCTGCCTTTCGTTACTGCCCTTTCATTGGCCGTTAGCCGCTTCCTGTTCAACTTCCGCCTGGACTTCCGGCAGCAAACCGTTCGGATTGATTGCTTTGCCGTCTTTACGGACTTCAAAGTGCAGATGTACGCCGAGCTCCTTCTCCGCTTCATTGCGGCCGGCTTTGGCGAAGAGCATTCCCTGCTTGACTTCGTCGCCTGCTTTAACGGTAACGTCGCTCAGGCTTTGATAGACTGTAGTCAGGCCGTCGCCGTGTGAGATTTCCACCACGTAGCCGTTCGTGGCATGCTGCTCTACATGGCTGACCTTGCCGCTCAACGCTGCAAGCACATCAAAGGTTTCTTCGTTGTCTTTAGCCAAGTCGATTCCCATGTGCGGAGTATACGTGTTGCCGGATTGAACCAATGCCGCCATCCGTTCCTCGTTAGAGGCTTCCGCATCGTAGAACGGTCTGATCACTTCGAGCTCTGCCCGGGACAGAACGGGCCACTGCATGTCTTCTCCGCTAGAAATCACTTCGAGCGTTGTTTCCTCCGGATCCGTTACCGCATCCGCTGTTTCGCTCCCTTCGCCGATCTCGGTAAGCTCGCTGATCTCGGTTGTCGTTTCCTGCTGCTGCTCCGCTCCCTGATAGATCCACATTAAGGTTACGATAATTGCTGCCGCGGCCATGAAAACTGCCGGCGTTACCCATTTTTTCGACAGCAGCTTCTTCCATGAAGAACCGCTTGAGGCAGCTCGTCCTCCCTGTATCGTTTTGGGAGACTCTTCATGCTTTTGTCTTGGTTTGTTTTCATCATTCATCTTTCATCACCTCACTAGCCATTGTTGCCAGAACTATATCTTTTATACGTGAGGTGATAGCTATTTTTGAAGATAGCATTTTTTAGATCCCGTTAGGTAGCTTCATAGCTTGCTTAATCCTTATGCCGGAATAGTAGTGGCTGAGAATCTGTTCGGCGGTTTTACCCGATCTCGCCATACCGTTGGCTCCCCATTGGCTCATGCCCACACCGTGCCCGAATCCGTAAGTTGTAAAGATAATCTCTTTGCCCTGAACCCGCCAGATGAAATGACTGGACATCAGCTCGAGCCGCTCGCGAATCTCTCTTCCGCTGAACGTTTTCCCTCCGACGGAGATGGACTTGATTCGTCTTCCTTCCGTCCGCTCCAGCACACGCATCGACTTCTCCGAGCCTTTTTTCACCTCAAGCTTATGGTAGAAATCCGACAGCTTCATCTTAACCGTCGACGAATAGCGGGGTGACAGCTTCGCGTCCCACGGACTTTCCACACTGCGTAAATAAGGGACCGCTTGTCCCCAATAATCCTCCGCGTTCTCCGTATAACCGTTGCTGGTAGAAAAAAACAGCGCTTCGATCGGTTCTCCCTCGTAGGTGATGATTTGTCCTCTTGTTTCCTCGACTGCGCGGTTCAATAATTCCAGATAGATTTGCTTCTCTCCGTCCGGCCATCGGCTCAGCAGCTGCTTAAGCGGAATGTACACCTGGTGCTCTACCGTATTGCTGACATCTCCAAACATGGCAGACGCTTCTTTCTCCTGCGGCTGCGACAGAAGCTTGTAGACATAAGTTCTGGCGGCTATAGCCTGCGCTTTGAGCGCCTCCAATTCGAAATTGGCCGGCATCTCCCCCGCAACGACGCCCCGAACGTACACCTCCAGCGGAATTCGCTCGGAACGTTTCTCTTCTGCGATATAGACATTGATGAACAGGCTGTCCAGTGGACTGCGGAATGCTGTCATTTGCCCGCCTTGCCGATCTGCAGCAGTTCGATCCTGTTCATCCCGAGAATCTGGCGATTCCGGTCCGGCCGCTCCTGCCGGTACGCCTGATATCTCATCGATTTCTTCCTCCCAAGGGTCCCCCGATTCATACGGAAGGATGACTTCATGCGGAGATTGCCGATGATTCTCTGCTTCTTCTGCCGGGTACATCATGACAATAATTGTTATGCCGAAAGCGAATGCGGCCCACCACAGCTTCGCCCCTGGTAGTTTCATATGCAGCTCCTTCCATTTATTGCGCCGGATGCCAGCCTGGCCGTGCAAGCTGCAGCAAGGGCTGAGCCGCTTAGCCCATCAAACTGAGTGCCGGCGTTCTTGATCTATTCTATGATTCCGAGTGATAGGGATAGAACCTGACTTGTCCTTTGCCGATGGAAGGTATCACAATAAAATTAAATAAGTATGGTTAATCCGGATCGCATTCGGTATACTAGTTACTATATAGATAGTTTAGACCGTGATAAATATATTACGAGTTGTGAAGCACACGCCGTTCCTCTCCGGAATTAACCGGAGGGGGACGGCTTTATTATTTTCATGAAAGGATGATCAAGATGATTGAACCGAAAGCAATGATCGAAAATTTTAACAAAACGCACTCCGAATTCCTGACGAAGCATCTCAAGCAAAGCACTGGAAACCGTCTGAAGCGACTTCAAACGGAAAATGGGCATGGACATGCGGAAAAAGCCTTTATGCGTACGGTATGGTGGCCCGTCTTTCATCATTTTGACGGTTTGGAGCCCGAATACGAACTTCGTGACTTCAAGGACGGAGTCCGCTTCCTGGATTTTGCTTATATTAGCGGAAGTATGAAGCTTGCAATCGAGATTGACGGCTATGGGCCTCATTGGAGAGATCTATCCAGATGGTCACCCGGCAATTAGTGCCAGTAAGGGCACTATTTCGCTCACCGGCGCGAGAAGCGCGATTATGGCCTAGAGACAAAACAAAAAAACAGCCCGCAATACAGGACTGTTTCAGGTTCTTTCCGCTTATGTTATGCCCAGGTAGGCTGTACTTTTAGTACCGGCACTTCTTTTTCCCGTTTGGCAAACGAGACGGCTTCTTTATCCGAAGTCCCGGATTTCACCATTGCGGCGACAGCCGCAGCACCGTCGGTTACTTCAGCGATGACCTCCGCAATGACTACTTCAGCGGACAACTCAGGCTGCAGCGCTTCTTCGCGGGAAATGTCCGCCCCCAGCCCCGCCAGCTTCTCGGTAATATTTACATACCCCCGATCAACATGGTGAATGCCGGTAATTTCCGAGGTTCCTTCGGCTCTAAGCGCAGCGCAGATAAGCGCGGCCCCTGCCCGAAGATCGGTGGCGCATACTTTCGCGCCGGTTAAGCATGTATTGCCGCTCACGATGGCAGAACGTCCTTCCACTTTGATCTGCGCGCTAAGCTTCTTGAATTCTTCAACATGCATGAAGCGGTTCTCGAACACCGTTTCCGTAACCACGCTTGTTCCTTCGGACACCATGAGCAGCGCCATCATCTGCGACTGCATATCGGTTGGAAAGCCGGGGTAGGGCAACGTCTTGACATCTACGGCCTTCAGCGGCCGATCCGCCTTGACGCGAAGCCCGTTGTCGCCTTCCTCGATCACTACGCCCATTTCTTGCAGCTTGGAAATGACCGGGGCCAAATGATCGGCGATCGCGCCTTCGACATAGACATCCCCGCCCGTAATAGCCGCGGCGATTATGTAAGTTCCGGCTTCTACGCGATCCGGTATAACGGTGTGGGATACGCCACGCAATGAACGGACGCCTTCAATTCGAACCAATCCGGTTCCCGCTCCGCGGATTTTTGCGCCCATAGCGTTCAGATAATTCGCCAAATCGACGATTTCCGGTTCCTTTGCCGCATTTTCAAGCGTTGTCGTGCCTTCAGCAAGAGCAGCCGCCATCATAATATTTTCCGTTGCGCCAACACTGGCCACATCCAGATAAATTTTGGCACCTTGAAGCCTGCCGTTTGTTTTCGCTTCGATGTAGCCCTGCCCGAGGTTAATTTCCGCCCCCATCGCTTCAAAACCTTTTAAATGTTGGTCAATCGGTCGGGTTCCGATCGCACATCCGCCAGGCAGCGAAATACGGGCACAACCCAATCTGGCAAGCAGCGGGCCCATAACAAGAAAAGAAGCACGCATCTTGCGCACGAGGTCATAAGGCGCTTCCACAGATGTCAGTCGAGTGGCTTTTATGCTCATTGCTTCGCTCCGATATGACACTTCTGCCCCCAGCGAAGCAAGTACTTTGTGTATATTGATCACATCATCCAGAAGCGGGACGTCATGTATGACGCTTTCTCCTTCTTCTGCCAGCAATGATGCCGCAAGAATCGGAAGAACAGAATTTTTTGCACCGCTCACTTTCACGGTTCCCGATAACCTTTGGCCACCGCGGACGATTATTTTGCTCATTTGATCTTTCCCCCCGCGCGCTGCGATTCTCAAGCTATCCATTCAGAAGAATATGCCATCTATGTCATTAATCACAAATTCGATCTTAGCATTTCGACACATCGATCGACAAGCGTTAATTTTTACCTTCCGCACTCCGCCGATCTTCGACATTCTTTATAGCTTTCGCAAGGCAGTATAATTTTCGTTCCGTATTGTACTATCCATTGTTGACTTTTTTCGCACAGCTTATTCGACAAACCATTTAAGCATGCTCGCCCATTGTAAATAATCCAAGATAAACCTTGCAAAGCCATGTCCAAGCACAATGGTAAGCAGCACCTGCAGCATCTTTGCCTGCGGACTTCGCGGACGTTTGACAAAAACGTCCAGCTTCACTTCCTGAATAACATACCAGGTGAATGTCATACTAAGAAGCGTAACAACGATGGACAGCAAGCCATTTATTCCGATCGAGGTGCCGATGCTGCCGGTATCCATCTTTTATCATTCATCCTTTCATAGGAATTTGTACAATTTGAACTTGATCAAGGCAAAGCCCGGTACACGAGAGCTGAAAATTCCGCACGGCTTGCTTGATTTTCCGGTTTGAATTTGTTACCCGGATAGCCTCCGATCCAGCCCGCCTGTTTCAGTGCGGCTAACATCGGCACCGCCCAGTTCTCCATGTTGACATCAGCGAACGGCGGGACGGTCGTCGTAACGGGTTTAACCTGCAGAGCAGCTCCGAGCATGGCGGCCATTTCTGCACGCGTAATCGGACGGTCCGGCTTGAAGGTCCCGTTCGGATACCCGGTTATCCACCCGGCTTTTACCCCTTTGGCGATCGCGGCCCAAGCCCAGTGTCCCGGCGGAACATCCTTGAACGGTATCGCCCCCCCATCTCCCGGAGGCGCAAATGCCCGCGCCAATATCGCTATCGCTTCAGCCCGCGTAATTTCGCGTTCCGGATCAAATCTGTATTCACCCGATCCCTTTATAATCCCTTTATCTGCTAGCGAAGCGATCGCTCCTTGCGCCCAATGGCCTTTAATGTCCCGGAAGCCGGAAACCAGCGGTTCGGCGTGCACATTGAATATATAGTATTGATGGTTGAACATACGGTTAGCGGTCAACTGAATATAATACATTCCCGGCGCAAGCTTCCGATTCGTCTTGAGCGACGTATTGCCGCTGACGCTTTTGACGCTGAACTGCTGTTTTTGCGTCTTGTCGTAAACCGTTAGCGTCATCGTGCGATTGTCGGGCACATCGGTTAAGGCGAGCGACACGAGGCTTTCCTCCGTTAACCGAAGCTGGAACCAATCCTCGTCTCCCGTTTTCCCTATCACGCCTACATAATCGGTATCTGTCCGGATTGCCGTCGCTTCGTAGGATTTATCATTCGGTTCGTTCGGATCGTCGAACGTTTTCTCGAAAGAAAGATTTAAGGTGTACGAACCGACAACCGCTTTCGCTTCATCGGCAGCCGCATTCCGGGCCCGAATAAAATATTTGCCCGGCGTAATCGTAATTAACGGCGTTTCTTCCTTTTCTCCCCCCACGTTTTCATCGATCTCCAGCAGCTCTTCTCCCGCTTTCGCAATCGCAATTCCTGGATCGATGCGGACCGTATCGGTAGTCATCGACAACTTCAAAGTGCCGCCATCCGCAAACGTTATACTGTACCAATCGCGATCTCCCGTTTTATGAAACGATCCGGTCACCGACCGGGTGTTCGGCGGAAGAGTAAATGCTTCGATGCTCCGGTCATTAGGCTCATAGGCATCCGGATTAACCGCAAAGTCGGAGGTGATTAAATAAGATAACACTCCGCTTTGCTCTTTATCGTCAAAATGCAGCTCAATATAATTATTCCCCTTCTTCACCTTCCATTCCAATGTTTTGCTGCTTATCTTAACATCAATGCTTTCCGTACTTTTCCCGTCCGCATAGTGCGTTATTTTTACGGGCGGCATCGGAATCCCTTGTGAAGTAAGTCCCTGGAACCTGATCGTTAACGTGCCGTCCTCCGGCACTTCGACCATATACCAGTCCTTGTCCTTCCCGGTATTCAGCTGACCTGAAATCCGTGAAAACAGCGGCAATTGAAACGCCTCGCTGCGGCTTTCGTTCGGTTCGGCTGCATCGGGTTTATATTGAATCGTGAGCGCCGCGTCCACCTGCAGAAGCCCGTACCCGCTTAGCCGGTCCCATCCGCCCGGACCGATGTCTTTCGCCGACTGACGCAGAAGCGCACGAACTTGAAACGGCTTCAAACCCGGGTATTTAGCCCAAATAAGCGCTGCGGCGGCAGCAACTTGAGGCGCTGCCATTGAAGTGCCTTCTTCCTTCTTGTATCCCCCTCCCAGCGCCGTAGTGTATACGTGCCAGGGAGCGGCGATGTCGACTTCTGTTCCGGAATTCGACCTCGGCTCAGGCTTGTTGTCGGGCGTTACGCCCGCAACGGCCAATACCGAAGGATAGCCTGCCGGATATTTAACCGCGCTCTTGCTGCCGTTCTGCACTCCTTCGTTCCCGGTAGCGGCTACCACAAGGACGCCTTTGCTCTCCGCATACTGTACGATATCAAGCATATATTGAGAGCTTCGATCCAAACCGAGCGACAACACAACCATTTTGGCATTGTTTTTTACCGCATACAGAATCCCCTCGCCAAGCCGGTCTTCATTTCCGTAGCCTTCCCAATCGAGCGCTTTGACCGGCATCACCTTGGCATTCCACAGCATGCCTGAAATCCCCTTGCCGTTATTGCCGATTGCAGCCAAAACCCCCGCAACATTCGTGCCGTGACCGTTATCGTCCTGCGGTTTTTTGCCCGGTTCAACGAGATTCGTTCCGGGTACGAGATTGCCCTTTAGGTCCGGATGCTCCAAATCGATACCGGTATCGACGACGGCAATTGTTATGTCGGTCTGTTCCCGTACCGTCTCCCACGCTTTCTTTACGCCGATCTGGTCCAGATATTTCTGTCTCGACAGCTCAGGATCGTCCGGCAATGCAGGATCGCGGGGAGTTTCCGGACCTTTAACCGTGTTGGAAGGCGAGAGAGTAAGGACATCGGAAGAAGCAGCTTCAGGGCCTTGCGAGGCTGAAGCCTCGGGCTCGTCTTGTAAGTTCGGCTGGAGTTCGGATTCGGAAGGGGAGTCGGAAGACGTCGTTAGCAAATGCACTTTCCCGTTCGGATGAACGTAGGCCACATTCGGAAGGTCTCGCAGCATCGCAAGCCATTGTTCCGTATCTGTCCCTGGCAGCGGAACGATAACTTCGACGGCAGCATCAGGCTGCCTTCGAATAACCCGCGTTCCAGGCAGATCTGCGGCCAGCTTCGGATCCCGCCATTTCAATATCCAGCTGTCCGGCGTTTTCTTGTAAGATTCCCCGGCAGTCGGCGGATCAGTCAGCTTATTTGTATCACGGTTTTGGGCAAATGAAATTCCGGGCAGAACCGTCCCCAGCAATAAAATGAACGTAAATGTGATTTTCAAAACCTTTTTTATCATCATAATGTGCCTTTAACCTTTTTATTCTCATCTTATTCGATTCGCTTTAATCGTCCTATTTTCCTTTTTATCGACAAATAACAGGACTTTAGGCCTATGACAGACTTAGGACTGTATGTATCAAGAGGAGGAGGTCTATCCTTATTGAGGGTCGTCTGCGGGCTATAGCATACATTTTCTATTATACAGGTTTTCAAATGAAGAAAGTATAAATGTTGTTTCAAATTTTCAAATTTATTTGAAGGCCTTGAATTTGCAGGCGTGATGAGATTGTTCCAAATGATGTGGCTCGAGAAACAAAAACCCCCGCAAGCTTCCCCCGCCGCATTGTGCTTCTGTCACAAAACAGCGGGGAGGCCGCAGGGTTCTTAAAAGCGAATTGTTGCATCCGGCTTTTTATCTTATGAACAAATCGCCTGAAACCGAGAACACGGTGTTGACCCAATCCATGACCGGATTAGGGAATATACCGAGCGCCAGCGTTCCTGCGACACAAATCCAGATGGCCAGTGCCGAAGGGAGCGGAAGACGGATTTCACCGCCGCCATCCGCTGTGCGCATAAACATTTGCCGGATAACCGCGAAGTAGAAATAATACGAAATCACGCTTGTGGCAAGCATGACCGCGACGATCCAGTAATCCTTCATCTGGGCAGCGCCGAACAGGATAAACAGCTTTCCGAAGAAGCCGCCCGTTACCGGCAGACCGGCCAGCGACAGAATGAGCACAATCATTGCCGCGGCTGTCCAAGGCGCACGGTAATACATGCCGGCAAAACCGCTTAACTCATCATTTCCTGCGGCCCTGCCCACGACCGCCAATACGGCGAATGCGCCGATATTCATGAACATATAAGCGATCAGATAATACAACAGCTCGCTCATATTGCTCGAATGCAATCCGCCGATCGTTACGCCGAGCGGAACGAGCAGGTAACCCGCATTCGCAACGCCGGACAAGGCGAGCATCCGCTTCATATTGCGCTGCCGCAGTGCAGCCGTCGTACCGACGATCATCGCCGCAACCGCGGTGATCTTCATCGCCAGGAAGACGTCTTCGCCGAGAGAAGCGCTCGCCCCCCCGTTGAAAAACATCGTATCCATCAATATGGTACTGTAAAAAATACGGAACATTACAGCGAGCGCAGCCGCCTTGGAAATAACCGCCAGAAAGGCGGTAATCGGCGTTGCCGCACCTTGATAAACATCCGGTGCCCAAGCATGAAACGGAGCCGCCGCAATTTTGGCCGCCAACCCTCCGAGAAGGAAGAAGAAGCCGATATAGACAAAAGCGTTATAATCGGCAATCGCATTACCTAGCCCCATAGCAATCATCGCCAGATTGGTGGAACCGGTCACCCCGTACAGATACGACATGCCGAAGAGGATAAATGCCGATGAAATTCCGCCGATAACAATGTACTTAAATCCGGCCTCCGAGGCGATAACCCGCTTCTTCCTCATGCCGACCAATACGAATGTCGTTATACTGAGCAGCTCGAGACCGACAAAGATCGTAATCAGGTCACCGGAAGAAGCAACGATCATTGCACCCAGCACTGCCGGAAGAATAAGCGTGAACAGCTCCCCTTTGTCCGGCAGCTCATCATCGCTTCCGACTGTGCCAAGCGCCATGAGCACAATCAGCGCTGCGCCGCTTAAGAACACAATCTTCATCAGATTGGCGAAATCGTCGATGCGATAGCTGTCACCAAGAAGCCGGATCGTCTCCTTCGCCTGCCCGACAGATAGATCATCCTGCCAGAACCCGAATCCGTTCATGTCCAGCATGAACCATATAACAAAACCGAGTGAAACGAGAATTCCGGTCAGTGATAACCATCCGACCGACAGCCGGCTTATCCGGCGCGGCAGCACTAAATCGAACAGCGTAAGCAAGATTGCCGCAATGACCAGCGTCAGTTCAGGGGAAAGATAGATCAAGTCGTTCCACGTCAGTCTTCCTAATGAGTCGTTGTACGCCATGGTCTATCCACCTACCCTTGCACTCAATTGATTGAACAATGCACTAAAGCTTGTCTGCAGCTGATCCGTCAGTACCGAAGGATAGACCCCAAGCAGTACGATAAACGCCACAAGCGTTATCATCGGAATCGCTTCGATCAGTCTCGCATCCCTTATAGCCGAATATTGTTCCGGCATCTGGCCGTATGTGATTCCTAGTACGGCACGAAGCACGTACACGGCCGTCAGGATGACGCCGACCGCGGCAATCGCTGCCAGCCATTTCATCGTATCAAACAAGCCAAGAAGCGACAGGAACTCTCCGATAAAGCCCGATAGTCCCGGCAAGCCGAGGGAAGCCATGCCCGCGACCAGCAGTATACCGCTTACGAACGGCATCGACCGGGCAAGCCCGCCAAGCTCGGGCAGGGAAGTCGTTTGCGTCCGTTCATAGAGGGTGCCGACGATCAGGAACAGCAGAGCCGATACGAGTCCGTGCGACACAAGCTGGAACACTGCCCCCTGCAGTCCGATCTCGTTGAAAGAGGCGATGCCCAGCAGCACGATCCCCATATGGCTGATTGACGAGTAACCGAGCACCAGCTTGAACTCTGTCTGGACAAGGGCAAGCAATGCGCCGTAGATAATGTTGATAACACCGAGAACAGCCAGCACGACCGCCCAGTCTTGGGCCTGCTCAGGAAACAGGAAAATACCGAATCGCAGTAAGCCGTAAGCCCCCATCTTCAACAGCACGCCGGAGTGAATCATTACGACGGACGGCGGCGCTTCCTGGTGAACCTTCAGCATCCAGGTATGGAACGGGAAGATCGGCAGCTTGATTCCGAAAGCGATAAGAAGCAGTATAAATACCGCCCACTTCATCCCCTCCGACATGAAAAACGGATTGCTTCCGCCCATCATGTCCGGAATCAGATTGACGAACGAATCCGGGCTTGTCAGGTTCATATAGATCTGATCATAATTGCCGCTGTAAAACAATGACGCGGTTGTTTCCGATTCCGCCAGGCTGAAGCCGGCTGTCGCAATCAGCATCACAAATGCAAGCAGCATCAGGGCAGAGCCTAATCCATTGTATATCAGAAACTTATTGGCCGCTTTCTCACGGTTGAAGTACCCCCAAATCCCTATTAGGAAATACATGGAGATCAGCGTTAACTCGAAAAAGATAAAGAACAGCATCAGATCGCGGGCAAGGAATACGCCCAGCATGCCGATTTCAAGCAGCAGGAACCAGACGTAAAATGATTTCCACCGTTTTTTCACATGAACGGAAGCAAGCGCGGCCATCGTCGATACTAGCGCCGTAAGCAGCACAAGCGGCAAAGACAAGCCATCCGCGCCCAAATGGTACTGGAATTGAAGCGAGAGCGTTGTAATGCCCTCCCGCAGCGTTTCCTTATTGAGCGGCACTTCCACCCACGTTGCAAGTTCCTTGTACGGCTCCCCTCCTATTTCAGGCTGGTAAACGGCATAGAGCCATATGGAAAACAGAAGCGGAATAAGCGTTGCTGTGATCGCAACCGTCTTCAGCCAGCCGCTGCGATGCTTCGGAAGAAAGAGCAGCGCGATAATGCCTAACAGGGGCGAAAAGGTAATGAGCGACAATACCGGCAAATCAGCAAGCATTACCAAAACCTCCTTCCGACGATGGCGACGATCAATACGACAAGACCGATCGCAGTCAGCAAGCCGTACGTTTGTACTTGGCCGTTCTGCAGGCGGGTGCCCAATCTGCCGGTGAAGACCGCGGCAGCCCCCGTAAACCGTACAATGCCATCGACCACGTAATCGTCGAATGCCTGCAGGATCCGGCCGATGCCGCGCACAGCTCCTACGATAGCAAAATGATAGAATTCATCGATGTAGTACTTTCGTTCCAGCAGTCTGACCAGCCATGGCGCACGGGCAGATACCGCATCCCGCGAGACGCTGCCTTTAACAAATATGAGCCAGCCTAAATAAATGCCGAGTGCTCCGACAGCCGTTGAAATAATCATGACAAGCGCGGTACCGTGATGCTCCGCTTCCGTTCCCGTCAGCCATTCGCCCAGCCATCCCAAACCGCTCCAGGGCAATTCGACGAATCCCGCGATAACGGCCAGCGCAGCCAGTACAACGAGCGGCACCGTCATAACCGCTGGAGACTCATGCGCGTGGTCCGCAGCCTTGGATTTGCCGAAGAATACGAGAAAGAACAAACGGGCCATGTACAGCGCAGTGAAGAAGGCGGCTGCAAGTCCGACAACGAATAACACGATATTTTCGTGCAGCGCCGCCGACAGGATCGCATCCTTTGACCAGAAGCCGGAAAACGGCGGTATGCCGGACAATGCCAATGCCCCGATGCCGAACGTCCAGGCCGTCACCTTCATTTTCGAGCCCAGCCCGCCCATCTCCTGAATATTTTGCGTATGTACCGCATGGATCACGCTGCCTGCTCCAAGGAACAACAGCGCTTTGAAGAAAGCATGCGTAAACAGATGGAAGATCCCGCCCGTCAGCGATCCGAGACCAAGCGCCATCATCATATAGCCTAATTGGCTGACGGTGGAGTAAGCGAGAATTCGTTTAATATCATTCTGCGCAATACCGATCGTGGCTGCGAATATCGCCGTAAATGCGCCTACATAAGCGACCGTATCCATTGCCGCAGGCGAAGCCGTGAAAATCGGGAATGTTCTTGCAACAAGGAACACGCCCGCTGCTACCATCGTCGCCGCATGAATCAGGGCGCTGATCGGCGTCGGACCTTCCATCGCGTCAGGGAGCCAGACATGAAGCGGAAACTGACCGGATTTGCCGACGGCGCCGACGAAGATCAGGATGGCGATTAATGTCGTAATCCCTTCGGCTATCGCACCGTTCTGCCCTTCGAACACATTCGCGATCGCCGTGAAATGCAGCGCATGATCAGGCATATACCAGAAAAGCAGCAAAATCGCGATCAGCAGACCGACATCGCCTATGCGTGTCACGATGAACGCCTTCTTTGCGGCCGCTCTGGCCTCCGGCTTCGAGTACCAGAACCCGACCAGCAGAAACGAACAGACACCCACAAGCTCCCAGAACACATACATGGTCAACAGATTGTCGGAAAGCACAAGACCCAGCATCGAGAACGAGAACAACGCGATATAGCCGAAAAATACCGATTTCCGATCATCCTCGTGCATATAACCGATCGAATACAGATTCACCAGGAAGCTGACGAGCGTGACGACAAGCAGCATAAGCGACGTCAAATGAGAAACCTCAATACCTACATAGAGCTGAACATCACCCAGTCTCATCCAAGTAAAGCCATTGCTGTATTCTTTAACACCGTCACCAAGCTGCTCAAGAAGAACCAGCACGGACAGCAGCAGCGCCGCCAGGGAGGCGGTGAGCGCAACCGTAATGGAGACGGGACGCAAGCTGCGGCCGAAAGCCGTAATAATCAGGAACGCGACGAGCGGAAACACCGGGATGAGCCAGGCGTACTGCGAAAAAACGGTATCCATCCTCCGTTACCTCCTCATCTCGTTGAATTCGTCGACTTCGACGGTGCCCCGTTTACGGAACAGGGCGATTAATATCGCTATCCCAACCGCCACTTCGGCCGCGGCGACAGTAATCGTAAACAGGGAGAAGATCTGCCCGGTAAGGGATGGCACAACGCCGTACTTGGAGAAAGCGACCAGATTCAGGTTGACCGCATTCAGCATCAGCTCGATCGACAGCAGTACGATAACCGCATTTCGTTTGGATAATGCCCCGTACAGGCCGATGCAGAACAGGATCGCCGCCATTGTCAGGTAAGATGATAACATTTAAATCAGTCCGCCTCCTTCTTCGCGATGACGATCGCGCCGATGAAAGCGACCGTTAACAAGACCGAGACCAGCTCGAATGGAATGACAAAGCCGGTATAGAGCAGTTTGCCGATTTCCATCGTATTGTCTTCTCCCGATTGAAACGGCCCGGCCGCCGGAAATTCGGTAATACGAATCGCATAGAACAAGATGCCGAACAGGCACAGCGCCGCAATCGCGGACAGCGATTCATGCAAAGGACGGACAGGCTCCTCCTGCAAGACCTGATGTTTCGTCATCATAATGCCGAACACCATCAGAATGGAAATCGCACCTGCGTAGATCAATACTTGCACGAACGCGACGAATTCCGCTTCCAGCAGGACGAACATGCCGCCCAGTCCCAGAAATACAGCCGCCATGGAGACGACCATGTGAACGACTTTCGTAAAGCTGAGCATCAATACCGCACCGGATATCATGATGACGGCGAATACGAAGAATGCGACAAATTCGCCCGTTATTGCGATGTTGAACATGGCTTACTTGCCGCCTCCTTTCACAGGAGCTCCGATATTGTTGTTGTCCTTGCGCACCAGCTTGTTGTTATCGGTCAGCCACTCCCGGTCTTTGAACAGCTCATCGCGGCTGTAAGAGGACAATTCGAAATTATTCGTCATGACGATCGCTTCCGTCGGGCATACCTCGGTGCATAGATCGCATAAGATACAGATTTCAAAATTAATGTCGTACGTATCGATAACCTTTCCCTTTTTCTCCGGATCGGGATTCGGTTTGCCGGTCAGCGAAATGCATTCCGTCGGGCAAATTCGGGCGCATTGGTTGCAGACGATACATTTGTCAGGCTCAAAATGCTGAATGCCCCTGAAACGGTCCGGCATTTCGAACGGTACGTCGGGGTAGGAAGTGGTGATCTTCTTCGATGTCATCGATTTGAATGTGACGCCCAGTCCTTTCAACAATCCTTTCATATCCGTCTCCCCCCGTTACCCTTTAATGAAAAACTCGATATAAGCAGCCGTAACGAATACGTTCAAAATAGCCAGCGGCAGCAGTACTTTCCAGCCGAAGCCCATCAGCTGATCGACCCGCACGCGCGGAAACGTCGCCCGGAGCCAGAACAGAAAGAACACGATGCATGAAAACTTCAGCAGGAACCAAAGCACACCGGGCACAAAATCGAGGAACGGCGCCGGCGGATGCCAGCCGCCCAGAAATAATACGGTCGTTAATGCGGCAATCGCGTACACGTACACATACTCCGTCAGCATGAAGAACGCGAACCTGAAGCCGCTGTATTCGACATGATAACCGGCAACCAGCTCCGACTCCGCCTCCGGCAGGTCAAACGGCGTCCGGTTCAGTTCCGATACCGCCGCGATGATAAAGACGGCAAACCCGATGATCTGCGGCAGAAAATTCCACTGCCAGAACCAGTCGCCCTGTCCGTTAACAATTGCCCGCAAATTCAAGCTGCCCGACAGCATGACGACGCCGACGATCGATATGACAAGCGGAACCTCGTAGCTGATCATTTGGGCTGCGGAACGCATGCCGCCAAGGAGCGCGTACTTGTTGTTGGAAGCCCAGCCGCCGAGCACGATCGCAAGCGTCGTAATGCCGGATAACGCTACGTAATAGAGCAGTCCGACGTTCAAGTCGGCAAAATACAGGTTATTCGTGTAAGGAAGGACCGCTAGTACGGCAAACGCCGGCACAAAGGCGAGCACAGGCGCCAAAATGAACAGCGTACGGTCCGCTTTGCGCGGAATCGTATCTTCCTTTAACAATAGCTTGAGGACATCAGCCACGGTCTGCAGCAAGCCAAGCGGTCCGACGCGGTTTGGTCCGATCCGCAGCTGCATCCATCCGATGACTTTACGCTCGAAATAAATCGCGTAAGTGACAAATCCGAGTACGGCCATCAACAGCACTGCAGCCCCGACGAAAAAAATGACTGCGTTCCCCCACGTTAGCGGTTGTGACAGCAAATCGCCCATCAGCAATCGACCTCCCCGACGACAATATCGATTCCGCCCAGAATCGTAATGAGATTCGTCATCGTTTCACCGACGAGCAGCTTGGGCAAAATCTGTAAATTGACAAACGACGGCCGGCGGAACTTGAGCCGGTAAGGCTCCGCTTTACCCTTGGATACAATGTGGCAGCCGATTTCGCCGCGCGGAGATTCGATTCTCACATATACCTCGCCGGCCGGCGGGCGGATAACTCGCGGCACCTTGCCCATCGTATCGCCTTCAGATGGGAACTGTTGGACGGCTTGCTTAAGAATGCGGAGGCTTTGGCGGATTTCCTCCAGCCGGATCAGATAACGGTCGTAGCAATCTCCGTTCTTCCCGAGCGGTACATCGAATTCGAAACGGTCGTAAAATGAATACGGCTCTGCCTTACGCAGATCCCAGTTGACGCCGGTAGAGCGGAGGTTCGCGCCGGACAAGCCGTAATCTATCGCAGTCTGTGCGTCGTAGACGCCGACGCCTTTGATGCGGGCCAGAAATATTTCATTCCCGCTCACCAGATTGTCGTATTCCTCGAGCTTCTTCTCCATATAGGGTATGAAGTCGCGCACTTTCTCGATCCATCCGGGAGGCGCGTCCCATTTCACGCCGCCGACGCGCATGTAATTGTACGTCAACCGGGCTCCGCACAGTTCATTGAACAGATCGATAATGATTTCGCGATCGCGGAATGCATACAAAAACGGGCTCATCGCCCCGATATCCAGCAAGTACGTTCCCCACCAGACCATATGGCTGGCGACCCGCTGCAGCTCCATGACGATCAAACGGAGGAATTCCGCACGCTCGGGCACTTCAAGTCCCATCATCGTCTCTACCGCATGACAGAGCACATAGTTGTTCGTCATGGCCGACACATAATCCATCCGGTCGGTATAAGGAATAATCTGCGTATAATTCAGGTTTTCCGCCAGCTTCTCGGTCCCCCGGTGCAAATACCCCATGACGGGAATCGCTTCGGTGATCACTTCGCCGTCCAGCTTGACGATAATGCGGAAAACGCCGTGAGTGCTTGGGTGCTGCGGACCCACGTTAAGCAGCAGTTCTTCGGTACGAATCACGTTTTCTTCACACCTCCGGATCAAGCGGTTCATAGTCTTTGCGCAGCGGATGTCCGACCCAGTCGTCCGGCATCATGATCCGTCTGAGGTCCGGGTGGCCGGGAAAATCGATTCCGAGCAGATCGTATATTTCCCGTTCATTCCAATTCGCCGTCGCCCAGACCGGCGTAACTGAATCGACAGCCGGCGCCTCGCGGTCCGTTCTGACCTTCAGCACATAATCTTCCTTGGAGGACAGCGAAATCAGATGATAAACAACCTCGAAATACGTTTCGTAATCCACACCGGACACATTGCGTAAATAATCGCAACGAATCGATTCGTGACGTTTGAACAGCTCTGCAGCTTCACGGACCCGCCCCCTTTGGATAACCAAGGTCGGTACGTCGCCGTTCTGTTCGTTAATGTAAGCTTCTTCAACCGCTTCCTCGCCAAGCTCCGAACGCACCAGCTGAACCGCACGGTCAAGCCGCTGCTGATTCGGAGACGGCGCCTTCGGCTCCTCAGGCTCGGCGGCAGCCTCCTCTTTCGCCTTTGCTGCAGCTCTGGCTGCGCGCGCTTCTGCGGCTGCTTTGCGCTTCGCCTCTTTGTTGGCATCTGCATCGGCATCAGGCTTATCGGCTCCCGCTTCGCCGGCATCGGCCGCCGCCTTGGCTGCGGCACGCGCCGCCCGCGCTTCGGCAGCCGCTTTCAGCTTCGCTTCCCGCTCCGGATCGGCCTGCGGCTTCGACTCCCCTCCTGCTGCCGCATTTTCCGGCGATTCTTCCTGGGGTTTTCCGTCTTCCTTCGGCTTTCTATTGTCCTCGCTCATCGGTTCGTCACCCGCTTCCCGGTCTTCGCTTCGTAGCGGATTTTTTCCTGGAGCTTGTTAATGCCGTATATAAGTGCGGCCGGATTCGGCGGGCATCCCGGGATGTACACATCGACCGGCACAATCTGATCGACGCCTTTCATCACTGCATAGGATTTTACATAAGGCCCGCCGGCCGTTGCGCAGGAACCCATGGCAATAACCCATTTCGGCTCCGGCATTTGATCATATAGACGGCGAAGCAGCGGTCCCATTTTCTTCGTCACCGTTCCGGCAACGATCATCACATCGGATTGACGGGGGGAAGTGCGGAAAATGACGCCGAAACGGTCCAAATCATAGTGAGAGGCGCCTGTCCCCATCATTTCTATGGCACAGCATGCCAGACCGAACGTCAGCGGCCAGAGCGAATTGCTGCGCGCCCACGCCTTGAGCTCCTCCAGTGTCCCCATAAATACATTGCGTTCCAGTTCTTTGCGCTCCTCAGGCGAGACCGACTCTAAATTGAATTCCATTTGAGCACCTTCTTTTTCCAGGCATATAATAGTCCGACGAGCAATAAGGATACGAAGATCAACATTTCAATAAGAACAAACAAGCCGAGCTTCTGATACGCAACGGCCCATGGATATAAGAAAACGGTTTCGACATCAAAGATAACAAACATCAGCGCAAACAAATAATAGCGGATATTAAAGCGGACCTGCCCTTCTCCGACGGGGTCATTTCCGCTCTCATAGGTCGTTTGCTTCTCCGCATTCGGCTTGCTGGGCCTGAGAATCCGGCCGGCCGTCAACGCCACTATGGGGAGCAGAATACCTAGCAGGATGAAGATGGATACTATCACATAGTTATTGACGTATTTCTCCATTGATTCGCCTCCGTTCGTTAGCATGAAACTTGGTCAAATTCCTTACAATTATAACAAAAGCGTCCACGTGCGTCTATGATGGAGATCATTCCATACCGCTTCCCCTTCTTTGGCGGGTTCCATCTCCTTCATATTTAAGCCGCTTTATGCAAAACCGCTGGAGAAAACCCTTCCAGCCGTCCTTTATTTAGTTTCCGTACGCCAAGACTAACCCGCTTTGACTTTATACGGTCTGCTTCCGGCAGGATCCTTTATAAAAGAGTAAATAAATAGCGGTAATCTATTCCTCTATTTTCAAAGAAACGCGGAACCGCAAAAAATAGCGGTATTTTATACCGTTATACCAGCATTTTTCTGATTTTTTGGTGGATCGGATAGGAATAAGGCCATAATTTTCCGCTATTAGTTTGAGATCTGATGACGTAAATTAGTTTGTGTATGAAAAAAAAGTGTTCACAACACAAGGAAGGTAGGGTACTCTCGGAATTGTCCAGATCCACGAGAGGAGATACCCTACCTTGAATCAAAGTATACACAATTCCGAGTTCATGAATCAATTAGCAAATGTAGTGTTGGCCTTTGTAAAAGACAAGCTTGAGCTTCTCATGAGAGAAGAATTAACCAACTTCCTAACGATCGAGAAGCCAGAGCTGCAGGATACTCGTAATGGCTACTACTCACGGACCCTGGAAACACAGTTTGGTAAAATTGACGATCTCCAAGTCCCTCGTGACCGCCAGGGTGAATTTCGCACCGAACTTTTCGAGCCCTACCAACGCCGCGACGGATGGCTGGAAGAGGCAGTCATCCGTATGTACAAAGGCGGAATGAGTACGCGGGAAGTGGGGGATTTCATCGAGTGTATACTGGGTACGCATTATTCGCCAGCTACCGTCAGTAACATCACCAATACGGTCTTACAGGATGTCCACGCTTGGCAGAACCAGCCATTAAATAAACGCTACTCTGTGCTCTACATCGACGGCATTCATTTTAGTCTGCGCCGCGATAGCGTCGCTACAGAAGTCATTTATGTCGCTATGGCCATCGATGAAGAGGGTCACCGTCAAATCCTGGGTTTCCATGTTGGCGGTAACGAGAGCGCCCACGGATGGAAGATGTTTTTGCAGGAGCTCTATGAACGTGGAGCAAAAGAGTTCCTCCTTGGTGTTTTCGATGGGCTTGTCGGGCTAGAAGAAGCCTTTCACAGTGTCTATCCAAAAGCCGATGTGCAGCGATGCGTCGTCCACAAGATGCGCAATACGTTTCCTAAAGTCCGTGTTAAGGACAAGGTAGAGTTCCTCGGTGATCTCAAGGGGGTCTACAACGCACCTTGCTACGAGGAGGCTGTAAGACAATTCCATGCTGTAGAGCTGAAATGGTCTAAGCAGTATCCGCGAGAGCTCGCTTCTTGGCGGGCAGATCTCCCGGTGCTACTGACCTTCTACAAGTATCCCGCTGACATAAGGAAGTCCATTTACACCACAAACGCCATAGAGCGAACGGTGAAGGAGATCCGAAAACGGCTCTACCCCATGAACAGCGTTCCAAACATTGATGCTGCTGAGAAGATCGCTTACTTAGTTGTGACCGATTACAATGAGCGATGGAGCAAGCGTATCATTCGCGGCTTTGGCATGGAAGAAACTAAGAAGGCTTTTGAGAAGATGTTCCGTGAGCGGTACGGAGACTAAAAGAATACTCCCGCGCCTTCGCTTGGGCTGTGCCCACCACTGAGACAACTTCAAAGAGTCCCTACACTCCCGATACACAAACTTATTGACACTACCTGAGATATGATCTGGTCGTTGGCCATAGATAAGGCCATAAATTTCCGTTATTTTCGAACTGTTTACATAAACTTCCCTGCCGTATGTAAAGTTATTCCGAGCTACTGATTTGCCTCAATTTTTATAGTCCCGCTATCCCATTCTTTATAGATTGGACGAGCATAGCCGCCGTATAGGAGGAAATCAATTTAATCCGGGAATACCGGTAAGAAAAGAAAACAAAGCCGGCCGAAACGACCCTTGTCCTTGCGGCAGCGGGAAGAAGTACAAAAAGTGCTGTGCAAGTTAGCAGAAAAGCCCTGATCCGTGCGATGAACGCGAGGACCTGGGCTTTTCCGTTGATAACACCCGCACTGAACGCGGAAGAGCTTCACTTAACTAAACTGCGCCTGATGCAGCCGGGCGTATACCCCGTCCCGTTCAATCAACTCTTCGTGCCGGCCTTGCTCCGCTACGCCTTCCTCCGTTACAACGATAATGCGGTCTGCATGCCGGATCGTGGCGAGCCGGTGGGCGATCACCAGCGTAGTCCGGTTGACGGACAGCTCCTCAAGTGCTTGCTGGATAATCGCTTCCGTCTCCGTATCGAGTGCGGAAGTGGCTTCGTCCAGGATGAGGATCGGCGGGTTCTTCAGGAACATGCGCGCAATCGCCAAACGCTGGCGTTGGCCGCCGGACAGTTTCAGCCCCCGTTCACCGATGACGGTGTCGAGGCCGTCCGGCATTGCTGCAAGCATGCCTTCGAGATGAGCTTTGCGCGCCGCATCCCATACCTCCTCCTCCGTTGCGTGCAATCGTCCGTACATGATATTTTCCCGGATGGTTCCGTTGAACAGGAATACATCCTGCTGTACCATCCCGATGTGGGAACGGAGCGACTGCTGCGTCATCCTGCGGATGTCGATGCCATCGATGCGGATTTCCCCGGACTCGATTTCATAGAAACGGGGGATCAGGCTGCACAGTGTCGACTTGCCTGCTCCCGACGGACCGACCAGCGCAATCGTTTCTCCCGCTTTGATCTTCAAGTTGATGCCTTGCAGCACCCGGGAATGATTTTCGTAGCCGAATGAGACATCCCGGAATTCAATATGGCCTTTAAGCGACTTGACCTCATTTGCACCCGGCGCATCCTTTACATCCGGCTCCGTGTCGATCAGCTCGCAAAACCTTTTGAAACCCGCCATTCCTTTCGGATAGCTTTCCATAAATGCGCTGATCTTGTCGACCGGCTTCAGGAATATGTTTACATACAGCAGAAACCCGACCAACTCGCCGTAAGTCAGCTTTTCTTGAACAGCAAACCATGCCCCGCAAATAAGAACGATCAGCGTGATCAGCCTTGTCAGCATATACATGCCCGAAACGCTGTAGGAAATCGCCAGGTAGGAACGCAATTTGGCATTGCGAAACCCTTCGTTGTTCTCGCGGAAACGCTCCATTTCAAACTGCTCGTTGCCGAACGACTTCACGACACGGATTCCCGATACGCTGTCCTCGACACGCGAATTCACTTCCGCAATACTGGCGAACATTTCCGAGGCCGCACGATGCAGCCTGATATTGAAGAACACAATGATCCAAACGAGCAGCGGGATAACTGTGAACGTAATCAGCGCCAGCTCCCAGTTCACGGTCCACATAATGCCGAAAGCGCCGGCAAACGTCATCAGCGCGATAAAAATATCTTCCGGACCATGGTGCGCGAGCTCCCCGATTTCGAACAAATCGTTTGTCATTCGCGACATGAGATGCCCGGTCTTATTGTTGTCGAAGTAACGGAATGACAGCTTCTGCACATGATTAAACGCCTGCTGGCGCATGTCCGTCTCAATGTTGATACCCAGCTTATGACCGTAATAGCTGACTACGAAATGCAATCCCATACTCATCAAATAGAGCGCTAGCAGGCCTGCCCCTGCCGCCGCAATCGTCGGCCAGTTACCTTCCGGCAGTAAAGAATCCACCATCCACAGTACGGCCATAGGAAAAGCAAGCTCAAGCAGCGCAGCGACGACGGCACAACTGAAATCAAGCGCGAACAGCCGGGAATGAGGGCGATAATAAGAGGCGAAACGGCGCAGCATCTCGGTTCTTCCTTTCCAAATATAACGGATACATAATCGGTAAGTATAGCTCGTCTTCCATTATGCGTCAATGTTCTAATTCAACTCTCTAATGCATATTTCAGGAGAAGGAAGCAACAAGCGATGACCGTATTTCATAAAGACCGGTTTATGGAGGTGAATTCATGGCATGGTCAACCGGACTGACGGGACACGTGGTTGTACAAGGTTCGCCGGGTTATGAAGAAGCACGACGCGATTATAATGCCCGCTTCTCCAAGTTTCCCAAAGCAATCGTCTACTGCCGGAATGCGCAGGATGTTGCAAACGCCGTCCTCTGGGCTCGGAGGAACGCACTGCCTTTTCGAATACGTTCCGGCGGGCACAGCTACGAAGCGTACTCGCTGATTGATAATGGACTGGTCATCGATGTTAGCGGAATGAACAGTATACATATTGATAAAGCTAACGGCATTGCACGCATTGGCGCCGGGGTTCGGTTGATGCTGCTGTACGAAACGTTGTGGAAATACGGACTTGCCGTTCCCGGCGGAACTTGTCCGGCAGTCGGCATATCGGGTTTGATGCTTGGCGGAGGCTTCGGGTACTTGTCCCGGCTGCTCGGGATGACTTGCGACAGCTTGCTGGAAGTCGAGATGGTGAACGCGCAAGGCAACCTCATCCGTGCCAACGACCGGCAGCACAGCAGCCTCCTTTGGGCTTGCCGCGGCGGAGGCGACGGAAGCTTCGGCGTAATTACTTCTTTGACCTTTCGGGTGTACCCTATTGGGGATCTCGCACATTACTCGATGACCTGGGATTTTGCTGATTTAGAGAAAATCGTGCAATTCTGGCAGGCATGGGCCCCGCATACCGATCCCCGCTTATCCTCTCTGCTCAAGCTTCCCGCGCGTAACCAGGGCGATATCCTGTCTCTCGGCGTCTTTAATGGTCTTGAAAAAGAGCTGCGCACACTTGTGCGTCCGTTACAAGAGGCGGTGCCTCCAAAAACCGTTGCAATCCACTCCGCCTCATGGATCAATATTGCGCGGATGCTCGCAGGAATCCCGGTCAGGCAAGAAAAGTTTAAAAATACATCTGCATATGTTTACGAGCCTTTCTCCGATTCGGCTGTCGAAACGTTGATTCAACATCTAAGCACGTCACCCGGGACCGGCAATCTTGTCGTTTTCGACGCCTATGGCGGTGCGATCGGACGTATCCCCACGGACGCAACCGCATTTGTGCACCGGGAAGCCTTATTTGTCATGCAGTACCAAGCCTACTGGGGGCGTGACACCGATGAAGCCGAAAACATAAGCTGGGTCGAACGGTTTCGTAAATCGATGCTCCCCTTCACTCGCGGCGCCTACCGCGACTATTGCGACAGTCAGATTTCGGATTGGCCGACAGCATATTTTGGCAGCAACATCACCAGGCTTCGACAGGTTAAGCAAATCTACGATCCCGACAATGTATTTCGCTTCGAGCAAAGTATTCCGCCGTTATTACCCCGGTAACAGGCTTACAACAAAAAAGCGCCGCACAGGTATCATACCTGTACGACGCTGGTGACCATTTAGCGCTGTTTAACTTCCAACCGGTTCATTGCGCGTTGAAGCGACAGCTCCGCCCTGCGGAAATCAACCTCATCCCGTTTAGCGGCAAGACGCTGCTCTGCGCGCTGCTTAGCAGCTTTCGCACGTTCAAGGTCAATATCCTCCGGCAATTCGGCGCTCTCCGCCAGAATGACCACTTTGTCCTTGCGGACTTCGAGGAAACCGCCGTTAACGGCGAGCACTTCCTCTTTCTTGTCCTTCTTCACGATGACCGGTGCGATTCGGAGTGCAGTAACGAGCGGAATGTGATTCGGCAGAATCCCGAGCTCCCCCTCGACACCCTTCACGCTGACCATATCTACATCCTTCGCGTACACTTTACGCTCAGGCGTAACAATTTCCAATAAAAAGGTGCTCATGTGGATTCCTCCCGCCTTTCGCTTTACAGCGTTTTGGCTTTCTCCACGGCCTCTTCAATCGTGCCGACATACATGAATGCCGCTTCCGGCAGATCGTCATGCTTGCCTTCAAGAATTTCCTTGAAGCTGCGGACCGTATCTTTTACGGATACATATTTACCCGGTGTGCCGGTAAACGCTTCGGCAACGTGGAACGGTTGGGACAAGAAGCGCTGGATTTTCCTCGCACGCGCAACGGTCACCTTATCTTCCTCAGACAGCTCATCCATACCGAGGATGGCGATAATATCTTGCAGTTCTTTGTAACGCTGCAGAATACGTTTGACGCCTTGCGCAACTTCGTAGTGTTCTTCACCGACAACATCCGGCGACAAAATACGCGACGAAGATGCAAGCGGGTCAACCGCCGGGAAGATCCCCATCTCGGAGATTTTACGCTCCAGGTTCGTCGTTGCATCCAAGTGGGCGAACGTCGTAGCCGGAGCCGGGTCCGTATAGTCATCCGCAGGAACGTAAATCGCCTGGATCGACGTTACGGAGCCTTTCTTCGTCGAAGTGATCCGCTCTTGCAATTGGCCCATTTCCGTTGCCAGCGTCGGCTGGTAACCTACCGCGGAAGGCATCCGTCCGAGAAGGGCGGAAACCTCGGAGCCCGCTTGCGTAAACCGGAAGATGTTATCGACGAACAGAAGCACGTCCTTGCCTTCTTCATCGCGGAAATATTCCGCCATGGTCAAACCGGTCAAAGCAACGCGTTGACGCGCGCCCGGCGGCTCGTTCATCTGACCGAAAACCATCGCTGTTTTCGGAAGAACGCCTGCCTCTTTCATCTCATGATACAAGTCGTTCCCTTCGCGCGTACGTTCACCGACGCCCGCAAATACGGAAATCCCGCCGTGCTCCTGCGCGATGTTGTTGATCAGCTCCTGGATCGTTACGGTTTTACCTACACCCGCACCGCCGAACAAACCGATTTTACCGCCTTTTGCATAAGGTGCAAGCAGGTCGATAACTTTAATGCCCGTTTCCAAGATTTCTGCTTGTGTTGAAAGTTCATCGAAGGCTGGGGCTTCACGGTGGATCGGAAGATTTACTTCGGATTTCGCTTCGCCCGCGTTATCAATCGTTTCACCCAACACGTTAAAGATGCGTCCAAGCGTAGGCGCACCAACCGGGATCGTGATCGGAGCCCCGGTATCGGTAACCTCCGCACCGCGGACAAGACCGTCGGTGGAGCTCATCGCAACGGTTCGCACCAAGTTGTCGCCAAGGTGTACCGCAACCTCCAGTGTCAGGTTGATATCCTTGCCGCCGCCCTCGCCTTTGTATTCAACTTTGACTGCGTTCAATATTTCAGGCAAGTGACCGCGTTCGAATTCAACGTCGACAACCGGACCCATGACGGATACAACGCGTCCTTTTTTCATATTTTTCCCTCCTGGTTCCTCTTTAAAATGTCCCGTTACATGTACCGTGCTTATGATTGTGCGTTCGCGCCCGCCACGATCTCGGAGATCTCTTGCGTAATGGATGCCTGACGCGCCCGGTTGTAGGTCAAGGTAAGGCTCGAAATCATCTTCGTCGCATTCTTCGTTGCGCTGCCCATGGCTGTCATCCGTGCGCCGAATTCGCTGGCTTTGCCGTCGAGCAAAGCACTGTAGATCAGCGTTTCCGCATATTTAGGCAGCAGCACTTCCAATACGCCTTCCGGAGACGGCTCGTACTCATAGTTCGCAACCGCAGCTCCGCTTGTTACTTCTTCAAGCGGCAGCAAACGCTTCTGAACCGGGATTTGCGTCAACGCATTGTGAAACTCGTTGTAGAACAAATAGAGCTCGTCATAAGCGCCTTCCTCAAACTTCTTAACTGCGGTATAAGCAACCGATTTAATATCCGAGAAAGCCGGGGCATCCGGAAGATTCGTCACTTCCTCGACGATCGGCATGTTCCGTTTGCGGAAGTAATCGCGCCCCTTCCGTCCAATGACGAACAATGCATATTCATCGGTGGATTTATGCTGTTTATTGATCGTCTGCATCACCTTTCGAAGCACGTTCGCATTGTAACCGCCGGCGAGGCCGCGGTCGGAGGTGATGACGAGATAACCGGTCTTTTTGACCGGACGCGATTCCAGCATCGGATGCTGTACACCTTTGGTGCCGGCTGCGATACTCGCAACGACCTCCTTCAGCTTCTCAGCATAAGGACGAGACGCTTGAGCCGCTTCCTGGGCGCGTCTCAGCTTGGCCGCAGCGACCATCTCCATCGCTTTGGTAATTTGCTTCGTATTTTGAACGCTCTTGATTTGGCGTTTAATATCGCGCATGCCTTTAGCCATTTGTTTCACCCGCCTTTGTTGCCATGGTCGCAGTAACAGGCTGTCGGCCCCGTCGAACTTCGGCTTGCGCGAAATACAGCTTCCTCCGGCCGCTGTTGAACTTGTATTCTTGCTGATTAGACCAGTCGGTTACAATACAAGTTCAAAGGCGGCGCGTAAACTCTCCGGAAGCATGCATTCCGCTACAGCCGAGCCCGTTGGCCAAACCTTTCTTCACCGCACCAAAGCCTGGTGTTTGTTTCGTTGAACGAGCGATCCTCCCGGGCGAGGCCGGGAGGAGGGGCCCGGATCTATTAAGCCGTTACGGCAAAGCTTTTCTTGAACTTGGTGATCGCGTCGACGAGCGCTTTCTCGTTGTCCTCTTTGAGATCCTTCGTATCGCGGATCGATGCCGGAATTTCCGGATGGTTTGATTCGAGGAACGATAGGAACTCCTGCTCGAAGCGCAGCACGTCGGCAACCGGAATATCGTCCAGATGGCCTTTAACTGCGGTGTAGATGCTGACAACTTGCTTCTCAACCGGCATCGGCTGGTTTTCGCCTTGCTTCAAGATCTCAAGCGTGCGCGCACCGCGGTTCAGACGGGCTTGCGTCGACTTGTCAAGGTCGGAACCGAACTGCGCAAACGCCGCAAGCTCGCGGTATGCCGCCAAGTCGAGGCGGAGTGTACCGGCAACCTTCTTCATCGCTTTGATCTGTGCGGAACCGCCGACACGGGAGACGGAGATACCGACGTTAACCGCAGGACGCTGGCCCGCGTAGAACAAATCGGACTCCAGGAAGATCTGTCCGTCGGTGATCGAGATGACGTTCGTCGGAATATACGCCGAAACGTCGGATGCCTGCGTCTCGATGAACGGCAATGCCGTCAAGGAGCCGCCGCCGTTCTCGTCGCTCAGCTTCGCTGCGCGTTCGAGCAGGCGGGAGTGCAGATAGAATACGTCGCCCGGATACGCTTCCCGGCCCGGAGGACGACGAAGCAAGAGCGAAAGCTCGCGGTAAGCGGCTGCTTGTTTCGACAAGTCATCGTAAATAACAAGCACGTGCTCGCCTTTATACATAAAATATTCGCCCATCGCACAGCCGGCATATGGCGCCAGGAAGAGCAGCGGGGAAGGTTCGGATGCGGATGCCGTGACAACGATCGTGTAATCCATCGCGCCATGGCGGCGGAGCTTCTCCACAACGTTGGCAACCGTAGATTGTTTTTGTCCGATAGCGACATAGATACATTTCATGCCGCTGCCTTTTTGGTTGATGATCGCGTCGATCGCAATCGCGGTTTTACCGGTTTGGCGGTCGCCGATGATCAATTCGCGCTGGCCGCGGCCGATCGGCACCATCGAGTCGATCGCCTTGATGCCGGTCTGCATCGGTTCATGAACCGATTTCCGTTCGATAACGCCCGGCGCAGGAGATTCAACCGGACGGAACTCCGTCGTATTGATCGGACCCTTGCCGTCAAGCGGCTGTCCGAGCGGATTGACTACGCGGCCCAGAAGGGCTTCGCCTACCGGAACCTCCATGATCCGGCCGGTCCGTTTGACCTGGTCGCCTTCGCGAATCTCGGTATATGGTCCAAGAATAACGACACCGACGTTGTTCTCTTCGAGGTTGAGTGCCATGCCGACTACGCCGTTGGCGAACTCGAGCAACTCGCCGGCCATTGCATTCTCAAGGCCGTGAACGCGGGCAATACCGTCACCGACATTGATGACCGTACCGACATCAACGACTTGGATCTCGGTTTTATATTGTTCGATCTGCTGTTTAATCAGCGTGCTGATTTCATCAGGTCTGATACTCAATTCGCTCACCCCTATCAACTATGCTTGTAATTTCAACGATCTTTCCAAACGAGCCAGCTTGCCGGACAGGCTGCCGTCATACAGGCGGTCGCCGATACGGACCTGGATGCCGCCGATCAGAGCCGGCTCCGCAATTTGCTTCACTCGAATTTTCTTGCCGAGGAGCGCGCCGAATTGCTGGCCGATTTTGGCCAATTCGTCTTCGGTCAACTCCTGGGCGGTATATACAGTGGCGTCTGCTTGGCCAAGCGCCTCGCCCGCCACTTTCTTGTAAGCCTCATATACGGCATCGGCGATCTCTACCCGGCCGCGTGAAATGAGTAATTCTACCGTATTCATAACCAGAACGGATACCCGTTCGGCAAAAACCTGTTTCACAAGCGTAATTTTCTTATCTGCTGCAACATTCGGGGAATTCAGGAACTTTGCGACATCCGCATCGCTTTCCACCGCCTGCACGATGAGCTTCAATTGATCTTCAACGTCCGTAACGGCGCCGGCCTGCTGTGCGAGCTCAAACAACGCTTTAGCGTATCTCTTGGCTACGACTGCTTCCCGGCTCATGATTTGCTCCCTACCTCTTGCAGGTATTTATCCACCAATTGCGCTTGCGATTTTTCGTCGATTTGCTTCTCAAGAATTTTGGAGGCGATCTTCACGGACATGCCGCTTACTTCGCCGCGCAAAGCGGCGATCGCTTTGTTCTTCTCGCTTTCGATGTCTTTCACCGCTTCGTCTTTCAGACGTACGGCTTCGGATTTGGCGGATTGAACGATTTCATCCGCTTGCTTGTTGCTCGTAACTTTTGCTTGTTCAATAATTTCATAAGCTTCTTTACGCGCTTGCTCGAGCGCCTGCTTTTGCTCCGACAGATGCTGCTCGGCTTGCTTGCGGTTGTTCTCCGCAGTTGTGATCTGCTCTTGTACAAGCTCTCTCCGCTTCTCCATAATACCGAACAGCGGACCGAAAGCATATTTATTTAAAAGCCAATACAGTATTCCGAAAGCAACGATCGCAAATACCGTCGATTCCCAATAAAAATCCACAGCTGACACTCCTTTCCGCGAATGGTTTCCTTCATTTTCTTACCCGGTGCCAATCAAAACGAAGGCGTGGATGGCTTAGGCCAACCCCGCCAAACCGTTCGTATTTAAATTAACCTCCGAAGAAGATCAGGAAGCCGATAACGACACCGATGATCGGAACGACCTCGACGATACCGACACCGATAAACATCGTTGTTTGAAGCGTACCGCGAAGCTCAGGCTGACGGGAGATCCCTTCAACCGTTTTACTTACGATCAGACCGTTACCGATACCCGCGCCAAGTGCGCCCAAACCGATTGCTAATGCTGCTGCCAAAAATTCCATTTGTAAATCCTCCTCAAAATTGTAGGTTTTTTATTTTCTTTCTATATCCACTTCATCTCGGACCGCGAAAGGCCGAGGCCAATCGGAAATCAATGTTCCTCATCGCCATGATGGACGGTGGCCTGACTTATGTAGACCATCGTCAAAATCGTAAACAAGAACGCCTGGATCGCGCCGACAAAAAGACTGAACCCTTGCCATACGGCGAGCAGCGGAATACCGACCAGCCCCATCATCAGGATCGTTGCGATCAGCACCTCGCCCGCAAAAATGTTCGCGTACAAACGAAGCGCGAGTGTAAGCGGCTTCGACAGCTCCTTCAAGACATTCAGCGGGAAGAAGAACCAGAAAGGTTCGAAATAATGCTTCAGATAATGCTTCGTGTTGTCTTTAAGGCCAAGCATATGCACCAGGAAGAACACAATAAGCGCCAGGCCTGCCGTCACGGAAATATCCGCCGTCGGCGACTTCCACCAGGCAATTGCAAGATGCTCGTGATTATGATGAGCCTCTTCAACTTCCTCTGCGCTTATAATCTCCGCGCCAAGGAAGGTTACCGCTCCATGATGCGTCTCCTTCACTTCCGTTACAACCCCGAACGGCAAACCGAGCAGATTGGATACGAAAATAAACATCATGAGCGTCAGACCCAGCGAGATATATTTCTTCGCCTTGCTAAGCGGCATCGTGCTCGCAACTGTGCTGTGCACAAATTCGATGACCCATTCCATAAAGTTCTGCATCTTCGAAGGATTGGCAACCGATAAATTGCGCACCGCCAGTCTCGCGAGAACGAATACGATCAAAGCGGAAACAACAATTGCAACGATCGACGAAAGGTCGAAGCGCAAGCCGCTCTCATGAAAGATGACCGGAAATAAATGCATCTAGTGATTTCACCCCTTTCCGTTGACATTTTTTTTATTCTGAATGATCGCTGTAACAAAAACCGCAAGCTGGACATAAAAACAGGCGACCAGTGTAGAGGGCAGATCAAACCGCCCGGGAAACTTCAGCGCAATCATGACGGCCAGCAGCACCGTCGCAAGCCGCGACGCCCCACCGAGCCCCATTCTGCGAACGCCCTGATCCGCAACCGTCTTGCTGACGAACTCAATTCTCCGCTTCAACAAAAGCGCATTCATCAAACTTGCCGATGCGCCGAGAACAAGCCCCGCCGCAATCGTTCGGCCGTCAGGAACGAAGACCCACATGAGCAGACAAGCCGACACAAAAAAAAGGGCTGACCGCATTGCACGTGCTATGATTTCATCCATCGGTACCTCCCAATGCCTTCTTGATAATAATAACGCTGGAAAGAATACCGACAGCTAAACCACTTAAAATACCCAGGACCACCCAGCCCGGCGTACCGCCAAAGCGGCTTCCCAGGAAGTATCCCAAGTAGATGCATAATGCAATGTCGAGACCCATCACGCCGACCAAACCGGCCGCGCGCCACGGATTGTCTCCATTCCCCTTTTGTTTCATGGCTTATACCCCTGTCAATCCTCATTTATTTTATCGAAGCGACGCAAGGTTTGTCAATTCATATAAATTCAAACATTTAGTGAACTTGATTGCCGAAAACCTTGATAATACTGGATTCTCCCGCCCCCAAAACCGTACAGTATAACTGTATGCTGTACCGTTCAAGGGATTGCGCTTTCTATGGCAGCATCTATGAACGTTGTGTGAACGGTTCGGGACGATCCGACAATCTTCCAAAATGATGCAAAATCGCTCTAACAATCCGTTTTGACGCCTGGCCGTCGCCATACGGATTCGCGGCCTTGCTCATCCGTTCGTAGGCCTCCCGGTCGGTAAGAAGCTTCCGCGTGCTGGAGTATACATTCTCCTCATCCGTTCCGACGAGCTCCAGCGTCCCCGCCTTGATCCCTTCGGGGCGTTCGGTCGTATCGCGCAGCACCAGCGTAGGCAGGCCGAACGACGGCGCTTCCTCCTGCAATCCTCCCGAATCGGTCAGAATCATATATGCGTGCGGGAAGAAGTTGTGGATTTCGAACACATCCAGCGGGTCAATCAGTTTAATGCGCGGATGATTTCCCAATATTTCATTCGCAGGTTCGAGTACAGCGGGATTCGGATGAACGGCATAGACGACCGCAATGTCCTCGAATTCATCGGCAATCCTTTTGACGGCGCGGAAAATATTACGGTGCGGTTCGCCGAGCGCTTCACGCCGGTGGGCCGTCATCAGAATCATCCGCTTGCCGCGCGCCCAATCGAGCACTGGATGGGTAAACTGCTTGTCCACCGTATATTGGAACACATCCGTGGCGGTATTGCCCGTTATGTATATGGCGGATTCCGGCTTGTTTTCCTTGCGCAGATTGTTCGCCGACCATTCCGTCGGCGCGAAGTGAACGTCGGTCAGCACACCCGCAAGCTGCCGGTTCATCTCTTCCGGATAAGGCGACATCTTGTTCCAGGTCCGCAGACCGGCCTCGACATGCCCCACTTGAATCTGCTGCAAAAACGCCGCATAGCTGGCCAGAAACGTCGTCTGCGTGTCGCCGTGGACCAGCACGATGTCCGGCTTCGCTTCCTGCAGCACCGGCTCAATGCCCTGCATGACGCGAACTGTAGTTTCCGTCAACGTCTGCCGGTCTTTCATTACATTCAAATCGTATGTCGGTTCAATCTTAAAAAAATCAAGCACCTGGTCAAGCAATTGCCGGTGCTGCGCCGTTACACAAACCACGGTCTCAATAGCTTCCGGATACTTCTGCAGCTCGAGCACGAGCGGCGCCATCTTGACCGCTTCCGGCCTTGTGCCGAACACGGTCATCACTTTCAGTTTGGACAATTCCATTCACTCCTATCAGCTTGTACACGAAAAAATATTCCAAATACGTCTTCAACGCGTCTGTAACTACAGTGGGCCTGGATCACTCCGTACCGAACATCCGGTCGCCCGCATCGCCCAAACCGGGCACAATGTAACCGTGATCATTCAGACGCTCGTCCAACGCCGCGACATGAATGTCGATATCCGGATGCTCTGCCTGGACGGCCTCTACCCCTTCGGGAGCGGCAATGAGGCACATCAGCCGGATCTGATTGCAGCCGCGATTCTTCAGCGCGTGGATTGCCGCATTGGCGGAACCTCCCGTCGCAAGCATCGGATCGACGACGATGAGCAGCCGCTGCGTAGCGTCGGTCGGCAGATTAATATAATATTCAACCGGTTCAAGCGTTTCGGGGTCGCGGTACAGCCCGATATGGCCGACCTTGGCCGACGGAAGAAGCTTGAGGATCCCTTCGACCATCCCGAGTCCGGCCCGTAAGATCGGCACGATGCCGAGCATCCGCCCGGAAATGATGTTTGACTTCGCTTCCGCTACCGGCGTCTGGATTGTGACCGGTTCAAGCGGCAGGTCCCGCGTAATTTCATACGCCATCAGCGTGGCCACTTCATCGACCAGCTCGCGGAAATCTTTCGTATTCGTATTCTTGTCACGGATAAAAGTAAGTTTGTGCTGAATCAACGGATGGTCGCACACGACCAGTTTGCTCATGATTCGTCCTCCTCGAGTCGGTAAAACACACTTCAGCCTTCTGTTTTACAACATGCTTTTAAATAACCTTATATAGTATACCATTGTCCATTTCGGTCTGCACGGATTATGCTAAAAGGTTACGAACTGCACCCTCCGGAGCAGCTGGAGCCGCAGGAGGAGCCGCTTCCGGAATCGCCATCAGAACTGCAACTGCTGCCGTTACCGCCGCCATTCTTATCATCGTCGCCGCCGTAGACCGACGCACCGCAGCTGCTGCCCGATTGCCGGTTCAGCTGCTGGTCCCGCATATATTCATCGTATATATGCGGGTCGCCGGCCATCGATGCAAAGATCATCGCGCCGCCCAATACGCCGATGCCCGTCGGGTCGAACGACTCTCTCCCCGGCCGCTCACCCCGCTCATGATGAGTCTTAGCTTCCTTTATTTGCCGTTTCATCCGGTCGATCAGCATATCGGCCACCGCCTGCAAATCCGGGAAAGCCGCCGTAGCTGCCGGGTTGAAAAACGACTGCTTCAGCGTTTCATGATCGGCCTGCTCAAACTCTTTAATCACTGCTTGCGGCAGAGGATAACGGTAAAAGCTCCCCCATATGGAGCCGCTCGCCTGATCCGGTTCGAACAATTCGCCGTAAACCCAATCAAACCATGCGCGCTCTTCACGCTCCTGCGTTTGCAGGCGGGCATCGGAACGTGGCGCATGCGGCGCATGATGGATCATCGCTCCGCAGAACCGCTCGCAAAATTGCTGATATTCCCGGGAAAACATCAGAAATTCATGCCAGGCTTTGTCGACTCTGGCGCTGTACATATTCACGGAACGCATAACCGCGCTCATAAGAAAAAAACGCTTCAATTCAAACCAGATCCAGTCCCATTCCCGGTCCTTCATGCCCGGCCGGTTCTTCAGCACCCGATCCTTCACCCTTGCTTCCATATCCGGCGGGAGCGACGATTCCAGCCGAACCGCTGCCTGTTCCGCGGGCTGACCGGGCCGCACGCCCAGCGCAGCGGGAGGCGTACGGCGCAGTAATCGCCGATCGATCTGCAGTCCTTGATTCGTTCGGGACGATTTGCGAATCACGTTAATGAGCAGGGCCCCTCCCGCCACTGCAGCGGCAACCAACAACAACCCGATCATTCGACCACGCCTTTCATCCTTATATGTGCGTCTCTTTTTCACTTTACCACAGATGGGAAATGTTGACACCATTTGCTGTTGCGTAAACAAGAAGAATATCGCTCTTACGGGTGAGAAACGCCCGCAGAATGAAGTAAATCTGACAATGAAGTAAATCTCAATAATGAAGTAAATCTCAATAATGATGTAAATCTCAATAATGAAGTAAATCTCAATAATGAAGTAAATCCCAATAATAATGAACCTTGGCTCATTATTATTGAGTCCAAATGACCTTATTAATCTAATAGTGAGCCAATCCTCAATAATAAGGAAGTTGGCTGCGCTATTAATGAGGTTTACCTCATTATTTGTTTCTGGCTAGCTGTAGCCAACCTCAATTACTGAGTTATACTTCAGTATTAGTGAGTTTAGTTCAATAATTCCATTTCACTGCACACCCAAGGTGTTTATGCACCATCATAAAATTCGCGCCATTCGCTTTCAACCTTTTAATCGCGCCATTACAAAAAGCCGGACAGGATGGTTATCCTGCCCGGCTGAGACTTCGAGATTGTTTCCGGAAATTAATAGTTCATTCCCGGGTAAAGCGGGTACTGTGCGGTCAGGTCGCGTACCATGCCTTCGGCGTTGGCAAGCACCGCTTCGTCCTTCGGATTTTTCAAGGTTAGCGCGATTACTTTCGCGATGGTCTTCATCGCTTCCGTATCCATGCCGCGGGAAGTGGCTGCCGGCGTGCCGATTCGGATGCCGCTAGTCACGAACGGGCTGGTCGGGTCGAATGGAATCGCGTTTTTGTTAACGGTGATGCCGACGCGGTCAAGCACATGCTCGGCGTCCTTACCGGTGATGTTCAGGTTGCGCGTGTCGACGAGCATCAGGTGGTTGTCCGTTCCGCCGGAAACAATATTCAGTCCTTCCGCGATCAGCGAGTCGGCCAATACTTTGGCGTTGTTAACGACGTTCTGCGCATACGTTTTGAACGATGGCTGCAGCGCTTCGCCGAAAGCAACCGCCTTTGCGGCGATGATATGCATTAGCGGTCCGCCTTGGGAGCCCGGGAATACCGCTTTGTCGATCGCTTGCGCCCACGCCTTACGGCACAGGATCATGCCGCCGCGCGGCCCGCGCAGCGTCTTATGCGTCGTTGTCGTCACAAAATGCGCATGCGGAACCGGGCTCGGATGCAGGCCCGCCGCTACCAGTCCGGCGATATGCGCCATATCGACCATGAATAAGGCGCCCACATCATTGGCGATTTGGCCGAGTTTCTCAAAGTCGATAATGCGCGGATACGCGCTCGCACCGGCTACGATCAGGCGGGGGCGATGCTTAAACGCCGCCTTGCGCACTTCTTCATAATCGATCGTAAAGGTCTCTTCATTCACACCGTATGCGACGAAGTTGTACAACAGGCCGGAGGCGTTGACGGGACTTCCGTGCGTCAAATGCCCGCCGTGCGCAAGATTCATACCAAGTACCGTATCGCCAGGCTGAAGCGCCGCAAGATACACGGCCATGTTCGCTTGCGCGCCGGAGTGCGGCTGGACGTTGGCGTGCTCGGCCCCAAATAGCTCCTTTGCGCGGTTCCGCGCGATATCCTCGGAAATATCGACATATTCGCAGCCGCCGTAATAACGTTTGCCCGGATAGCCTTCGGCGTACTTGTTCGTCAGTACGGTGCCCATAGCTTCCAGTACGGCTTCATTGACGATGTTCTCGGATGCGATCAGCTCAATGTTGTCGCGCTGACGCTTCAGCTCGAGTCCGAGCGCTTTGACGATTTCGGGGTCTTGCTTGCGTAAGTTTTCCATTTGGCTATATCCTCCTGTCCGCTGCCGGTTATCATCCGCTTCGGGACAACACCTTCGCGACATATTTAGTATTGTTCCAGTTCAACAGGTATATTTTACTCGCACGTTCCGCCGCTCTCTTCCGGCCTGGCGTCTGCCGGAGCTCCGGAATCGAACGTGTAGACGGCGCGGGCTCCTCCGATCAGCTTCGGCCGCGTCATGGCCATCGTCACATACGCCGCGCCGATTGTCCGGACCGAAGGCCGGACAGGGACAGCGACCCGGCGAAGATGCATGCCGATGAACGTGTCTCCGATATCGATTCCCGCATGTGCCTGTACCGTTTCGACAAGAACCGGCTGCGGAAGCGTCCGATAAGCGAATGCCGCCATCGACCCTCCCGCCTTCGGGACGGGGACGGCCGCCACTTCCTCAAGACCGTAAGCCGACGCCGCTTCCCGTACCGTCACGAGCGCCCGGTTCAGATGCTCGCAGCATTGGTACACCGGATAAAACCCGATTTCCCGCCGAACCGCTTCGACTCCTTCATAGATCAGCCGGGCGACATCTGTTGTACCGGAAGTTCCGATCCGGCTGCCGAGCACTTCGCTCGTGCTTGTGCCGATGACGAGCAGCTGACCGGCGCTCAGCCCGGACGCAGCGGCCAACTCTCTGACGATGATTTCAACCTGGGAAGCAACGGTCCGAAGATCGACTTCTTTCATACGCTTCGCCCCCTAGTCAAGGATGCAGGGAGTATTTATCTTCCAGCTGTTTCACTTTGTTGACGCGGCCGATATGCCGTTCCCCGCCCGAGAAAGGCGTTTCCAGCCAGATCTGAATGATTTCCTGCGCAACGCCAGGCCCAATGACCCTTTCGCCAAGTGCGAGCACGTTCGTGTCATTGTGCTCTCTTGTCGCCTTGGCGGAGAATAAATCGTGGACAAGTGCACAGCGAATACCCGGAATTTTGTTGGCAGCGATGGACATTCCAATGCCCGTTCCGCAAATGAGAATGCCGCGGTCGGCCTTCCCGTCGGCAACTCTCTCGCAAACCGGAATCGCATAGTCCGGATAATCTACCGATTGGCTGCAATCGCAGCCGAAATCCTCTACTTCATGCCCCAGCGATTCGATAAAAGGAACGATGACATCTTTGAGTCGATAACCGGCATGATCGGCGCCGATGGCGATTTTCATAAGGTTGAACCTCCTGACATAGGGATCTTTGAGCGGAGCTCAAAGTCTCTCAGCTTCAAATTAAAACCTGGACGCTTTTATTATACCTAATTCGCCCAATCTTTCCCCAATAATTCAAAAAAAGAGCATGACGTGCTTATAAGCACGCTGCTCTTTGCCCAGGCGACCGGCCGTATGTTCCGATGCTCCACCGTGGTTACCCACTTTCGTCGCCAGTCACATCGGATCCGTCTTTGACGCTTTTATTTTAACGGAATTTGCCGGCAAAATCAATCCGTAATTCTCACCGGTAGCCACGGAAGTCATCCATCGATTCGTTACCGCTCCGCTATAGTTTTTGAAGCAGCTTTTCGACCGCAGCATAGATCTCTTCCGCCGCCTGTTTGTATTGCTCCATTGTTCCGCCGAACGGATCGGCGATATCAAAGCTCGGAATCCGCCGCTCAAGCTCGAGCAGCCTTGAACGTTCTTCGTCGGATAATTGGCCTCCGAGCGCCTGCTTCATGTGCAGCTCCGTATACAAGCGTTCAAGCTCTTCGATATCCGATAGGACGGAAGCGTCGTTTTCAACATATTCTTTAAGCGTATGGGCCTTGTCCACCGCCTGCGGATACCGTTCCAGCAGCTGCCGCTTATGCCCTGCCGTCATCGTTAATATTAAATCCGCCCATCCGACCGATTCGGACGTCAGTGCTCGCGATGAGCCGGAATGGGAAATATTCCAAAACTTGAGCGTTTCAGCCGCGTATGCGGAAACCGGCAAACCGTCGAGCGTCGATACGCCCGCCGATCTGACCTCGATGTTCAGACCTTTTGCCTTAGCCTGCTCCCGAAGCAGCGCTTCCGCCATCGGACTGCGGCACGTATTGCCGGTGCAAACGAATATGACACGTTTCACGCTGCATCCCCTTTCTGCTGCTGCTTTTACTTTACTCTAATCTTATGCCGTATAAACCTTCCCCGCATCCGGTAGAAGTCTAACATTTTTCGCGGAGCTTCGAGTCATCCTAGGGGATAGAGTTCGGATCGTCAGGTCACTGATATGTTCTTATGTATTATAATAAAAAAACAAGTCCGAATGCGAATAAAATAACACCGCCGCATGTTTCCCCGTATTCTCCAAGACTGCTGCTGACACGGCTTCCCAAAAGCAGACCGAGAATCGACATCAACCCGCCGAACAAACCGAACATAAGCACCGTGAGCACGATGTCGGCGGCAAACATGCCCAAGGAAACGCCAACGGAGAAAGAATCGATACTAACGGTCAGTGCAAAAACAAACACTCCGACAGAGGACCTGTGATCGAACGAATCGGACGAATCCCCGCGCAGCGAGCTGTAAATCATGTGTCCGCCGAGCAACAAGAGCAGCGCACCTGCCGCTAACGCAGCCACGTCGCCGAGCAGGGAGCTCATATATTTTCCCGTAAATATGCCCATTAGCGGCATGAGAATATGAAATAAAGCTATGACGGAGCTAAGCTTAAAGACGTCGCGAAGCCGTATGCCTCTCAGCCCGATCCCTATGCCTAGCGAAAAGGCATCCATGCCAAGCGCCAAAGCCATGATCACAATCGTCAACAACTGGCCCGCGTGCACGGTAGCTTCGGTCATCCTTCATCTCCCCCATGTCCCATTGTTTCTTTAAAGAACATATGCGGACAAGAGGTGAAACATGACCAAGCCTTAGTCATCTGCGGATGCCGAACGCGAATACTCAGGATCGGCTGTCAGACTTCAATTATGCGATGCCCTGCGGCTTTCACGAGCCTGTTCATGAGCGCAAGGCCGATGCCTTCTTCCGGGCACGCTTCGGCCCAGATCTCTTGTACGCCGCGCTCGTCGAATTCGCGAAGCACGGCGTACAAGCCTTGCGCGGCAGTCTCCAGACGTGCCAGACTGCCGCAAACGAGGACGGCATCGGCACGGTACTGTGCGGCATGTTCGGTGTAAGCAAGCACGCCTGTCGTACGGCCGCGCCTGCGCGCGGCGTCGACCTCCTCCTGAATACGCACGCGCACCGCTTCAGGCTCGCCTTTCACAAGGCGCATGGCTCCGCGCGGCGCGTAATGCGTATATTTCATACCGGGCGAGCGCGGTGCAGATTGGGCCGGCTTATTATCGTTCTGCCCGTCGCCCGCCCTCTGCGCATCTGAACAAACATCAGAGCCCCGTCTGGCAGCGGAAAAGGCTGCGGAGGATAATCCGGCCTGCAGTTTGTATTCCGGTTCGCTATCAGCTGCAGATCCTGCCATTTCCGGTTCAAGTGCTGCGACAGGCCCGATTTCCTTAAGCTCTTCGGCGGTAACTCCGCCGGGCCGCAAAACATGTATCATGCCATCGGCGGATACTTCCACGACCGTCGATTCGAGGCCGACGCCGGTCGGCCCCCCGTCCACAAGCCCTTCGATCCGGCCGCCCAAATCCTCGGCCACATGGTCCGCAAGCGTCGGGCTCGGTCTTCCGGACCGGTTGGCGCTCGGCGCCGCGACCGGACATTCCGCCGCGGCAATCAGCCGCAAAGCCGCCTTATGCGCCGGCATACGAACCGCTACCGTATCCAGCCCTGCCGTGACCCGGGGCGACACCGCGCCAGGCCTTACCGGCAAAACGAGCGTGAGCGGCCCCGGCCAGAAACGGTTCATTAGCTTCCGCTCAATTTCACCAAAAGGAAGCACCAGCCCTTCCAGCTGTCCGACATCGGCAATATGAACAATTAGCGGGTTGTCCGAGGGCCGCCCCTTCGCGGCAAAAATCCGTTCCACAGCCTCGGTATTGCGAGCATCCGCCCCAAGTCCGTAAACCGTCTCCGTCGGAAACGCAACCAGCTGGCCCGCCCTAAGCATACCGGCAGCTTCCTGCAGCGCTTGCCCCGCAACATCCCCGGACTCCAGCTTTTCGGTTATTCGCCATACTTTCGTATCCATGAACGCAATCCCTTCTCAAATGCATACCGTGTTCAAGCTTGAATGCCTTTCATTATATCATAATTATCGATTCATAATCAGAAACAACGGCTGCCGCTGCGCACGTTCCGGTCGGTTACCCGCTCAACCAACCTGGTACTATTCCGCCCCTGCCCAGACAACAGCGTGCCGAGCCGGCGCTTTTTGTAACTCGAACCGGATGGCCATTTTCGAATCCGACTTCTTGCCGCCATGGATTGCAGCTTCATATGTTGATGTTTTTTTGCAAAAAATAAACTATTCAATTAAGAAGGAAATCGTCCGTAAAGTTCATTATAATGAAAGATTAGAACCTCTTTGTATCATTAAGGCACCTTCCATTTTTTGCTTTAAATAAACCTTTCCTTTGATTAGCTGTCACTAACGCTCCAACGCGCGCTATTGACCGTTCTATTCATTTAAAAAGCCGGACCAAGACGGCCGGCAATTTCGATGTGATTATGAGAATAGATTGCGGAAAAAGTCGATAACGCTTTTTAGAAATTCCCACAGAAAAAACTTGACTTCAAGCGAGTCCGTATTTTCGCTGCTTAGTTCGATGGAAGCGGGATCACCTGACTCTGATTGAGAGGAAACCGACTGGATCGTAGCCGCTGCCGCAGTCGTAGTAGCTTCACCGCTGACACCATCCACAAAACAGAGAGGAGGAAAGAGAACACACCACCAATTTTGCCCTGCGCCTTTGCCGAGCGTTACACGAAGCGCTTCATAATCGCCGGCCGGGTATACTTTGCTGCCGTACATTTTCGTTGGGAAAGGAACAACCCCCAGCTCCACGTCGTATCCGTATTTGAAGCCGCGGCTTTCCAGTTCATTTGCGATGATCGCTTCAATGACTTGAAGCTTCGACTGAATTGTCATTCTTGCTTGCTCAATCGTCTGCGGACCTTCGGCCCAGCCGGCCATTTCCTCCACGATTGCATCCCGGACATGGCGTTTGACAGCCTGATCCTGCGGAGAATCTGAATTGGCGAGAATACGCAGCCGGATCGACTCCTCGGGAATAGCGCCTTCCGCTATTGCGGCATCCAGACGCTGCCCTTCCCAGCTCATAAGCAGAACTGCCAGTGCACAAAACAGAAAACCGTACGAACGACGAAATGAAAAACGGGAATGATTGCGGATGACCATTATAACACAAGCCCCTTTCGATCCCGCACCCGTCGGCGCGGCAGCTTGCGTTCCGGAACGTCTATGTTCCTAGTATGTCCGTTCTTCCCGTCTCTAAACCTATGAATCTGCAAATATAGCAATGATAAAACAAAGAATAATCGCTTGATTCTGTAATATACCCCTTACAACAAACAAACCCGCACAGTATCCGTTAAAACCTCCGTATAAAAAAGCTGTCAGACCGGAAATGTTGACTGCTCTAACGCTTGTGCACACCGCTATTTGGCGATTAAACGCCATTTTGAAGTTATAACGATTGCAGGCGCCGCTATTTGAAAAACCCGACCACAAAAACCTTGATAAACAGGCAAATAAGCGCAATGGTAATCGTTAGCCTTGTAAAAACGGGAGTAATCTGCAAATAACGTTCTGACCAATCGTTAGAAAATGCCGGCATGCGGTCAGTTAGTCCAAGGAGGTCAACAATCATCTGCAACTCAGCCAAAAAGAATAACGGAGCCGGCAATTGTGTTTCTGTATAAGGGGGTCGTGGATAAAAAGGCTTATACAACGCTCTCCAGTGTGAAGGGGATTGTGGCTAAATGTACGATGCACCTTGCTTCTCTATGCAAGGGGACAGTGGTGAAGTGCTTATAAGTAATGAGACTTTAAATGCAAGGGGATAGTGGTGGTGAAGTGCTTATACTGAGCTTTTATGTGATGGGGATTCTGGCTAAAAGCGCCGCGCACCTCGCTCTATGTTCGAAGGGATGGCGACGAAAAAGCGAATGATCGGAATACGCGACGGAATCGCTCCCCTTTATAGAAGTGCGATCCCGAACGGCAAACCAATTTCATAAACGTCATCACGGCCTTTCCCTACTGTCAACGGCCATGACGTGCCTTTCAATTCCGGCATAATCACGGATGATACGAATGTCAGTCCAAACGCTAAATTCCTGCAGCAGTCCTGCAACTTCCCGAGCTTGGCCGATACCAAGCTCGAAGGCGACAATGCGAGGCAGTGCAGCCAGCCCCGGCAGCTGCTCCAGCATGCGGCGGTACGGCTCAAGACCGTCCGCGCCGCCGTCCAGCGCGAGTCGCGGCTCATAATCGCGCACCTCCCGCTGCAGGTGCGCGAGCTCACGCGCCGGAATATACGGCGGGTTCGACACCAATATATCGGCCCGCAGCCCGGCAATCCCGCGACGTGCGACGCCGCCGCTTTGCCCGGGCCGTAACGCCATAAACGGCCCGAGCAGGTCGCCCTGCACGAACGTTACGCGCGCCCCCGCCCCATGGCGGGCGGCGTTCGTACGGGCGACCCGCAGCGCGTCCTCCGACAGGTCGGACGCGTACACGCGCCACGCGTGACGCTGCGCAGCAAGCGTCACGGCGATGGCACCGCTGCCGGCGCCGACGTCAAGCACCGTCGGCGCCTCGGCGACGGCGCCCTTCCCAATACGGCCGCTTCCTTCTTCGGCGTCCGCCTGCCGGAGCGGCTCAATCCAGCCGCCCGCACCACCGGCGTCGGCCGCATCCGGCCACAGCACGTCCGCAGCTTCGAGCACCGCCTCAACGAGCAGCTCCGTTTCCGGGCGCGGAATAAGCACGCCTGGTTCAACATGAAACGGCAGCCCATAAAACCACTGCTCGCCCGTAATATACTGAACCGGCTCTCCCGCCGCTTTGCGCGCAATCGATTCGGTCCACCGCTCCCAACTCTCCGGCGGCATCGGCTCCCCCCAATCGCGCAGCAGCTCCGCCCTTCCGAGATCAAGAAGATGCATAAGCAGCAGCTCCGCATTGGATCTTGGCTCCGATACTCCCTCCTCCGATAAAAGAGAAGAAGCCTGCAAACAGGCTTCTCTCAATGTCATCCCGGAGGTGTAGCGGAGCTGCAGCCGGCCCGCTTTTGTCGGCTCATTATTCATCCTGAAACCCTCCAAATGATACGAATCCGAATCCTTTGGCTTAAGTGGAGCTGAACTTCCCCGTTACGCCAAATTCTCTTTCTCAAGCAGTTCGGCTTGCTCGGCCACCGACAATGAGTTAATGATCTCATCCATATCTCCGTTCATAACGGCATCAAGCTTATGGAGCGTCAGACCGATCCGGTGATCCGTCACGCGGCTTTGCGGAAAATTGTAAGTCCGAATCCGTTCGCTCCGGTCTCCGGTGCCTACTTTACTTTTGCGTTCTCCGGCGTATTTCGCTTCTTCTTCTTGTCTGTGAATATCGAAAATCCGCGCACGCAGCACCTGCAGCGCTTTCGCTTTGTTATCGTTCTGCGACTTGCCGTCCTGACACGTCGCTACGATCCCTGTCGGAATATGCGTGACGCGTACCGCCGACTTGGTTGTATTGACCGACTGGCCGCCGGCGCCGCTCGAACAGAATGTGTCGACGCGAATGTCCTTGTCAAGAATCTCAATCTCCACATCCTCCACTTCCGGCATTACCGCGACTGTCGAAGTGGACGTATGGATACGGCCGCCCGATTCCGTCACCGGAATGCGCTGTACGCGATGCGCGCCGCTCTCATATTTGAGCTTACTGTATGCGCCTTTGCCGGAAATCATAAAGATAATTTCCTTGTATCCGCCTAGATCGTTCTCATTGGCGTCGAGCACCTCTACCCGCCAGCCCTGAGCATCCGCGTACTTCGTATACATCCGGTACAGGTCGGAAGCGAACAAGGCCGCCTCGTCGCCGCCCGCGGCTCCCCGAATTTCGACGATGACGTTCTTATCGTCATTCGGGTCTTTCGGCAGCAGCAGAACACGCACCCGTTCCTCCAGCTGCTGCAGCTTCTCGCCGAGCTCCTCCACCTCAAGCTTGACCATCTCGCGCATTTCATCGTCCAGCTTCTCGCCGAGCATCTGCTTTGCGTCCTCGTATTGGCTTAACGTTTCCTTGTATTCCATATATGCGTTATATGGTTCCTGTAAATCCGATTGTTCCTTGGAATAGTCGCGCAGCTTCTTCGTATCGCTGGCCACATCCGGATCGCACAACAGCTCGCTCAGCTTCTCATAACGGTCGGCCAGCGCCTGCAAACGGTCCAACATCATAGTTACACACTCCTAAAAGTCATAATTCCGTCCCTCTATTATATCACATCCACCGGTCTGAGGAGCATTGTACAAATTTTAGGTCATTGCCTCCATCCTTATCGACCGCAAAAAAAGAGGCGTCACCGCCTCTTTATCTTCTTGCCCGAAATGGGTCAAATCAAGCACCGCACGCGGATTACACGTTAAACCGGAAGTGCATCACATCGCCGTCCTGGACGACATATTCTTTCCCCTCGAGGCGAAGCTTGCCCTTCTCTTTCGCCGCGTTCATCGAACCGGCTTCAACCAGCTCGTCGTAAGAAACGACCTCAGCCCGGATAAATCCCCGTTCAAAGTCGGTATGAATTACGCCCGCCGCTTGCGGCGCCTTCGTCCCCTGGCGAATCGTCCAAGCCCGCACTTCCTGCACGCCTGCCGTGAAATACGTATATAAGCCCAGCAGCTTATATGCCGCGCGAATTAACCGGTTCAAGCCCGATTCCTCCAGCCCCAGCTCCTCGAGGAACATCGCTTTATCCTCGCCCTCCAGCTCGGCGATCTCCGCTTCCACCTTCGCGCTGATCGGCACCACTTCCGCGTTTTCGGAGGCGGCGAATTCCCGCACAGTCTTTACATACGGGTTATTGTCCGTATCCGCCACTTCGCCCTCGCTGACATTGGCCGCGTAGAGCACCGGCTTCATGGTAAGCAAATGAAGGTCGCGAATCAGCAGACGCTCTTCGTCTGAAATCTCCAAGCTCCTCACCGGCTTATCCGCATACAACGCCTCTTTGATCCGCTCCAGCAGCTCGACCTCCTGCGCGTATTTCTTGTCGCCGCCCTTCATGTTTTTGCGCGAGCGGTCAATTCGTTTCTCCACCGACTCCAGATCGGCCAGGATCAGCTCCAGGTTGATCGTCTGGATATCGCTGAGCGGATCCACATTTCCCGAGACATGCGTAATATTTTCGTCTTGAAAGCAGCGCACCACATGCACGATCGCGTCCACTTCGCGAATATGAGCCAAAAACTTGTTCCCGAGCCCTTCGCCTTTGCTGGCGCCCTTGACGATTCCGGCAATATCGATAAATTCAAATGCGGTAGGCACCGTTTTGTTCGGCTGTACCAGCGCAGTCAGTTTATCAAGCCGAGGATCCGGCACCTCGACGACGCCGACATTCGGATCGATCGTACAGAACGGATAGTTCGCCGACTCCGCTCCCGCTTGCGTTATTGCATTAAACAATGTCGATTTGCCCACGTTCGGCAGACCGACGATTCCCGCTTTCAAACCCATTCCTGACACCCCTGTTCCCGAAATAAACAATCTCAGGTCATTATAACTGAATCGCCCTCACTTTGAAAGCCTGTGCTGAATGGCGTCTCGTGCCGAAGCGAATACTACTTGTCTAAAGGAGGTGAATGCCCGTAATGGAAAATATAAAGCATAAAAACAATTACAAAGGCACCAATCACATGCATGCGAAAAATCAGGACATGGCATTCGTTAACGATACGATGGAGCAAGCCAAATCCGTCACCCCTTTCACGGAAAAACAAAAAAAGACGGATTAACCGTCTCTGGCCGTCCGACGCTTTGGGGCCGGCATAATGCCGGCTTCAAAGCGCTGTTCCGGTGCAGCTTTACACCCATGCGTCTTTGGCGTAACCCCGCTGCTCCCAATATCCCGTATGCTCGCCCTCGATCAGTTCAATCCGATTCAGCCATTTCACGGATTTATAGGCGTACATTTGCGGCACGATCAGCTTGACCGGTCCGCCCAGATCGCTGGGGATCTGCTTGCCGTCATGCATAAGCGCGACCATAACATCGTCCATACTCATTGCCTGCTCCATCGAAAGCGTATCGGTGTATACGCCGTCTCCGGAATAAAATTTGATCGTCTGCGCCTTGGACATCACTCCCGCCTTCGCAAGCAGCTCCTTAAGCGGTATACCTTCCCACGTGTTATCGTAGACCGACCACCCGGTCACGCAATGAAAATCGCTCACCTGTACCTCACGGGGCAGCTTCACAAACGATTCCCAGTTATACGTTATGGGGCGATCGACAAGACCGTCAATTACAAACGACCAGTTGTCATTCGAGAAGGTTGGAATTGGCGTCACGGTATAGACGCGGAACTGTCCCCGGCTGCCGCCTCCCACCGGCGGAGATGAAGCGGGGAGCGGCTGCGGAGAAGGAATCATCCGGTTCGCATCGTTCTCAACCAGCACCGACAGCTGTTCTCCGGAACCGAGCACGCTTCCGGCCCACTTTAGAAAGGACGGCCCAAGCACAACCGCAAGGCTCGCTCCGATTCCCAACCGGATAAACATACGGCGGGTGTATACCGCCTGCGGGCTGGCAGCCGGATGAAGCCCATCATCCTTCGCGCTGCCAGTCTGAATTGTGCGGCGCTGCGGCTCCTTGAGCCATTTTACGCGAGTCATGGAATGGTAAATGATATAGGGCAGACCAACCCATGTAAGCACGTCGTGAACAATGAGCGCCGCATTCGACCATGCCGGTCCGACGGCCCTGTACAGCCATAGCAGAACGCCGGAGATGAACCATCCTGCCAGAAGCGCCAGCACCACGATGACATTGAATTTCTGCCAACGCTTGCCCTTCAACTGCTTCCAATGTTTGGCCGCGAGCAGCAAATAATAGATAACGGGTAAAATGGATGCGATACCGACGATAATATGCGCCCATTTGATCCACACCCTGCCTTCGCCCAGAACGCCGCGCCAGAAGCCCGCAAGCAGCAGCAGTCCCGTTAAAGCCAACACCACGACGATCCACCCGTTTACGGTGTGAAGCGAAGTTAACTTTTTGCCGTACCCTTTACGCAGTCTGGCCAGCCAGTCTCCCATTTTCTTTCCTCCTGACATAGGGACCTTTGAGCATGACATAGGGACCTTTGAGCGAAGCTCAAAGTCTCTCTGCTTTATGCTCTCTGCTTTATGTCTCTCCGCTTCATTTCTCGAGCTTTATGTCTCACCGCTTTCCGCACACGAATTGTTGGGTTACTTCCCTGCATGACTAACCGGCAAGGTGAACCAGAATCGGGCGCCGCCACCTTGCTCGCTCTCTACGCCAATCGCACCGCCGTGCTGCTCCACCAGTGTTTTCGCGATGGCAAGCCCGAGTCCCGTGCCTCCGCTTTCCCGGTGCCTCGCCCTGTCGACACGGTAAAACCGCTTGAATATATTCGCCTGCTCCTCCTTCGGAATACCCGGACCCCGATCCGCAACCGACACCGTTATCCAGCCGGGCCTCTCCATTTCCGCGCGCAGTATGATCGGCGTGTCTTCGGGAGCATAGCGGATTGCGTTTTCCAGCAGATTCTGGAGCACGCGTTCTATATGCCCGGGTACAACCCTGCATATCGGCGCAAAATCAGGCCATTCGACACGAAGGTCAATCCGCTTCTCTTCCATTAAGTTCGTAAAGCGCGGCAGCAGTTCTACGACGATATCTTCAAGCGCAATATCAACCGGCTGAAACTGTTGAAACTTCTGTACCTGCGCATCGAGCGCAGACACGTCAAACAGATGCTGCAGCAGATCCGACAAGCGAACCGTTTCATTCCGGATCGTCCTTAAGTAGAGCTTAAAGGCGGCTTCATCCTGAACCACATCATCCTCAAGCGCCTCCACATAGGACTGAACCGACGCGAGCGGCGTCCGCAAATCGTGAGCAAGGTTGGCAACAAGCTCCCGGCGGGACGCTTCTGACGCTTTCAGCATATTGAAGCTTTCATTCAGATTGCGGCTCATCGCATTAAAGCGTTCCGCCATCTCTTTGAACTCGACTGGTCCCGTGATCGGTACCTGGGCGTTCAGCTTTCCCGAAGCGATGGCACGCGTCCCTTCATCCACACGCCGCACCGCTTCTTCAACCGGTCTCACCAGCACGAAATGAAGCAAAATCGACACAAGCCCGGCCGATAGAGTGGCGATAGACAGCCACATAAACTGCCAGACATCAAGCAGCATCGTCCGGTAGCTGGCCAGTAAAATAATCAGAATAAAGGCGATGCTGACGGTGTTGGCGATTAATAAATAAGTCCGTAGTCTCACGATTGCACCTTGGCTTCAAATTTATATCCGATGCCCCAAACGGTTTTAATTCTCGCCGGCTCGGACGGATCAGTCTCGATCTTCTCCCGCAAACGGCGGATATGGACGGTCACGGTTGTCGTATCCCCGTCATAGTCGCTTTCCCATATCCGGTTCAATAACTGGATACGGGAAAAAACACGATTAGGATGCGAAGCAAGAAGCATCAGCAAGTCAAATTCTTTTGCGGTAAGCTCGACCTCCTGCCCTTGCACCGAGACCCTGCGCTGTTCCGGATAAATGGCCAATCCCTCATATGTCAGGGCTTCATCCGTTTCCGCAGGTACTCCTTGACGGTTCGCAGCCGGTACGGTCCGGCGCAGTATGTTTTTGATCCGAAGCACCAATTCCCTCGGACTGAAAGGCTTCGTGATATAATCATCGGCCCCCAAAGTCAGTCCGAAGAGCCGGTCGGGCTCCTCCCCCCTGGCCGTGAGCATGACAATCGGCGTATCGCCTGCCTGTCGGATCGTTTCGCATACCGACCAACCGTCTCCATGAGGCATCATGACGTCGAGCACGACAAGTGCCGGCTGGTGCGTTTTCCATAACCGGACGGCCTCGGCACCATCATGGGCCACCCAGACTGAATAGCCCTCGCGTTCCAGATACCGCCGGCACACATCGGTAATATTTCGTTCATCATCAGCCACAACGATACCCGTTGTCATAACGTTCACCCGCTTCTATTGCTTATTTACTTTCATTATACCGCGAGGCATCCGCCCATGCACTATTACATGCCGTCAAACCTTGGCCGCTAATCCTTCCCGGAGCCGTTCTACATCCCGTCCTTCTCTTTCATATCTTCTTTCTCCATCATCTCATCTTTCTCCATCATGTCTTCCTTCTCCGTCATGTCATCCTGTTCCATCATGTCTTCCTTCTCCGTCATGTCTTCCTGTTCCATCATATCTTCCTGTTCCGTCATGTCATCCTTCTCCGTCATGTCTTCTTCTTCCATCATGTCGCTTCCGGAGCCCATACTATTTTCGTTCTCCATCGGGGCATTGTCCTTCATGTCTTCATTCCCCATGCTGTCACCGCATGCCACAAGGACCAGCAGCATAAACACCATTACAGCAGCAGATAACCATTTTTTCATTTCTCACGCCTCCATATATTTTCTTTTCACAAAAACCAGTCTAAAGTAGAAAACTAAACTCCCCGCAACGGAATAATTTCGAAAGAATTAGAAATAGGTTACAAAAGTATTAAGTCACTCCGGATCATTGAAACACTTCATCGGTCGTCCGGCGCAAACGCGAGTCGTACTGTATGTATCCACGCTAGACTTAGCAAGTCTGTTGCGGGCTAAAAAAATAAAAAAACCTGAAGGCAGTCTATTGTACTGCCCTCAGGTTTTTATAATATTAATTGCGCAGCGGCGCTTCCTGCAGATCGGCTCTTGCTTTCAGGAAGCGGAAGAAGGCGACTGAAGCTTCTGCGCGAGTCACCTGCCGATCCGGCCTGAAGTTGCCTTGTGTGTCCGGATTCATGATTTTCAGGCCGGCGACGATCGCCGCTTGCCCTTTCTTCTCAATCGCTGCGGCATCCTTGAACGGAACGTTGAACAGTTCTTCATACTCCGCAAGCGTGTTATAGCCCAGCGCCCGGACGATCAGTTCGGCCATCTCCTCGCGGTCGACCTTTCCATCCGGATCGAACGAACCGTCGCCGCGGTCGATCAGGTTCTGTTCCACGGCGCTTTCCACATAGACAAAGTACGAAGAATCCGCCGCCACATCATTGAACGTCGCGCTTTCCTTGGCGTATGGTATCGGTCGGCGGCCGCTGTTCATGGCCAGGACAAGCATCTTAATCAATTCGCCGCGCGTCACGATCGCCTTCGGCCGGACATTGCCTTCCTCCAGATCGAGCGCCTTATAGGCCACCATAAGAGCAAGCTCTCTTTCCGCCCAATGGCCATTGATATCCGCAGCTTGCGGCTTGATCAACTCGGTCGGATCGCCGGTCGACCGCTCGCGCCATTGCCCGGTTAACGCATCAAGCACGACCTGCTCATCGAGCGGGCGCTGCACAAGACGGTAGACGAGCTTAGCCTTCGTATCTTTCGTTCCGTCTGCGGGCATACCCGGAGGAATCTCCCCGGATGCTACAAGCAGATTATATTTCTCAACCGGAATCGGCCCATCCATCCAGTACATCGGAATAACATACGTCAACTCTGCCTTGTAGTATTCCATGAAAGCGTCCAGCGCCTTGTCGCGTTCAATAACCTCCGGAGCTTCTTCGGGGTAATCAAACCCGGACAGCTCGGCATGGTAATTCTGGACGTCGCCGGTAAAAGCATCGATGCCGATATGGACGCTTTCATACTCGACCCGGGCCCCGTTTACCTTGCGCTGAAACGAGAAGCCGTAACTGCCGATTTCCTCCGGCTTCTTTCCTTCATACCGGGAGGCGTCGTCCATGGTGAGATACAGCTCATGCGCATAACCCGGCAGCAGATTCTTAACCAGTTCAATCGCTTTTGTCCTGGCCTGCTCGTAAGTTTCGCCTTCGCTTTGCCGCTCGCCCGTTCCCGAGGAAGGATAAGCATAGTAGCTGCGAATTTCACCGGTACGGCTGTCTACGGACGCCCAAATGTTATAAGAGGATTTTTCGTTCCCGCTATCCGTTTCCCACCCCAGATTCCAGATCGAAGAGGTGATTCCGGTTGCTGGATCGGTGTATTCGGAATAACTGCTCTCCTTCAGATCGGCGTCCTTCACAATGGCAAACGCTTCACTTACCAGCTTTGCCGACTCCTCGGCACTCAAGTTCTTATCCCCTGCCGATTTCGTTCCCAAGGGCGACTCGCTTACCGGTTTCGAATCCGCTCCAGCTGCGGGATTAACGGTATCGCCAACCATCCACCGCCCGCCATTCACCGCATCCAGCATGAATGGCGCCAGCTCGTAGCGAAGGATCGGCTCGCTTTTGTTCTTCGAATCGTATGGCATCGTGTAGACAAGCTCCAGCACCGCCTCATCGCGGAATTGCCGAACCGCTTCCTCCTCCGTTATTCCGGCTTTCGCGGCTTCAAACTCGATCGTTTCGTCCCATCTGACATCGTATTGCATGATATGTCCTTCGCCGTCGATTCGGATGTCGATATAGTTGTCCATATAAGCCACTCCGTTAACGACCCGGTTATACTGGATCGAGTACGTAACTTCCTCGTTCAACGGCGGACGGAACTCCACCCCATAATCGGGATTGTAGCGAAGCTGGTCTTTATATCCCGGATTCACTTGTCCGATAAAAGCGAGCGCCATTTCCTGCGCCTGCTCGCGGCTCACCTTCGGCGGATAGGCGGATTTGCGCGTCGGATCGTCGATGTATGAGCTGAATCCGATAAGCTGACCGGACGACGCATCGATCCGAGTATAGATTTCCCCGACATACTTGTTGTTGACCCGTTTGACAAAGCTTAAATTCCATAAGGTACGCTTTCCGTTCACAAGCGTTTCCGACGAAAACGAAGCGTTCTGGAGTGTATAATCGTCCGGAATACTTACATATTGCTTGGATAAGGATATCGCCTTGTCTTTGTTTATTTCCGCATTCACCGGCGATTCCTCCTCCGCGAGTCCGCTGGTAGCGGGTTCGGATGCGGACCCGGAAACCGAGGATTCCCATTCCCCAATTTCCGAATTTTGTACCGCCTTCTCCGCATACACTCCTGCCGGCAATACAGCTGTAAATGCCGTAACTGCGGCAAGCGCGAGGATGACAGGCAGCCTGGCTCGTTTCGCTTTGCTCATTTTTCAATACCCTCCTTATGATTAATACGCTTTCAATAATCAAACGGAGAAGGAATGGAAAATGTTGCTGCACCGATTCGTTAATAGACGGTTGTCTTTTATCGGGAGCTGTGATATATTGTGAAACATGGTACCGTTACCACATGAAGATTTCCATAATTTAAAGCTAATTAATAATGATACTTATGTATTTTTGTGAAGATATATGCAACCGGTACCATGTATGTTTCACAGGAGGGGATTGACATCGCGACGATTCGTGACGTGGCCAAGCTGGCCGGAGTATCCGTATCGACGGTTTCGCGTTATTTGAACAAAAGCGGTTATGTCAATGCGGAAACGGAGCAATCGATTAAGGGCGCCATCGATAAATTAAATTATGCGCCGAACGTGGTCGCAAGAGGCTTAGCAGGCAAAAAAACGAATACCATTGCGCTGATTCTTCCCGACATATCGAACCTCTTCTTCTCGGATCTGGCCCGCGCGGTCGAGGATGTCGCTTCGACATACGGATATACGGTTATTTTCGGCAATTCGGATGACCAGGGGATCAAAGAAAAGCGATATATCGAAACGTTGAAGAATAAGTACATCGACGGTTTTATATTTGCCTCCAATACGTTCGGGCCGGGCGATGCGGAGAAGCTGCAGAAGCTTGGCATTCCGTTCGTATGCCTGGACCGCGGTCCGGATGAGCAAACCTCCGGCGTCGTTCGGTCCAAGAACAGAGAAGGCGCTGTAATGGCCGTTCAGCATTTGCTCGACATAGGCTGCCGCAAAATCGGCCATATTTACGGCCCGCAGCACCTGATCACGGCCAAAGAACGGCTCATCGGATTCGAGCAGTCGGTGCAATCCTTCGATTGGTATACGCCGACGCTGCTAGAGCCGGGCGATTTTCGAATTGCCGGAGGCCTGGAAGCGACCGAGCGGCTTATGCGGCGGCATCCGGATATCGACGGCATCTTTGCCGGCAATGATCTGATGGCGGTCGGAGCGCTTAAAGCGCTCAACCGGATGGGCATTCGCGCCGGCGAACAAGTGGCCATTTGCGGATTCGACGGTATACAGACGACTGAGATTACGTCGCCGGAGCTTACGACGATCGCGCAGCCGATTTACGAGATGGGCGCCCTTATCTCCCGTTTACTGATCAAAAAAATCGAAGGCGCGCCGGTTGAAGACCGGCTGTACGAGCTGGACGTGAAATTGATCCCGCGCGACTCGACGTTAAGCAGAGAGACTTTGAGCCTTGCTCAAAGATCCCTATACGAGGAGGAAGGTCAATGAAGAAGCCAAAACTGGTTGTTATCGGCAGCTTGAATATGGATATCGTCGTCGAAACCGACCGCTATCCGCGAGTAGGCGAAACGATCATGGGAAGCCGCATTCGGTTTATTCCCGGCGGTAAAGGAGCGAATCAGGCGGTGGCGGGAGCCCGGTTAGGCGCGGAAACGGCCATGATCGGCGCGGTCGGCGAAGATTCGTTCGGCGATGAGCTGCTCCGCTCGCTGCAGGGCGACGGGGTCGATGTATCCGGTGTCAAACGGATTGCCGGCGCTTCAACCGGCATCGCTTCGATCTATGTCGCTCAAGGCGACAACAGTATCATCATTGTGCCGGGAGCCAACCAGCGGCTTGAGCCCGCGGACATCGACCGCAATGAGGATAAGCTGCGGGAGGCGGACATCGTCCTGCTGCAGCTGGAAATTCCGGTGGAAACGGTTCTGTACGCTGCCCGCAAAGCCAACATGCTTGGCAAGAAGGTCGTGCTTAACCCCGCTCCGGCGCAGCAGCTCCCGGGTGAGCTGTTCGAATACGCCGACTTCATCACGCCGAACCGGACGGAGCTGAGCCAATACACCGGGATGTTAGCCGAAGGCGAAGCATTGGAGCCGGCTATGCGGCGCATGAAGGAGATGGGCGCGTCCCATGTGATCACCACGCTTGGGTCTGAAGGATCCGCTTATCTAAGCGATGACGGAGCGATGAGAACGATACCTGCCCATAAAGTACCGGTCGTGGACACGACGGGAGCCGGCGATTGCTATAATGCCGGTTTGGCTTACTCCATTGCGGCCGGGCACAATATCGAGGAAGCGATGACCTATGCGGCGCTCGTATCCGCACTCGCCGTAACGAAGTTCGGGGCGCAGGCGGGAATGCCGACGGAGAAGGAAGCGCAGCAATTTGCTGCCAAGATTAGAAGTGGAAACGGGAGCGTAACGGAATGAAAAAAATCGGAATCATCAACAGCGAGCTGTCCAGATTGATCAGCGAGCTTGGTCATACGGATACGATCGTTATCGCGGACAGCGGCCTGCCAATTCCTCCGGGTGTGAAGCGGATCGATCTCGCGCTCAAGCGGGGGGTGCCGGGTTACACGGAAACGCTGGAGACGATTTTGGAGGAAATGCAGGTTGAGCGGTACACGCTCGCAGACGAAATAAATGAATCCAGCCCTGAGCTGTTTTCCCAAACGATTCGGTTATTGGAAGGTACGGAGAGGCATACTGTCACCCATGAGCAGTTCAAAACAATGACCCGGCAGGCCAAAGCGGTCGTTCGGACCGGCGAATGTTCGGCCTACGCCAACATCATTTTACACGCGGGGGTTACTTTCTAGGACAGGAGGAAACATCGATGGCAGTGCAGCTTCTGGAGATGAAGGGAATCGACAAGAGCTTTACCGGCGTGAAAGTGCTGGAGCAAGCGCAGTTTTCGCTGGACAGCGGCGAAGTGCATGCCCTTATGGGTGAAAACGGCGCAGGAAAATCGACTTTGATGAAAATACTGAACGGCATCTACACAAGAGACAACGGTACGGTCACTGTAAAAGGGCAGCTTCAACCGCTCTCCTCCCCGTCGGCCGCTCAGCAGCTCGGCATCGTCATGATTCATCAGGAGCTGAATCTGATTCCGCATCTGACGGTCATGGAAAACATCTTTCTCGGCAGGGAATTTACTTACGGTCCGACAAATCTGATCGATTGGCGCCGAATGAAGCGGGAAGCGAACCGTTTCCTGTCGCAGCTGGGATTGGCGATCCATCCGGAGACGGTCGTCGGCGACCTGTCTGTCGGCCAGCAGCAAATGGTCGAAATCGCTAAAGCGCTTTCGATGAATACGGAAATATTGGTGTTGGACGAGCCGACGGCCGCCCTGACCGACCGGGAAATCGAAGCGCTCTTCCAAGTCATCCGCTCACTTAAGGAGCGCGGCGTCGGAATGATCTACATTTCCCATAGGATGGAGGAAATTTTTCGGATTTGCGACCGCATTACGGTCATGCGCGACGGCCGTTATGTCGGAACCGAGTCCATCCCGGAAACCACGATGGATCAAATCGTGAAAATGATGGTCGGCAGGGAAATTAAAGACCGGTTTCCGAAGGCGGATATCCCTTTGGGCGACGAGAAGCTCAAGATTGAAGGACTGACTCAGAAGGGCGTATTACACAACATCTCGTTTTCCGTACGGACGGGTGAAATTGTCGGAATCTCGGGCCTGATGGGTGCCGGACGCACGGAGCTTGCCAAAGCGTTGTTCGGCGTCACCGCGATTGACCAGGGAACAATAGCCGTGGACGGCAAGCCTGTGCAGTTACGAACGCCGGCCGATGCCATCCGGGCAGGCATTGCACTCGTAACCGAGGACCGGAAAGACGAAGGATTGCTCCTATCGATGTCCATTCGCGAAAACTTGTCGATGCCAAATCTGAGGACAGTCTCGAGCTTAGGTTTCCTGAGCGGACCGAAGGAATTGGGACTGGCCGACAGGATGATGAAACAGCTGCTCGTTAAAGCCTCAGGCAGCGAGCAGGCTGCAGGATCGCTCAGCGGCGGAAATCAGCAGAAAGTAGTCATCGGCAAATGGCTGGCGACGAACCCGCAAGTGTTTATATTGGATGAGCCTACGCGAGGCGTTGATATCGGGGCGAAAAAGGAAATCTACGATCTGATGAACAAGCTCGCCGCCAGCGGTGTCGCCATTCTTATGATTTCCTCCGAGCTGCCAGAAGTTCTCGGGATGAGCGACCGGATTATCGTTATGCATGAAGGAAAAATTACAGGTGAATTCACCAGGGAAGAAGCAACACAGGAGAAAATTATGATTTGTGCAACCGGGGGAGGAGAGCGGAATGCAAGCTGATGCATCAGGAATACGCAGACAAAGGACTTTCAGGCTGCAGGGTCTCGGCCCGTTAATCGGGCTGGTGTTGATCGTTATTGTGCTGTCGGTATCCGCCGAAAATTTTCTGACGGTCAACAACCTGCTTAATGTGCTCCGGCAGGTTTCCATTAACGCGCTGATTGCGTTTGGTATGACATTCGTTATTTTGACAGGCGGCATCGACCTTTCGGTCGGCTCCATTCTTGCGTTATCGAGCGCGCTCACCGCAGGCTTGATGGTCGGCGGAACGGATACGTGGATTGCCGTCATCGCCGGGCTCGGAGCAGGGACGCTTATGGGCGTCTTGAATGGTGTTCTGGTTGCCAAAGGCAGACTTGCGCCGTTTATTGTGACGTTAGCCACGATGACCGTCTTTCGCGGGCTAACGCTGGTCTACACTGAAGGAAAGCCGATAACCGGCTTGAACGATGATTTTGGATTTTTGGGTAAAGGGTATTTTCTGCAAATACCGATGCCGGTCATTTGGATGGTGATCTCATTTGCAGTATTATACATTATTTTGAAGCATACGACTTTCGGCCGCCGGGTATATGCAGTCGGAAGCAATGAGGAGGCGACATGGCTATCGGGGATTAGCACATCCAAAGTTAAAATAATGGTTTATTCGATCAGCGGATTGCTTGCGGCCGTCAGCGGCATTATTCTGACCTCCCGGCTCAATTCCGCACAGCCTACAGCCGGAGGCGCTTACGAGCTCGATGCCATTGCGGCGGTCGTGCTTGGCGGCACGAGTCTTGCCGGCGGCAGAGGCTGGATTGTCGGAACGTTGATCGGTGCCGTCATTATCGGCGTATTGGACAACGGTCTCAATTTGCTCAATGTATCTTCATTTTATCAACAAGTCGTCAAAGGGGCAGTCATTCTGGTCGCGGTGCTGTTCGACCGTGCGAAAAACAAAAAATAATATTTGAGGGAGTGCTGAAAAATGAAAAAAACATCTTTGGGAGCCTTGATTCTGCTTGCTGTCGTACTGCTGGTATCGGCTTGCTCGTCCGGAACGAATACAGGTAACGGAAACACAGCCGACGGAGGCAACAAATCGGCGGACGGAAAGATCAAAGTTGGTTTGGCGATCTCGACCCAAAACAACCCTTTCTTCGTCACGCTTAAGGAAGGTGCCGAGCAGGCGGCCAAAGCGGCAGGCGCCGAACTGATCGTCGTGGACGCGCAGGATGATACCGCCAAACAAATCAATAATATCGAAGACCTGATTCAGAAAAAGGTTAACGTCATTCTGATCAACCCGACAGACAGCGATGCCGTCGTCACGGCCGTCGAAGCGGCTAACGAGGCCAACATCCCGGTCATTACCGTTGACCGCGCGGCGAACGGAGGCACTGTAACCGCCCATATCGCGTCCGATAACGTGAAAGGCGGACAAATGGCTGGCGAATATATCCTGGAAGTGCTTGGCGGCAAAGGAAACCTCGTTGAGCTTCAGGGCACGGCCGGAACTTCCGCAGCCCGCGACCGCGGCGAAGGGTTCCACAAAGCGGTTGACGGCAAAGATGGAGTGAGCGTCGTCGCTTCTCAGCCGGCGGACTTTGACCGTGCCAAAGGGCTATCGGTCATGGAAAACATTTTGCAAAGCAACAGCGACATTCAAGCGGTCTTCGCCCACAATGACGAAATGGCTCTCGGCGCTCTGCAAGCGATCGAAGCATACGGCAAAAAAGACATCATCGTTGTCGGCTTCGACGCCACGCAGGATGCAGTAGACGCCGTCAATGCCGGCACAATGACAGCCACCGTTGCGCAGAAACCGGAATTGATCGGTCAGCAAGCGGTTGAAGCGGCAGTAAAATTAGCGCAAGGCGAACAAGTGGAAAGTAATATTCCTGTCGAGCTGGAGCTTGTAACGAAGCAATAAATAGCCCAACGTAAAAAGACCGTCAGAGCTGAAGTGACCCAATAAAGTTAGACAGTATATTATTAGGCTGCATTCAGGGTGTGAACTCGGTATTGTACCGGGCTCATGCCCTTTAGTTTTGCCTTTATGCGTTTGTGGTTGTAGTACTTGATATATTGTTCAAGCTCCTTCTTGAAGTGCTCAATGCTTTCAAATTCTTGTGTGTATAATAATTCCGATTACAACTTCTCACCAAATAATTTGAACTCCGTAATGTCCGTTACCCACTTTTCATTAGGTTTCTTGGCGTTGAAATCTCGATAGATCCCGAATTCGGCGATAACCATAACGGCCTTTATGTTCATGATAAATGGCTTTAATACGGGATTTCAAGTCAGCATCTTCATCTGGCCTTCCGAATGTGTTTACCCAGTAATAATACGTACTACGCGGAATCTGAGCCAGTCGTAGCAGAGCCGTAATGGGATATTCCAGCCTTAGTTCAAATACTACTTGCGCTTTGTCTTGTTTCGTGATTTTTCCTTGCTTTGAACTAAGGCATTCAACTTTTTTAAATAGGCGTTCTCCATTCGCAGACATTCTACTTCTGCTTGTAATGCTTCGGTTGAGCTTTCAGCTGGAATAGGTTTCTTTTCATCTTTCATCGATGGACGCCCCTTTTTCTTTGGTTTGAGGGCGTCTACACCTTTTGTCTCAAGCTGATTTTTCCAACGTAATAACAGAGAATGAGTTGGAATATTGAAGATCGCAGCTGCTTCACGGATAGACGTCCCATGCTCGTTTATATAGTTGAGCACCATTAGTTTATATTCTGCTGAATAAGTTGTATAGCCTTTTCTAAAGGCACCTTCTCCATGATGCTGGTACTGTCGAATCCACGTTTGAAGTATACCTAACGTTACCCCAATACTTTTCGCTACGCTTCTCTGTCCTTCTTTTCCTTCTAGATATCTCTTTACCGCTTGTATTTTTTCTTGTTCTGTCAATTTACCCATGAAAAAACTGCACCTCCAATGTTAGATGTGTGTCTAACAAATGGGGTGCAGTTCAAGTGGATTCTCCACTTGACGGTCTTTATTTTCATGCCTGACATAGGGATCTTTCAGCGGGGCTCAAAGTCTCTCCGGTAAAAGTCTCTCTGCTTACATTTGGCCCATGATTTTGCCTTTCAAAGCGTCTTTGCTTTGAAGTCCGACCATTTTGTCAACCGGCTGTCCGTCTTTGAACAGGATCAGCGTCGGGATGCTCATTACACCGAATTGGGAAGCCAACTCAGGCTCCTCGTCCACATTCACTTTTCCGATCACCGCCTGGCCTTCCAGTTCAGTTGCCAGCTCTTCCACAATCGGAAGCTGCATTTTGCAAGGTCCGCACCAAGGCGCCCAGAAGTCCACGACAGATACGCCGCTTTCGATGCTTTTGCCAAAATTGTCTTTCGTTAATACGACTGCCATAACCTATCATTCCTCTCCGTTTATAGTCTGTTTATGTTAAGGGAAAACCCGTCACATCGCAACACCCGTCAGCAATCCTTACACTCATGAATTTGTTCCAGCACGTCGGAAATGGTAATTTGGCTGAAATACGCCTCCAACTGCTTTTCAGCGGAGCAAAAAATACCGTTCATAACCTCTTGCATATTCGAACCGATTAAACATTCCATCTCCGGGTTGCCCGAGCACCAGCTCGGTGTCAGCGTCCCTTGGGCCATCACCCGGTAGATCTCGCCAAGCGTAACGCTCTTCGGATCAATCGTCAGCCGGTAGCCGCCGCGCGTCCCTTCCCGCGTTTCAACAAAGCCGCTGCGCCGTAAAAAACCCATCACTTTTCGTATTCTCGCCGGGTTCGTCTGGATGTTGTCGGCCAGCTGTTCGCTCGAAGCCATTCGCTCCGGTAAGTATGCCAGATATACAAGACTATGGACCGCTATAGTAAATTCGCTGTTCATTGTTAACGGCACCCCGCTTTATACTGTAATCTTATCAGTTACAGTTATTGTTGTCAATACGGGCGCTTTATTATTTTGCGGCATCCGACCGGCGGGTATACATACGAAAATTATATCCTTACTCCATACCTCTCAAAACAACTCCAGCTGCTCCGGCTCTCCCCCATCTCCCGGGGATTTTACTTCGAAAGCGCCTCTTGGCGGCAGCTGCCCCAACATGGCCATCAGCTGTTTCGCGTTATCCGCCGCATCGCCGCCCGAATTATTATTGAATATCACGCAAACGGTATCCGATAGCTTCTCCAGACGGCGCAGCCGCTGCGCCCATTCATCGAGCTCCTGCCCGTTATAGCGATATAAATACCGGACATCTCTCCAATTTGGAGCTGAGGACGCCTGCCAACCGCCGGCATTCCGGCCATGGAAACGGACCAATGTGAACCCCGGATCGGTTGCCGCCTCGACAATCGGGATGCAGCCCATCCCCGCTTGAGGCTCATCGCATACGCTATGTTTCCACCCTTCCGTCTTCATGAATTCAAGTGTCTTCGCCCGCATCTCCGGTTCAAACCAGCTGCGGTGCCTGAACTCCAGAACGCACGGAATATTTCCCATCCTGGCTTTGGCTATACGGAGGATATTCACATTTTCACGGGTGCAGTCGAACCAGGGCGGATACTGAAACAGCACGGCATGCAGCTTGTTGCGTTCAATTATCGGCTTCAAGGAATCCGCAAAAGCGCCGTACATTGCGTTTTCATCCGGGTATGGGATATTGCCGCGCGTATGGCCGGTCATTCCTTGATAAGCCTTCACAATAAAACGGAATGCTTCCGGCGTATCGGCGGCCCATTTCTCCATATTCCGCAACGGCTGTACGGCATAGAACGAACTGTCGATTTCAACCGTCTCAAACCATTCACTATAGGTTTTCAACTTGTTCCTGACCGATTGTTTGTCCGGATAGAGAGAATCGTGATCTCCCCAGCCCGCCAGTCCGATCGTTATCACGCCCGCCGCCTCCCTCACGTACCAGCAGCACATCAAATTAGTAAATCTACTGCCCTTATTTTACCACAATTGCATGCATCGTTTCTTGTCATAAACGGGCGGTCATGCAAATATATATGGTACTGAAGCCGTTAGGAAGTATTCATTCCATTCCAAGGTGGTGTTGCGATTTATGCAAGTAGTCTGGATTATCGTTGCGGTCATCATTGTGATTGCAATTATCGCAGCAATCGTTGCCGCCGCCAATCGGTGGCAGTCGGTCAAGTCCGAAGGAGGGAGCCGGGCAGAGCGAATTGACCGTCTTCAGGCGTACCTGAAATCGTTCGGGATTAAATCGAAAATCGCGTCGGGCGTCGCCAATACCGTTCAACTGAAAGTGTTGAAAAAGGATATTGAACAAGCAAAAAAGCTAGTCGAAAAATTCGATGAGGAATTTTAAAAAATAGAGAACGATTTGCGGCCGCTATGACGGCCGTTTTTTATGCTTTTTTACAACTATGTCTAACAAGGAGAAGTGCGCGGACATGCAAATTGATATCTATCAGGACATCGTCTGCCCGTGGTGCCGGATCGGAGAGCGGAATTTGCTGGAGGCGCTGAAGTTATCGAACCGAAGTTTCGTTGAAGGTATTACAGTCAATTACCGGGCTTATCCGTTGGACCCGGACCTCCCCCCGGAAGGTTGCGGGCTCCTGGAAGCAATGACCGTTAAAATGGGGGGAGCCGCCAATGTACCCCGCGTGATCGAGCACGTAACGAAAGTGGGTGCGGAAGCCGGCATCGTCTTCCGATTCGACCTCATCACGACATTGCCGAATACGAATTCCGCCCATCGGTTTATCTCGCTTGCCCGGCCGGACAAGAAAGCTGAAATCGTCGATGCCCTTTACCGGGCTTATTTCGAAGAAGGCCGCGATATCGGCAAGCTTGATGAATTATCCCGTATAGCTCAACGCGCCGGGCTCGATGAGCTGCTGTTGCGTAAACGGCTCGAGCAAGGGGACGGCGCAGAATCGGTCAAAGACGATCTCGATTCGGCCCGATCCGTCGGTGTAGACGGCGTCCCGTTCTTTGTCTTCAATGACAAATATACACTGTCCGGCGCCTATCCCGCTGCTGAACTGACCTGTTTACTCGAGCGGTTGAAATATTGGTGAACCCGGCAACGCAGGCAGCAGCCCTCTTCGATTAAAACTCGCTGTATGAGACCGATTATCGAGATTTGTCCATGTTGTTTAAACATAGAAATACAGTTTCAGTGCTTATACAGTCAATGCCCATCCCCTACGAGCCGCAATCCGATTACGCCTGTGATGATCATGCCGATAAAAATCAGTTTACGGAAATCTCTCGATTCCTTAAACACAAACATGCCGAGCAGGACGCTGCCCGCCGAGCCGACTCCCGTCCAGATCCCGTAGGCAGTACTGATCGGGATCGCTTGAAGCGCCCGTGATAAGAAATAAAAGCTGAATACCCCGAACGCGACGGCCCCCAGGGTCGGTTTCAGTCTGGAAAAACCGCGGGACAGCTTCATCATTGTAACCCCGCCGATTTCCGCCAGCCCCGATAACAACAAAAAGATCCATGCCACCCTAATCGCCTCCCCTGCCGTCAGCCGGATTTGTTTCAACTTCTTCATCTTTGGATATCAGCTTTAAGCCTACGATTCCGGCGATGAGCAGCAGTACGAAAAATATCCGGAGCCCTCCGACCGGCTCTTCCATAAACGCCATGCCGACAATAACCGTGCCCGCCGTACCGATACCGGTAAATACCGCATAAGCCGTGCCGATCTCCAGCATCATCATCGATTTGGTAAACATGACAAAACTGACGATGAGCGCAGCGACCGTAAATACACTCGGCCACAGCCGGGTGAAGCCTTCCGTCGTTTTCAGACCGACCGCCCACCCGACTTCAAACAGCCCCCCGATCAGCAAATAAAACCAAGCCACATATGTCCTCTCCTTCGGGAACGCCCCGGCGATTTCCTCGGGGGAGATTATAACACTTCTTAGCGGAAAGTCAATTCGGCGGCAAACGACTATCGCCCGCACGAACAATTAGCGCCCGTGAGGGCGTTATTTACCATGATATCCGTGTCATTCACTGCAATTAGTGCCCCTGAGGGCTTTATTTACACGATACCCATGTCATCCACTGCAATTAGCGCCCGTAGGGGCGTTATTTGTACGCTATTCGTGGATCCAGCGCAATTAGTGCCCGTGAGGGCCTTATTTACACGTTATCCGTGGATCCAGTGCAATTAGTGCCCGTGAGGGCCTTATTTACACGATATCCGTGGATCCACTGCAATTAGCGCCGTGAGGGCGATATTTCCGTGACACGACACCCCGCGTACGAGGTTGCTTTCTCATTATGCAGGTTTATCGCAGAAAAAAAACTGCAGGATAGTGTGACTACACACTTTCCTGCAGCAGTCTGATTTTATAATGAGATCGACTTGACGTTTATGCCTGCTTTGCTGTCATTGCGGCCGCTTCAATCCAGGACAGCCTGTCCCGCATCTTAACAACGGGACCGATCACGATCGTGACCGGACTGCTTAAACATCCGGTTTCCGGATTCGCAACTATGTCGTCCAGCCTTCCGACGGCGACGCGCTGTCCGTCGCACGATCCGCTCTGTATAAGTGCAATCGGTGTGTCCGGAGCTTTGCCATGCGCAAGCAGCCGCTCAATAATGTGAGGCAGCTGCTGCAGCCCCATCAGCACAACAAGCGTTTCAGCGCCTGCTGCCCAAGCCCAATCAACCGATGCGCCGCTCTTGCCGGTACACTCATGACCGGTAACGACGGCAAACGAAGCGGCAAGCGTCCGGTGCGTGACCGGGATGCCTGCATAGGCAGGAGCGGCAATACAAGAAGAAATGCCCGGCACAACTTCGAAAGGAATCCCCCGCTCGGCAAGATAGTCCGCTTCTTCGCCTCCGCGGCCGAATACGAACGGATCTCCGCCCTTAAGACGCGTTACCGTCTTCCCCCGGCTCGCGCGATCCCAGATGAGCGCATTGATTTCCTCTTGCTTCAGCGTGTGATATCCGGATTCCTTCCCGACATATAACATTTCGGCGTCAGCACGCGCTTCCCGAACCAGCTCTTCGGATACTAAACGGTCATAAACAATCACATCGGCAAGTCGAATCGTCTCCAAGCCGCGCAAAGTAATCAATTTCGGATCCCCGGGCCCCGCCCCGGTCAAGTATACGAAACCTCTATCGGACATCGTCCCCACTCCCCCGCATACTTATTATCTGCAGCTGTCTTTTTTGTCTGCAGCCCAGCGGGCGGCATCGGCAAGCTCAAGTTCCCGCTCCGCCTCCGTCGATTCTGCCGGATCCTGTACAATCAATAATTCATCGAAGAAACGGGACATGGCGACAACCAAGCTGCCCATCCGTTCCTCCTCGGGAAATAAAACCCGTTCTATACCTTCCTCGTGAAGCGCCTCCGCTGTCACCTTCCCCACCGCTGCCGCCAGCACACCGGAAGCGAAAGCTTCCTGTACTTCGCTACGCCGGTTCAACCGGGCGGCACAGTCCATCACATACCGCACCTGCACCGTGCTTGTGAATGCGACCGCATCCACTTTACCGGCGACGATTTCCCCGACCAGCGTTTCAACTACATTGCCTTCCGGCGGAATATGACGGTACGGGAGCAGCTCCTCGCATATCGCTCCCCGCGCCTCCAGCTCAGCCGTGACTCGAGGTGCCGGGTCGCCGTACAACTGCAGCGCCACACGGCAGCCGCCAAGATCATATGATTCCATTTCCTTAAGCAGACCCGCGGTCGTACCGTCATTATCGCGGACTACCGGGGTTAGCCCAAGCTTGCGCAGCACATTAACCGTTTTATAACCGCGGGCCGCCAGCTTCATCGTTTGCAGCGCCGACATGAATTGCTCGGATAAACCGAGCTTTTCAGCCGTTTGAAGAAGCGCCTCCGTCCCGACGCCCGTCGTCAGCACCATCCAATCGGCAGGCCTCCCAATCAGATCGGTCAGTTGTTTCTCAATATGCGTATCGTCCAGAAACACCGTTCCCTGAGCAGGCCGGATTGCAGCGGTTCCGCCGAATTTCCCGATCATTTTGCTCATCTCTTCCGCTTTTCGCGGGCCTGTTACGGCGATTGTCTTTCCTTCCAACCGGGACATCCGTATCGCCTCCACATAGAAGAAGTTTAAAAATCCGCTTTTGATCACGATGCAGCTCAGGATGTACTTTTGATCACGATGCGGCGTTTCTTCTATTTTACGATACTTTTACCCTTGCTGCATCTATTTCAAGGATCAGATTGCCGTTGTCATCCACTTTAACCGGATACGTTTCGACACAGCCTTCGTCCGGCGCTTGCACCAGACCGTCATGCAGGTCGATCTTCCAGTCATGAAGCGGACAATAGACATGATGATCGCACACAATTCCTTCGGAGAGCTTCCCGTCTTTGTGCGGGCAGCGGTTTTCCACCGCCCGGACCGAACTGTCCGACAGCTTGAACACCGCCAGCTCCACCTCGCCAAACCGGATGACGCGGCCGCGCCGCTCCGGGAATTCCGATATATGACCGATTCTTAATTCATTCATTTCCATTCTCTCCTCTCGGGTTATCGCTTTCCGGCTTCTCCGGTTGCTGCCGCTTCCGGACTTGTCGGTGCTGTGAGCGCATCGAACGCTTTGCTGAGATCTTCACTTTCAACAATTTGCTGCCATGGATCCTTCGTAAGCGACAGCGTCTTTTCGATCCTGCCCACAAGCGCTTCCCGGTCTTCCTTCTTCTCGAGCGCTTGCTTGATCGAATCCAGGCCGACCCGTACCGACCATTCGCTTGTGCGCTCCAAATATTTAGCCGTCTCGCGATAGTATTGCAGATACGCGCCGGTCCACTCCAGCACTTCCTCTTCGGTCTTCACTTTTACAAGCAGGTCCGCGGCTCTTACTTTCGTACCGCCGTTCCCCGCGACATAGATCTCCCAACCGCCGTCGATTGCGACAACGCCAAGGTCTTTAATGGTTGCTTCCGCACAGTTTCGCGGACAGCCGGATACGGCAAGCTTCACTTTATGCGGTGTGTCGAGACGCTCGAACTTGCGCTCCATATCGATACCCATCTTGATCGAATCCTGAGTACCGAACCGGCAGAAGGTATTCCCTACGCAAGTTTTCACGGTCCGAAGCGCTTTGCCGTAAGCATACCCGGAAGGCATATCCAGCTCCTTCCATACGTTCGGCAGATCTTCCTTCTTTACGCCGAGCAAGTCAATCCGTTGACCGCCTGTGATCTTGACGAGCGGTACCTCATACTTTTCCGCTACGACAGCGATTTTCTTCAAATCCTCCGGCGTTGTTACGCCGCCATATATTCGAGGCACAACCGAGAATGTGCCGTCCTTCTGGATGTTCGCATGATTGCGCTCATTGACGAACCGGGATTCCGCCTCATCCTCATGCTCTTCCGGCCAAGCCATGCCGATATAGTAATTGAGCGCCGGGCGGCACTTGGAGCAGCCTTCCGGATTGTTCCATTCCAATACATGCATGACTTCCTTGGTCGTTGTCAGATGCATTTTACGGATCGCTTCGACAACCTCGTCTCTGGTATGCGTTGTACAGCCGCAAATGCCTTCTTTAACAGTCTGAACATTGTCCGCACCCAATGTGGATGTCAGAATTGCTTCCACAAGCGGCTTACAGCCGCCGCAAGATCCGGACGCTTTCGTGCAAGCTTTAATCTCATTGACGCTTACGCAGCCTTTTTCAGTAATCGCTTCGACGATCGTGTCTTTTGTAACGCCGTTACACCCGCACACGATTTCGTCCCCGCTCATCGAGGCCACCAGATCCTCCGTCGATGCCGCTCCCGAGCCTCCGCCGGACGGTCCGAACAGCACTTCCTTCTCGCGTCCGCTGAAGTCCTCTTCTTTGCGAATAAGCGAGAACAGCTTCGAGCCTTCGGACGTATCGCCGTACAGCACCGCACCGATCACTTTGCCGTCCTTGAAAACAACCTTCTTATATACTCCCTCCAGGTCGTCCTGAACACGCAGCGCTTTCGTGCCCGGTTCATCGGCGAACTTGCCGGCGGAGAAAACATTGACACCCGATACCTTCAGCTTTGTCGATACGACCGAACCTTGATAACCTTCAGTCTCCAAGCCTGCAAGATGCTTGGCAAGAACGGCACCCTGCTCATAGAGCGGAGCTACAAGCCCGTAAGCGATGCCGCGATGCTCCGCGCATTCGCCGACGGAATATACATTGTCCACACTCGTCTGCAACACGTCGTTAACGACGATACCGCGGTTGACTTCAATTCCGGCATCCTTGGCCAGCTGAACGTTCGGCTTGATCCCTACCGCCATTACGATCAAATCCGCTTCCACTTCCGAGCCGTCTTTAAATGAAAGGCCGGTAACCCGTTTTTTACCAAGAATCGTATCCGACTGCTTCTCCAGCAGGAATTCCATGCCTTGACTTTCCAGCTCCGCCTGCAGCAGTTTCGATGCTGTGGAATCCAATTGGCGTTCCATTAAGTAATTGAAAATATGAACGACTTTGACTTCCATATTAAGGTTGAGCAATCCGCGCGCGGCCTCGAGACCGAGCAATCCGCCGCCGATAACAACCGCTTTACGGTACTTCTTGGCGGTTTCAATCATCGTTTCGCAATCTTTAATGTCGCGGAAGGCAATGACGCCTTCTTTGTCGGCACCCGGCAGCGGCAGCATAAACGGCAGCGAGCCTGTAGCCAGGACGAGATCGTCATATTCGATCTGACGTTTGTCGGTTGTCACCGTTCTGTTGGCCGTATTGACTTCCGTCGCCGTTTCCCCTGTCAGCAACGTAATATTATTGTTGCTATACCAGTCCCAGTCGTTTAATACTATATCCTGCATATTAGCGTCTCCGGCGAGCACCGACGACAACATGATCCGATTATAATTGGGATGCGGTTCAGAGCCTATAATCGTAATTTCGTACTTATTGGGGTTAAGCTTCAGCAGCTGTTCTACGAATGATACGCCCGCCATTCCGTTGCCGATCATGACCAATCTCTTCTTCATACTATCTCTCCTCCTGTAAGGCCGCGTTCGCTGAAGCCGCTAGGGCTTTTTGCGCGAATGCGCCTGCTGCAATCCTGATTTATTACTGAAACGCATGAAAAGCCTACCCCTCGCGTGATGCGAGGAGTAGGCTTCGTTGCCAAATCGTGCGGCACGCCGTTGTGCCGTCTTGTATTCTTCAATGAATGTTTTCGATGGCTTTAGTATATTATGATTTTAAGACGATGTCAACATACTTAACACATATAAATGTTAACAATCACAACTATAATTTCTTATTATAATGCTTGTACTATTTACATGTAATATCCGTACATTTCCTGCATATTGTCCACACAACGTCCGCATTTTCCCGTCGACAGACTTGCAAAGTTTATGTTATATTTTATTACATAGAAAATAGGAACCGATTGTTTGAATCGAGGTGAGGACACCATGTTTAAATCGATATTGCTCATAGAAACCAAGCGCGGAACCCCTGTTCCGCAAAGCCTCCAGCAAAGCTGCCGCACGCTGCACAGAGCTTCGACAGAGGAAGAAATGCGAGCGTTGGTAAGCATCGTTGACGCCGTCGTGCTGAATGTCCCGCATAAGCAGATGCTCGACTGGCAAGGCACTATATCCGGCATCCGCCGTCTTCCGATCATATGGCTGGCCGGCGAAGCGAATTATCCGACCGAAATGGACTGGGGCTTTACACTCGACGGCGTTATCTTTCCCTCAATGACCAAAATTGAAATGCTCTATGCCATCAAATGGGCGATCCGGACGCACACCCAGCGGAGACGCTGGAGCGAGGAACGCGAACAATTGCTGCAACGGCTGGAGGAGCGGAAATGGATTGACCAGGCAAAAGCCGTACTCTGTGAAATTAAAGGGATCAGCGAAGCGGAAGCGTACGATTTCCTGCGCAAGCAAGCGATGAATGAACGGAAACGGATCGGAGATATCGCCGCTTCGATCGTGAAAGTGTATCAACTCATCCACGGTTAAACCGTATCACTTCTAATTAAATGTATTGCGCCGGAAACCAGCACTTATGAGCTGAACTTATGGAACCCATAATTATTCGTTAAAAAAATGTGTCAGGTATGTTGACATGAAAGCCGCCGCTAGCATATAATTCAAATAAGATCACAGTGTTGTGACCCATAACTCGGAATGGTACAGCGTCGTACCTCCGATTGGCAACGAAGCCGTATTGCAGTCAATGAAAGACTGTAGTGCGGCTTTTTATGTGTGTAAACGGATTTATAAAAAAACGACCGGAATAATCCGGAGTTCATTTGGGATAGGGGATTGGTTGACTATGATGGATCGGAAAAGTTTTTTGAAGAGCGGTCACACACCTTCACTGTTTAGTTCATTCTTGTATTTCGATGTCAGCTTTATGATATGGGTATTACTCGGACCTCTGGCCGTCGTCATTATGAGTGACTATCCGATGGACGCGGCGCAAAAAGCAAATCTTGTTGCGCTGCCGATTCTCGGCGGCTCGATTCTCAGACTTGTGCTCGGCTGGCTTACGGATTACATCGGACCGAAACGGACCGGACAAATCGGCATGATCATTACAATGGTTCCACTCATCTGGGGATGGAAGTTTATTAGTTCCGTAGGGGAATTATATATTGTTGCATTGCTGCTCGGTGTTGCAGGCGCATCGTTCGCCGCAGCGCTGCCGCTCGCGAGCCGTTGGTATCCTCCGCAGTATCAAGGTCTGGCGATGGGAATCGCCGGCGCCGGTAATAGCGGTACGGTGTTCACGACGCTCTTCGCCAACCGGATTGCACAGCATTACGGAAGCTGGGAAGTTGTTTTCGGATTTGCGCTTATCCCGATTGTCATTGTTTTTATCGTATTCAGCATTCTTGCCAAAGACAGTCCGAACCAACCCGCTCCGAAGAAGCTGGCGGATTACGCCGCAGTATTAAAGCAGCGCGATACATGGATGTTCTGTCTGCTGTACAGCGTAACATTCGGCGGATTCGTAGGATTGGCTAACTACTTAACCATTTTCTTTAATACCCAATACGGACTCAGCGCCATAAGAGCGGCCGATTTCACAACGCTTTGCGTCATCGCCGGCAGCTTCTTCCGTCCGGTCGGCGGGTGGCTCGCCGATAAACTCGGCGGCATCCGGATGCTCATGGTATTGTATGGCGGAGTTGCGATTATGCTCGCTTCCGTCTCCACGCTCCCACCGCTTGCGGTCGTCACACCGCTGCTGTTTATCGGCATGATGTGCCTCGGCATGGGCAACGGCGCGGTATTCCAGCTTGTACCGCAGCGCTTTCAAAAGGAAATTGGCATTATGACCGGTATTGTCGGCGCAGCCGGCGGCATAGGCGGATATTTCCTGCCGAAAATACTTGGAAACCTGAAACTGTCTACCGATTCATATACGCCCGGTTTCCTCATACTGAGCGGGATCGCGGTAACTTGCATTGTCCTGATCTTCGTCGTCCAAAACCAGTGGAAGAAAACTTGGATCGGCCAAGGCGGGAAAGCCCGTCTGGACAACAATACAACCGTTACGACCTAAAATAACCCACGAAAGTGACGTGATGCTTCGAAGCTTAGTCCGATAATGTTTGGGGTCCCCGCAAAGTAATCGGTATGAGCTGCTATGAATAGGCTTCACTTTGTGGGGTTTGTTAGCGGGGCCCGGTTTTCGTATTGAAAATTTATAATTTCTATACTAATAAGAAGGGGGAGCCTCGCTATGAGTGCATTCGATCCGTTCGAATCCGGGGATTTGCTCGATGCAATCGATTGGTGGGGACCTGTCAAGGCAAGCAACGATAGAAAGGCACGCGCTTCGGAATCCGTTCCGAAGCGCAGTTCCCGTCGCAATGACGATGAGGAAACGGAACATAACAGCTAATCGCATTTTTCAATTGGAGGGATCCGCATGACCGCTTTGCAAGCTATCGCCGCACATCCTGACGATCAGCGTCATTCATCCCACTGTTGCTATTGCAGCATGCAGTGCGGTCTGGAGCTGATACGCTCCGATAAAGATACTGCCGGCGGAGGCTGGGAAGTGAAAGCCAGCCCCGATTTTCCGGTCGCAACCGGACGACTATGTCAGAAAGGCTTCAACTCCATCGGCCATGTCGTTCATCCCGAACGGCTTCTGGCCCCGATGCGCCGATCGGCAGCCGAAGGTGCGGGTGAAGCGTGGCAGAAGGCGTCATGGGAACTTGCGCTCGACGACATTGCCGGACGCATACAATCGATTCAAAGCCGCTACGGTTCGGATGCAGTTTCCGTATTCGGCGGCGGTTCGTTAACGAATGAAGTCTGTTACCTGCTGGGCAAGTTCACACGGGTCGCGCTTCGTTCCAAATATATCGACTATAACGGCCGGTATTGCATGTCTTCCGCAGCAGCCGCGCAGAACAAAGCGTTCGGCGTGGACCGCGGCCTGAATGTCCCGCTTGAGGAGATCAGCCGTTCGAAATATATTATTCTGGCCGGCACGAATATTGCCGAATGCCAGCCGACAATGATGCCTTACCTGCTCGCAGCCAAGAAGCAGAAAGCGATCATTGTCACGATTGATCCCAGACAAACGATGACGTCCAAGATTGCAGACATCCATGTTCCTCTGCAGCCCGGCTTCGATTCCGTCTTTGTGAACGCTTTGCTTCATGTCATTCTTGATGAGCGTCTGTATGACGAAGCGTACGTGAACGAGCACACAAGCGGCATTGAGAGCGTACGTGAAGCGGTTAAAGCATTTTCTCCCGATAAGGTTTCCCTCTACACAGGCATACCGGTAGAGGTCATTCGCACGATTGCGCGCGGATTCGCCAAAGCGGAGAGCGGCATCGTGTTGACGGCGCGAGGGCTGGAGCAGCAAGTCAACGGCGTAGAGCATACGCTAAATTACATTAATCTGTGCCTGCTGACGGGGAAAATCGGCAAGCCAGGCTGCGGCTACGGCGCGGTCACCGGTCAGGCGAACGGCCAAGGTGGGCGCGAGCACGGCCAGAAGGCCGACCAGCTTCCCGGCTACCGGATGATCGACGACCCCACGGCCCGCGAGCACGTCGCTTCCGTCTGGGGGATCGACCCGGCTGAGCTTCCCGGGAAAGGCGTATCGGCCTACGAGCTGTTCGACAAAATTCACGAAGGCGAGATTAAAGCAATGATCGTGCTCGGCTCCAATCCGCTCGTCTCCAGCCCGAACAGCGATCGGGTCGCCAAGGCGCTGGCCAAGCTGGAGCTGCTGATCGTCGTCGATCTGTTCGAGACGGAAACCGCAGCCTATGCACATTGGCTGCTGCCCGGGACGTCGTTCCTGGAAGCGGAAGGAACGCTGACTAACCTGGAGGGACGCGTATTCCACCGTCCTCAGGCGCTTGTTCCGCCCGGAGAGGCCAAACCCGATTACGAACTGATCTGCGAGCTTGCGGATCGTCTCGGGCGGGGGCAATATTTCCGCTTTGACAGCCCTGAAGCGGTATTCAATGAGCTTTGCCGCGCTACCGCAGGCGGCAAAGCGGATTACAGCGGCATGAGCTACAGCCGCCTGAAGGCGGAGAAAGGACTGTTCTGGCCATGTCCTTCTCCCGATCACGCCGGCACGCCGCGCATGTTTGAGAACGGCCGCTTCGCACATCCGGACGGCCGCGCGAAGCTGCACGGCATCGAGCCGAAGAAACCGGCCGAGACAACGGATGCGGAATATCCCTACATTTTGACGACCGGCCGTCTCGGCAACCATTACTTGAGCGGCACGCAAACCCGCCGTACGGAGGCGCTGATGAAGAAAGCGCCGGTGCCTGTAGCTGAGATCCATCCTTCCCTCGCGGAGAGGCTGAAGCTGCGTTTCGGGGATTGCGTCCGTCTGACGACAAGACGAGGATCGCTCACATTCGAGGTAAAAATCTCGAAGGAGATTCATCCGACGACCGTATTTGTCCCGTTCCATTGGGGCGGCGACCATTCCATTAACCGGCTTACGAACGATGCCCTGCATCCCATCAGCCGGATGCCGGAATTCAAAGTCTGTGCGGTTCGCGTCGAACGGGCCGACCGCGAATCGCTTTCCGGGGACCTGGCCAGATCCCGTTCTGAAGCCCAGGCCGCTTCCGCTTCCGCAGTCCGCGGACATGATTCGGGCCGCACAGTCGAACCGGCGGCCGCAGGCGGCTCGGTAGCCGCGGCTTCCACCAAAGCGTAGGCGCCGCTTTGGCTGCAGAATCACGATAGCGGGCGCGGTTGCGCGCGGCTCCCGGGGGTTTAGGGCTCGACCACTCCCCGCCCCCCGGGAGCGCCGCCCGCGCCCGTATCCAAAAAAAACTGCCTCAAGGAATTGGATCCCTTCCGAGGCAGTTTTTTGTTATTTAGTTTCCATGTGCCAAGTCTAAACCCACCGCCTTTAAGCGGTCGCTTCCAGAACGTTGGCAGAGTAGAGGGATAACATCAGGAAAGGTTTATCTCAGTCGTTTTGACTGCTCTAATCGTTGTACATGCCGCTATTTGACGAAGAAACGCCATTTTGAAGTTTTAACGGTTGCCGGCGTCGTTATTTACTGAAGAAGGATCCGAAAATTACGCGAAGCATGCGGAAAGAAGTATAACTCCCTTTGACGGTAAATCGATGAATCAATGCGAAAAATCGTACAAAATTCTGTCTTCAGCGTCTATTTCGACATTTTTAGATGAAAAATCATACAAAAATGTCTCTAAAGCAAAATAAATCGAAGAATTTATACTAAAAATCGTACAAAATTTCTCCAATAGAAGTACAAATCGATGAATCTGTACGAAAAATCGTACAAATGAACGGCTGCTAAGCAGTTCCTACTAATTACCGATTCATATTCAGCGTTGCAGTGATTACGTTGCCCTACCTCCAGCACTTGTTCGGCATGTCCTTTCATTTTACCTCCCTTATTGACGACATTTTCCTCAAAATACACGCGGCGTGCGGCAAATGATTAGTTCAACTTGTATAAAGTGATTCTGTTAGTAGAGAAAAAAGCGCCCTTCGTCGCTGCCGAGAGGCGAGTGTTCTCTCAGCAAGCATTCGAAAGGGCGCATTTCACGTTCACCAGGGTAGCGACTTATTTATTTCGTTGCTGCGGCATCGGCCGTTAATACGCCGACGGGCTTCGAGCCCATCTTCAATCCTGCCAATTCTTTATCCACGGAGGAAGTCACATAGTCATCGGCAAAGGAGCCTTTCGGTTCTTCCAACAAAGCCCAACAAGTCAGGAAGCTGATAAGAGCGCCTCCGGCCAGGATAAAGAAAAACTGCTGCGTCGAAACCAGCGTCAAAATGGTCAGATAGGTCACGGCACCAACGTTGCCGTACGCGCCGGCCATTCCGGCAATCTGTCCGGTAAGCCGCTTCTTGATCATCGGAATGATCGCGAACGTCGAGCCTTCCGCTCCTTGAACAAACATCGAGGTTAGAATCGTAATCGCTACCGCCATTATAATCGGCCAGCCTTCGGTCATCAGCCCCATACTGAAAAATCCGAGCGTGATGCCTGCCATATAAACCAACATAACCATTTTCCGGTTTTTCAGCCGGTCGGACAGAATGCCGCCTAACGGACGCGCAAACAAATTGACAAAAGCGAAAGTGGAAGCAATCAGGCCCGCAGCAGTCGGCGTAAGCGAGAACGTGTTTTGGAAAAACATCGGGAGCATCGAAACAACTGCCAGCTCCGCTCCGAAATTTGCGAAATAGGTCGTATTCAATGCGGCGACGTTTTTGAATTTATATTTGTCATCATCCGGAACGCCTTTTCTCAAGATCGGCAGATTAACCTGCAGGATTCGGAACACCTGATAGACGAATACAATGCCCAATACGACGTAAATAATATTTGCGGCTGTATTAGAGATGAAATCCGTATTACCAAGTCTCCATGTAAGCAATGCTAACGCTCCTACAAGAGGCAGGGTCCAGCAAATCAGCTGAATCAAGTCCTTCCAACTGCTGACTTCTAACGCATGTGCACTTTTCGGCTTGAAGTACGCTTTATTTTCCGGAGTGTTCTTGACCAAAGCGTAGTAAATGAAACCATAGATCAAGCAGATCGCACCGGTCGCAGCAACCGCATAACGCCAGCCGTTATCGCCTCCGAACAGGTTAAAAGCGATCCAGGGAAGCGTCATTGCCGCAAAGGCCGACCCGAAATTTCCCCATCCCGCATAAAAGCCTTCGGCGAAGCCGACGGATTTCGGAGGGAACCATTCGGATACCATTCGGATCCCGATGACGAAGCCTGCTCCAATACAGCTCATCAACAGCCGGGAAATCGCGATTTGCGCCCAAGTATCCCCGAAAGCGAAGACAAATGTCGGAATAGACATGACGATCAATAATAAACTGAATACAACCCGGGGACCATATTTATCAAGCAAGCTCCCGATAATAATACGCGCGGGAATGGTCAAAGCAACGTTCATAATCCCCAGAACGCCAATATGCTTCGCTGTCAGCCATCCGGTTTCCTCAATCATCGTCGTCGCTAATGGCGCCATGTTGAACCATGTAACAAAAGTAATGAAAAATGCGATCATCGTTAAGTGCAGCACTTTAATTTTTTCATCTTTGAATCTAAAGAGATCTGATACCTTCATTGTTTTCCCCTCCACTATTTCTTTCTCTTTTTCTTTCTACAAAAACGGATAAAACAACAAAATACGACTCCTCTCACACCAGCTTATTAAATCAAAATTGCCCACCCCAAATTCCGGATTCAACCATCCGGCTCGTCAGGACAGGCATCGTTGCCAAAGCAGGCACTTCTTCGTGCCTGACATAGCGATCTTTGAGCCGAGCTCAAAGTCTCTCCGCTACAACCCAAATCAGTGAGAATACCTTGTCTGAATATCCCTAAAATAGAAACCCTGCATAATGATCCAACCGGTTCCGCAAAGATAAGACACGGATACCAACCGAATGATCATGCAGGGCCCCATTGCCCCAAGATCGATTAACTTCATTGTTAATCGATCTTGATCTTAAGTTAAGTAATATTCAACATCATCACTGATTCATGTCTAACTATAACTACATTGTATAAGAAAAATAAAATATGTCAATATGTTTATGTTATATTTCCTAACATTAATTTTCCTGAAAATGGCCTTTTCTCAAATATAACGATTATTTTCTAATCCATTTTCGTCATCAGAAGTCTGTAAAATAATCTTTATGTTATATTACCTAACACCAAATACGACTCAATCCAGGTTCTCTTGATTATCCACATATCGTTGATAGGCCTGCGGGGTATTCAAATTGACAAACGCTCCCGCTTCCTCCTCGCTCACCGGACTTACTTCCGTCACCCGCAAACGCTCAAACAGCCGCATGAAACGGAAGTCGCCTTCCTCGAGCATGCGGCGCGCAGTTTCTGCTGTTCTCGTGTGATATAGCGCATGGAACGGCTGGCCCGCTGCATGAACGACATCCGCCGCCCCATCCGCGCGCTCAGCCATCCGTTGAAGCAACGTGGTGCTTATATGCGGCATATCGCACGCCAGTACAAAAGCATAACCCTGCTGCGGGAGCTCCGACATCCCCGCTTCCAGCCCCGCAAGCGGACCGCTGCCGGGATAACGGTCGGCAACAATGCGAACAACGCTTTTCATACCCGGAGCATATTCTCCGATGACGGCACGGTACTGCTCCAGCCGCTGCTCTCCATTTGCCACAATCAACACTTTGCCGCAAAGCGCGGCGACCTGCTCCGTTACACCGGCCAGCAATGGCCGTCCTCCAACAGGAAGCAGCGCCTTATCGCTGCCCATCCGCACACTTCTGCCGCCGGCGATGATGATTCCCGCTTGAATATTTTCGAACATCGAATCGCCCCTTTCTTATTATTGACTGGTAGACTGCCCCATAAGTTTTACCGTGGTTTGGTTCGCGCCTCCGCTTTGTGCTTTGCTCAAAGATCGCTCGTTTCGTCTTGCTTCGGCAACTGCGAAACAGCCGCCCTTCCCACCGGGTAATAGGCAAAACCTGATCTATTCATCTCCTCCAGGGAGAAACAGTTTCTGCCGTCAAACAGGACCGGCGATTTCATCAATACCCGTGCCTTTGCAAGGTCCATCCGGGTGATCTCCTGCCACTCGGTCAGGATGACGGCGGCATCGCAATTCAGTATCGTTTCATACACATCCGTAAAATATTGCACATCCTGGCCTACTTGCTGTCGGAAATTCACATTCGCTGCGGGATCGAACGCTTTAATCGTCGCCCCCATCTGATGTAATGCCGGAACAATGGTAAGAGACGGAGCACACCGGATATCATCGGTATCAGGCTTGAAAGCCAGTCCCAGAACGGCGATCGTCTTTCCGTTTATGTCCCCGATCACCTGTTTGATTTTATCGATAAAAATAACCTTTTGACGCTCGTTCATCTCCATGACGGCACCCAGCAAAGGGAAATCATATCCCGCTTGTTGGGAACTGGACTGCAGCGCCAGCATATCCTTCGGAAAGCATGAGCCGCCATAGCCAATTCCGGCCTGCAGAAAACGTCTGCCGATGCGGCTGTCAAGCCCCATCCCTTCCGCAACCTCGGTTACATCCGCACCGAAAGCCTCGCATAGATTAGCGACACCGTTAATGAAAGCAACCTTGGTTGCCAAAAAGGCGTTCGCCGCATACTTGATCATCTCCGCGCTTTCAAGACTGGTTATGACAATGTTAGTGTTGAACGGTTTGTGCAGCTCTGCGATAATGGAGGCCGCTTCTTCGCTCCGGGACCCGATAACGGCCCGTTCCATCTGCATACAATCCTGTATCGCCGTGCCCTCCCGGAGAAATTCGGGATTTGCGACAACATCGAACCTTACTTCCGGATCCATCCGATAACGCGATATCGTCTCTTCAATGACCTTTCCCGTTCCGACAGGCACCGTGCTTTTCGTAACAATGACTTTATAGCCGTTTAAATGCTCCCCGATTGTACGCGCAACCGAAAGCACACCCGCAAGATCGGCTTCCCCGGATGCCGACATTGGCGTACCGACGGCAATATATACGATTTCAGAGCGGCGGATCGCCTCTTCGACATTAGCGGTGAAGGTTAACCTCCCCGCACGTACATTGTCCCGGATCATGGGCTGTAATCCCGGCTCATAGATCGGGACTTCTCCGCTATTCAGCCGCTCGATCTTAGCCTCGTCGATATCGCAGCTTGTCACTTCATAGCCTTTTTCCGCAAAACAAGCGCCGCACACCAATCCAACGTATCCCGTACCTATGACCGTAATTTTGTTCTTGCTCATAACTTCACATCCTTACGATGAACGAGCTTCAACTGTTCGATAACGTTAAATTACTCCGTAAGATCCTCTACCGATAAACCTGTAATTGCTCAAACCTCAGATATTTTCATGCCGCCTGCCAGTAATTTTCGACCGGTGGCAACTAGTATCGGTTCACTGCCCTTCTTGCCAAACATTTGCTTAGCAAAATCCGCTTTCAAATCCACATAAGACCGAAATAAATCAGAACTATTTTCTTCTTTCAGTATACTGGATTGCTGCATGACAATCATCCCTTACCCCAACATCTGTTTCATCCCACTCTACTTAATTCGAACATTTGTTCCATTTTACTCTAACATAATGTGGATGAAAATGGTTGCCGTATCTTTCCAAATAAAAAAGAACCATAGCATCTCTATGGCTCTTCCTATGATTGTACCGTGACCCCGCGGCCCGACTGCAGCTTGTCCCACATCTTCCGGTGCATGCTGAATCGGATGCGGAGCGAACGCGGCAGCATCCGATATCGTTTGCCCAGCTGATAACCAACCAGCTTCGCAGCCGATTCCGCAATGAGCAATGGAATCAAATGCCACTTACGCTGCCGGTGCAATGCGGCGACCAGGCTCTTCACCAGCTTCGATCCTGCTTTGCCCACCTTGGAATACGCATAGATCCAATCGTTATGGTACATCGACACGCCGTTATCGAAATACCGCCTGAACTGCTGGCTCAACGAATAGTTATGGGAATGAATGACGACTGCTTCGGCCTGATAGATCAGCTCGTAATTGTTAAAAATGCATTTCGCCGCCATGCTCATGTCCTCATTAAAGATGACCGGCTGCGGAAACCGGCCGACATCAAAGAATACGTCGCGTCTGACCGCCGAGCATACATTGGAGAAAAAGAACGTTCGAATCCCGAGCAGCGGAAGCTCCGACCGGCCTTTGCGCATCGACTCGTCCGGATAGTTGAAGCTGCGCGTGAGCTTCTCCAGTATGGCCGCATCCGACCGCGCCTCCTGCTTCGCATAGACGCCGGCGACTAACCCGTCGGCAAACGGGGCCGTCAGCTTCTCCAGCAGCCGGTCGTCCTTCGGGATCGCATCCTGCGTCATGAAGACGAGGATCTCCCCCTTCGCTTGCTCCGCGGCAAAATTCCGCGTTCCTCCGTGATCGAATTCACTCTGGGGAATCGTGAACACCCGCGCGCCCGCTTTTCTTGCGTTTTCGGCTGTGCCATCGCTTGATGAAGAATCAACAACAATGATTTCGAGCGGTTTGATCGACTGGCCGGACAGCTTGCGAAGTACGACTTCAAATTCGGGACCTGCGTTATAAGTAGGAATAATGACCGATATACGGACCGCTTCCGCTGTTGCATGACTAGTAGGCATTTTTATTCATTAAACCTTTCACGATCGTCTTGAGGATAATCTTCAGATCGAACATAAAGGACCAATTCTCAATGTAAAACAAATCATGCACGATCCGGTCTTTAATGGACGTGTCGCCGCGGAGACCGTTGGACTGCGCCCAGCCGGTGATTCCCGGCCGGATATGGTGCTTGACCATATATTTCGGAATTTCATCCTTGAACTGTTCCACGAAGTACGGACGCTCCGGACGCGGCCCGACAACGCTCATATGACCAACCAAGACATTGAAAAACTGCGGCAGCTCGTCAATACTTGTGCTTCTTAAGAAAGCGCCAAACTTCGTCCGTCTCGGATCATCCTTCACCGTCCACTGCGTATCGGATACATTCGAGTCCGACAGATGCATGGAGCGGAACTTATACATCTGGAACGTGCGCCGGCCCAGCCCCATCCGTTCCTGCTTGAAGATTGCCGGTCCCGGCGAAGTTAGCTTGATCCCGATATAAGCCAGCAGCATGACCGGCGAAGTAATAATAATGGCAATAATCGAGAAGACAATATCGAATGTTCTTTTGATCAAGCGGTTGCTGAGTTCATCAAGCGGGATATCCCTGACGTTAATGAGCGGCATGCCCGCAAAATTATCAAAGAACGGACGGGCGGGCAGGATATCGAAATAATCAGGAATGATGAGCGTCTTCGCCCCAGCTTGTTCGCACAGGTTAACGATCTTGCCGTATTTGTAGTGCGCTTCGAGCGGAAGCGCAATGATGACTTCGTCAATGAGATGCCGATTCAGGATCCGCTCCAGGTCGTCAACCTTGCCGATAATCGCCTTCATATTACGGTGTTCAAAGGCATGCTCGGTCTGATGATCGTCCAGGAAACCGTAAACTTCAAACCCGAGCTCCGGCTGCTGCTGGAGGCTGTCGTAGAAGCTGCGACCGACCGACCCGGCCCCTAAAATAAGCACATACTTCTTGTTGTATCCTCTGCGGCGGAGATTGGAAAGGGCCTTCTTCACGCCGAAACGGTACAGGGTTAGCAAGGTAATATTCAAAGCAAAGAAGATGACGAGAAATTCCCTGGAGAAATGCACTTCCTTCGTTACATAGAGCAAGCTCAGCAGGCCGAGAAAACTTATAATATGTACCTGAAAGATTTTAATGATATCGTAGGAGAAGCTCTTCCTTCTTCTCGGCGTATAGAAACCGACATAAAAACCGATCAACACCGCTGCGAACGCATAAATCGTTGCCCGCACAAAGTAGGTTTTGAAAGGAAGCGATTCGTAACCGGTAATCCACCCGCTGTCAAATTTGACCCAATAGGCGACAAAGAATACAACCAACATACATAACAGATCTGCCAGTATATAAAGCTGCGTTAAGAAACGTTGGTTTTGCCGGAGCATAATTCTATCACCCTTTGTCTATATCTTTCATCCGTTGCAATAACTACTACTAGTTATTGTAACAAAAAATGCCCGTAAGCTACATCTTTTTTTCCTTTTTTCTCGCGATTACCCATTTTCGCTTATGCAGCATTTGCGGGAATCTGCGGATGATGAAAGGCCAGCATTTCAACAACCCGGGTTCAAAAACGGCAATGTAACCGAGCTTGACCAGTTCAAGCAAGATGAGATAAGGGAGCAAATAGAACCAATGCCATCCGGGGAACTCGTTTTTAATCAAGGTGAAGAAACGGTTCTGATAGGAATGACGGCGAATAAACAGCGGTATCGTCCGCCTGCCTTCCTTCTTCCAGCCTCTTTGGTGCAAAGCTTTCGCTGAAGGAAGATATACGGCCGTCCATCCTAAGTGCCTCGCGCGCCATGCCGCATCGACATCCTCTTTATAGGCAAAAAACTCCTCGTCGAAAAATTGCCCCTGATACGATACATCCGCAATCATTTTCCGGCGATAGACCGCCGCGGCGCCCGAAACGCCGAATACTTCCATCGTCGTTCCCCAAGCTTCAACCGGCTCGCCGGCTCCCAGGTCATAGGCTTGTCTATTCGTTCGCATCCCCAGTCCCGCGCTGTCCATCCGGTCCGGTGCGCCGGCCAGAACCAGCTTTCCGGTTGCGCTGCCGATGCCCGGATGCTTTTCCATATAATCTATGATTTCGGATAAGTAATCTTCGTGAAGCTCGACATCCGGATTAAGAACCAGCACATAATCGGAATCCGTAAGGCCGATCGCTTGATTCTGGCCCCCTGCGAAGCCGTTATTGACCGAATTGCATACCAATTCCACTTGTCCGCCTAATGCACGAACGACATCCGGTGTCCCGTCCGCCGACGCATTGTCGACAACAACGACGGCCGCAACGGGAAAGGACTGCTTCCATACAGCCTGTAAGCAGTCCCCGATATCTGAAGCGCTATTATAAGTAACGATACATACGCTTGCCGTTGCCATTTCATCATTCACTCGCTATCCATAAGAAAATGCCGCAGCGCCTCTCTCCATGGTCTAAGAGGGTTCAAGCCGTTGCTGCGAATGCCGGTATGGTCCATGACCGAGTAGGCCGGCCTTGGAGCCGGACGAGGGAACTCCGCGGTTGTACACGGTTCGAGACCGACAGCAATTCCGCTCTCATCGAAGATCGCTTGGGCAAACTCAAACCAGGAACAGGCGCCAGTGTTCGATGCATGATATAAGCCGTAATAATCGGTCTGCACCAGATCGACAAGAAAACGCGCCAGATCATACGTATACGTAGGGGAACCGAACTGATCATGAACGACCTTGAGATGATCCCGTTCACGGCCGAGCTTTAACATCGTTTTCACAAAATTGTTCCCATGCCTGCCGTAAACCCAGGATGTTCTGACGATAAAATACCGGTCATGCAGTGTCTGAACCAGCTGTTCCCCGGCGAGCTTCGATTTGCCGTATACGGTCAGCGGGTTCGTATTATCATACTCATTATATGGCGAACGCCCGGAACCATCAAACACATAATCGGTGCTGATGTAACACAGCTTCGCTCCGGCTTCTCGGGCCGCAAGCGCGATGTTGCGAGTTCCCGCCGCGTTGACGCGAAACGCCTCATCCGGCTCTGACTCGGCCTGATCGACGGCGGTATATGCGGCACAGTGAATTACTGCATCCGGCCGATAACGCTGCACCGTCTCCCTACATTGTTCAAGGTTCGTAATATCGAGGGAATCGCGACCAAGACCGGTGATGTCCAATGACTTCTCATTATGAAGAAGCGCCAGCTCGCGGCCAAGCTGGCCGTTTCCCCCGGTCACCAGCAATCTCAAAGGCTGTGAGCCACTCATGATGACCGGTTCCCCTGCCGGTAAGCTCCCGACATAACGTTATCGAGCCACTCCTGGTTATTCAAATACCAGCGAATGGTTTCCTTAATGCCGCTTTCGTACACATATTTTGGCTGCCAACCGAGCTCGCGGCGGATTTTGTCCGCATCGATCGCATAGCGGCGGTCGTGCCCCAGGCGGTCTTCGACAAAAGTGATCAGCGACTCGGGTTTGTTCAATTCCTCAAGGATTGTGTTGACGACTTGAAGGTTATTTCGTTCATTATTGCCCCCGACATTATAGACTTCGCCGACTTTACCTTTATGCAGCACCAAATCGATCGCACTGCAGTGGTCTTCCACATACAGCCAGTCACGGACATTAAGACCGTCCCCGTATACTGGTAGAGGTTTATCATTAAGGGCATTCAGAATCATCAAGGGAATCAGCTTCTCGGGAAATTGATAAGGCCCGTAATTATTCGAGCACCGTGTAATATTTACGGGAAGACCGAACGTTTCGTGGTACGCGCGAACGAGCAGATCGGCGCCCGCTTTGCTGGCCGAATACGGACTGTTCGGAGCCAGCGGCGTCTCTTCCGTGAAGAGGCCGGTATCGCCCAATGTTCCGTATACTTCGTCGGTCGACACCTGAACGAACTTTCGGATTCCAGCTTGCTTTACCAGGTCCAATAAGGTTTGCGTGCCGAGGACGTTGGTCCGGACAAAGATGTCCGGCTGAGTTATACTGCGGTCCACATGCGATTCCGCCGCGAAATTGACGACCGCATCGATCCCTTCTTGAAACAACGGTTCCAGCGCCTGCCGGTCCGCAATATCCACTTGAACGAAACGGTAGTTTGGATGGCCTTCAACTAAGCGTAAATTCTCCAAATTTCCCGCATACGTGAGCGCATCCACATTGATAATCCGATAATCGGGGTATTTATTAATCATATACAGCACAAAATTACTGCCGATAAATCCGGCTCCGCCGGTGACTAATACGTTCACAAGAACAACCTACCCTTCATAAAAGAAATTGTTATCCGCATCCGCCAGCAATGGATGATTTGCATCCTTCTCAGATAAGATCGGGGCGGATGTCGGCCAATCAATTCCGAGCGTCGGGTCGTTCCAAGCGATCCCCCGGTCATTTTCTGGTGAATATAAAGCATCGACCTTATATTGTATTTCACTGTTTGGAACTAATGTGCAAAAACCATGGGCAAAGCCTTGCGGGACCAACAACTGCCTTTTATTAGCCGCGCTTAAAATAAACCCCTGCCACTTCCCATAGGTCGGCGAACCTTGGCGGATGTCCAGCACAACATCGTATAACGCTCCGGATGTGCAACGGACAAGCTTCGTCTGAGCCTGCGGGTTTAGCTGATAATGCAAGCCGCGCAATACCCCCGCTTCTCCTGATAATGAATGATTTTCCTGAATGAATAGATGTTTAATACCATTTTCATGAAACGTTTTTTCGTTGTAGGATTCCATGAAGAAACCACGGTGATCGCCAAATACTGCAGGTTCAATTAGTTTCACATCGCGAAAAAGCGTTTCGATGACTTTCATGATAACAACTCCCCTTTAAAGGATAAGCTTGCCGAACTCCTCGTCTAGCACAATGTCTTTGGCCAGCTCGTTGGCCCGAGTGAGCGAAACATGAGTTCCGGCGTCCGTCCACCAGCCCTGGAGAATATCATAGGAAAGTTCATTGGTCCGGATATAGGCATTATTTACATCGGTGATTTCTAGTTCACCGCGGCTCGACGGCTTCAAGGTACGGATAACCTCAAAAACACGACTGTCATACATATATATGCCTGTAACCGCATAACTACTCTTAGGCTGCTGCGGTTTTTCTTCGATGGATACAATTTTATCATCAACCAGCTCAGGAACGCCATAGCGCTGCGGATCGTGAACATTCTGAATGAGAAGCTTGGCACCGGATGGTTGTTTCCGGTAATTATTGACGAAAGGCACAATGCTGTCATGGAACACATTATCGCCTAGAATGACGACCATCCGGTCGCCATTGACGAAGTTCTCCGCCAATCCAAGCGCTTGCGCGATTCCGCCCGCATCATCCTGCACCTTGTAGGTGAAGGACAAGCCAAACTCAACCCCGCTTCCAAGTAGGTTTACGACATCGCCCATATGGTCTTTGCCGGTGACGATGAGGATGTCGTGAATCCCTGCTTCTTTTAACTTGGCGATCGCGTAGTAGATCATCGGATATTGTCCGACCGGCAGGAGGTGCTTATTGGTTACCTTGGTCAATGGATATAACCGGGAACCGGTGCCTCCGGCGAGTATGATGCCTTTCATAGTTACCTCCAAGCGGTATTAACGTTTTTTACTGAATGACTTTTGCAATTCTTCCCGTAAAGTAACGTAATCGACTTGTTGAACTACGGTATCTTCACTATTCTGTTGTGTCGCAGATTGTATCAATGGCAGACCCCGGAGTTCAGCTTCCGCTAGTCTTGGTATTAGATGAAGATGGAGATGTCGAACTGCTTCACTTATCGTAACAACATAAAGCCTTTCTACTTTTAGTAATTCTAGCAGAATGTTTTCTGATCTTTGAATTAATAATGTCATTTCATTCAATTCAATAGTGGAGAATTCAGACCAATTTTCGATATGCCGATCGGGTTCTAAATACATGTATCCGGCTACTTGCGATTCATATGGACCGTAGTATATTTTCCAATGTTCTCCTTGAAAGAGAAGGTCCTTACTCTCATTTCGGTGTTTTTGGCAAATGATACAGTTATCCATTTCCGACTCCCTGTATGCTTAATAAAAAATCATTAACCTTATCCAAATCACTTGGAGTATCAACGCTTATGAATTTATGATCAGTCTCTACAACTTGTATTTGAATCCCATTCTCAATTACCCTAAGCTGCTCTAAGGATTCTGCAATCTCTAGCGGAGTTTGCTTCATCTTAACATATTCCGATAAGAAGTCGTAACGATAAGCATAGACACCTATATGCTTGAAGTATGTTATTGTACGGTTATCACGGTTATAAGGAATCGGAGAACGAGAGAAATAAATAGCCTTGCCCGTTTCATCAGTTATTACCTTAACTACGTTAGGATCTTGCACTTCTTCCGAATCAACAATTTTTGTTTTTAAAGTTGACATCTTCAACTGTTGATCATTAACAAATGGTTCAACCAATTGCTCCAGAACGTCGCCTTCTATTAAAGGTTCATCACCTTGTACATTTACAACCACATCAGCTCGCAGCTTTTCAATAGCTTCAGCTATTCGATCGGATCCAGTTTGGTGGGTTGTTGAAGTCATGATGCATTTTCCCCCGAAGGACAGAACTTTATCTTCGATTCGCCCATCATCTGTTGCTACCCATACTTCATCAATATTCCTTGCTTTTTCTACATTTCGATACACGCGTTCTATCATTGAGATACCTTGAATATCTACTAACGGTTTTCCAGGGAAACGGGTTGAGGCATATCTAGCTGGAATTATTGCTATTGTTTTCAACATTTATCTCTCCTTTAAAATAGATACTATCCTCCCTACAACTTTATTAATTGCGGTAGGATCGTGTTTTAAGATACAATATTTCTGATACTGATTAATAAATTGACTTATTTCGTATGAATCGGCATATATTTTCCCTTTATAAAGAATAGATTTCAGACTTTCCTCCAACTCTTCCCATGACCCTATCTTTTTTCCAAGACCAGGACCTGTATAGATTGCTTCTCCAAGAACCAGCACTTCTTTTCCTTTTTTCAAAGCTTCATATCCGACACTAGAGTTAATGGTCACAACTGCCGCACATTTATTAAGTAATTGATCGATGTTTCCACGAGGTATAAAGACAATATACGGAGAAACTATTTCTTTTTTTATTTGTTCAAAATACTTTGTAGTTTCCTGTCTAGGATGATCTTTGATACATAAGTAAACAGGTTCGTCTTGATCTTCATTCAATTTATCTATTATCTGAGCCATTTTTTTAATTGCATTCTCTTGTGAATAATTATAATTTATTAGCAATTGTGAATCGGTAATTACTTGGAGAGGAAAAAAAACAAAGCGCTTCTCTTCTAGTAGTGTTTCTCTCTTATGAATTTGAGTTAAAGATAGGGCTATTTGTTTTATTTTACTGGTAACTGAGGGGGAGAACTCGTATCTAAAATATTTTCTATACTTAAAATGAAGGAGAATTGATAATTGAACTTGCAAATAGCGAAATAATAGCTTAAAAAATTTACTAGGATGTCTCAGGCCTGTGGCTCTGTATAAATCGTAGTCATCCAATTTATCACTTTTATATTGTACTTCTCCATATTTAAATGAGCTGTGTGCATTTATTCCCTTTTTGTCAACAACGAATGAGAGTGGTTCATATCCATTCTCCATAAAGAAAATAGGTACATTACTTTTATTGATGAAGTAAATAAGCGACTGCTGCGGTAATAAGTAACCATTCCAAAGAATCATTAAGACAATATTCTCATTTTGTAAAAACTCCCTCCAATAAAAACCGTAAACCAAACTCTCGTTCTCTAAATTAATTTTTAAATTCCTTTTTTTATTAATGCCCCATTTTTCTTCAACATAAAGCTTCTTCTTTTCAAACTCAATAACACTCGGATGCTCTTTTGAATTATCCTTACTTTTTATAGAAAGAATCTCTTTTGGTAATAGTATTTTATTAAATTCGTCATTTATTGCATTGTAAGAATTAAATGACGGGCATAGAAAGATAGCTTTGTTTATTATCTTATTGATAAGTAATTCTTTTGCAATTTTTTGCATTAGATCGGCCTGATATCCTACGACTGGAAAAAAGCAAATTGTCCGATTTTCCATCATCTACACTCGCCTTGTTATTTCCCTGAACAGATGGAAATACTTTCTAATTTGTCTCAACTTGCTGTTTTTGTTTATTATATTCCCTATTTTTGATGATTCTTGTTTTATGCGAGCCAGTTTTCTAAGCACCGATCTACAGTCAGATGGTTGGTTTAAATCATGGTTATAATATTTTGTATAATATATTAATGTCCCTGCGATGAGTTCCTCCATTGAGAGTGTTCTGGTTCGCCTTGAAAATTGAAATGTATCTTTAGTAAGGCCCCAACCAGCATAAAAAGGTCCTCCGTATGTATACACTTCTTTTCTTCGAAGTAAGGCTTCGAAACCCACTTGTGATGTTAAAGTATGAACTTCGTCTGCGACATTAATACAATCAATACTGCTCGAAGTGATTTCAATCTTGTTACATAATTTTAATATATTATTGTTTTTTATTAAACCATTTCGATTTTTACTAACCACATCCGGATGTGGTTTATATATGATATAGGCATCTGGATTATTAAACCTCACTATTTCTATTAGTTCCTCTATACTTTTCACATCGTTGCATCCCATAATTATCGATGCATCATTTTCAACTTGCCCAGGTATAAAAATAACCTTTTGGTCCTTCATTAATTCAATACTTAGGGCGCAAGAATCATCGGTGTTATATTTGGTTAGGTTAAACTCTATAATTGTATTCCATATTTTACCAGCCTCTATAATATCTGAATTACTGAACACTCTACTATTTAATAATGTTTCTAGATCATTCTCAGATCGTGGGTTAAAATATATTCCCAATTTATCAATAATTATTGACCATGGGGTATGAAAATTTGAACCTAAACCGACAGATCGGTAAAAACCGTCTTCGATTCGCCATAGTTGCATTTCCCTCTGTTGCAATTGGTAACTGAAATTTTTTTTCTCTTTGCATCCCCATACTAGCAATTTGTCTTCTTTCCTGAAACCAATTCTATCGATCTGCTCAAATTTGTGAACAAAGTGGATTTCATTGGTTTCAGATTGCAGAAATGGACGAACAAATTGTTTTTTCCAAATAGGAATATGCATGCAAAAGATTTTTGATTTTGAATAAGCAATAGATCGCTGTTGTTCTATATGACGTAGAACATCCATAATATCGCCCGGCGATCCAGTAACTGGATTAATATATTTCGGATATAGCAAGTAAGCAGCCGCAAAAATTTCCCGTATGGTTCTAAGTCTTGTCCTACGGTTACATACTTTATTGTCATCGGTGAGTCCCCAAGATGAATAAAATGGGATGCCAAATGTAGATACCTTTTTACCCATAAGTAGAGCTTCAAAACCGAGTTGTGAAGTAACAACAAACACATGGTCCATGTTCTCAATTAATTTAATGGGATTTACATTATCTCTTACTAGTTTTGTTTTTGAGTCGGTCTTGATATTTGTTAGATATCCTTGTTTCTTTCCAGCAATTACATCAGGATGAATTTTAATATATATGTTTGCTTCTGGGAATTGCATTCGGGCTGTATTATACATTTCATAAAAAGCATATGAGTCCGCCCCCCCAAGACAAACAGACATGTCATTCGCTGTTTGATCTATTAGTAATATATTATACTTTGTATTGCAATTTAATTTAAATTCACCTGTTGTATGATTATTATATTTACTAATCTTTTTTGTTCTAATAAATTCGAGTGCTTCATCAGCCCTTTGAAGAATAGACTCTGAGACCCATTCATTATTATTTAAGATTGTTTCAATCAACGAAGGACGAGAAGCGTCATAATAAATGCCTATTGGATCAACAATTAATGATAATGGCGGTGAATTATTCACACCTAATTCTACTGACCTGATAAAACCATCCTCTAAAGCCAAATAAGGAATAGTATATTTATTTGATTTTTTAATAGCAGTAGTAGCCGATGGCTTCAATCCCCAACCGGCAATGTGAGACAACGATCTTTCATCTTTTGGATTAAGGACAACCTCTTCTTCTAGGAACGATTCTAGATATGGAATCGACGCAATTCCTTTTGAATAAATACCTATCAATGTGACGATCCCCTTTAAGAATTGACTAATCTAGCTCTTTTTTTCTTTCTCCTAACCCATCCCCTAAAGTCAACCTTAAACTTCCTAGGGTTAGTAAAAAGCTTATAAAGTTGTCTTGCACACCATATAATAAATGGTTCATTATTCATTGTTGTTTTATTCTGTGCTATTACTAAATTATTAGTTTGAGTTTTTTTAGGCTGAATTTCACTTTTATTTGTTTGATTAGACTTTACATTGTTAAGATAAACTCTATATCTATCAAATATAGGTGATGTCAGTGCTATCTCTGGCATATCTCTACTTATCATTTTTCTTGTCATGCATCCAGGAATATTTATCTTATAGAACATGATATCCCGGGTAACATTAAATAAACTTCCATCAGGTTGTTTTACAAGTTCACTTCTCGTTTTGCCAAACGAATAGAATCTATTAATTAGATAATACAAAAACCTCTTAACTGTTTCATCATCAACTTTAAATATTCCTGTCTTTAGTATTTCTATGGCTTCTTCTGGAGTTGAAACTTTTTTATTAATCTTATCATGGCCATAAAATACCTCTCCGACATAAAGAACTGGTTTCCCCCAAATCATTGAAAGTACTCCAACGCCAGAATTAATTAGTAATACAGCATCTGATATTTCAATTAAATCTTTTATATGTGTATTATCTTCTACAAAGTTAATTCTCTCAGATAAAGGTCTTGTACTTTCTAATGGATGTTTTTTGGCTAATATCACCCATTCATCATCTAAATTTTCAGCAACCTTTTCTACAAATGTTATAAAGTCATTCATATCACTTACAGAACCAGAAAAATATTTAATTACTGTATCACTTGGTCGCTGAAATGGTACAAATAACACTTTTTTTGTAGGTGATATATGTAGTTTCTCTGCTAAAAAATCGGCCCCTTTCCTTACACCTTGTTTCTCAAGTGCATCATCTGTATATTGTTCAGTTCGAATATATAATTCAATCTCTTGTAATTGAGTTTCTGTTAGGGGAATATCCCATACTTCTTTACGATAAGACGAGCTATCAGCATTAAATCCATTAGAATCAAAAAATACGGAATCTGGTAATGCTCCTCTATCTGAAACTATATACCTTTTATTTTTAAGTCGGAGTTCCCTGTAAAGAGAAAGTCTCTTTTCATTACCATATGGATTTGGCATAAGAACACAATCGTATCCATTACTGTCTATGTAATCAATCAATGCGGATGGAGTTTCAAATGAATGCTCTGATTTATAATCCACTAATCCAAATGAAGGCATAACTTTCCAAATAGATTTATAAAAAGCCGAATTTGCATCACCTAATGCAATGGTTTTCCCCATATAAATATCAGGCAGCGGTTCAGGATGTTTATGATTATTATCAAAACTCTTCATACTTTCAATTAATAGAGTTGCATTATTTTTGTTTTGTAAGCGAAAAGCTGATTCAATAATATATGGTGGATGCCACATATGACAAATAAACATACCCTTTATAAAAGAAATATCACCGAACAACCGGAACATACTTCGAAAACCTTTATATTCTGTATAATGCCAATTTTTTTTATCTGAGTAATATTGAAATGGGCGATAAAATTTGTTTGAAAGAGCTGATAGTCTATGAATGAGCTCAAAATCTTCAAACCCATGTCCTCTAAATTCTTTTCTGTGTCCTCCTATTGAAAGATAATGTAATCGATGAACAACAATTGCGGAAGATCCAGGAGCAAAATTATGAATTCTTAACTTATCTCCCTTAAAATAATATTCCGTAAAAATGGATTTTCTCCTATCCGGATCAGTATCAATGTATTCTAAACTTCCCGATTTAGTAAGATAGAAACACGGAATCATTATAAAATCGTTTTGTTTTTCAGGTAAGTTTTGGATCTTTATTTCTAGTAACAATTCTTCATAAAACCCATTATAGGGAAGGAGGTCAACATCTTGAAAAAACAGAAACTCAGTTTTTGCATAGATTGCTCCTATATCTCTAGCCTTACCTGCTGAAAACATTTCATTTTTCGAATCTACATATATATATTCAACTTTATATTTAATACATAATTCCCTTAATTTCATTGACTCATTATAAGGGCTACCAGAATCCACAAAATAAAATAGTACCTCCTCTGGTTTCTTTACACTAAAAATTCTTTCAATCCTCTCGATATCATCAATACGATCTCGTGAATATCGAAAAGGAATAATAACTCCAAGTGTACCTTTTACATCCGAATTTACACCAGTAACTTCAACATTATTCAAAAGCATTATATCCGTCCTCTCAACACCAATCATGTTTTGGAAAGATTAGTCCGTTTGATTCGTGTTTGTCGTTAAAATAATCAAACACATATTCATATTCGGTAGTAGTATGACTGGGATTTTCAACCGTAATTTTATACTTTCCAGTAGATAAATAATTTGCTTCAATAGCTATGACCTGCGATTTGTTACTTTGAACTGATATATTTTTTTGATATAGGAGTTCTGTATAATTTCCATCAAAAATTCTATGAACATAGAAAGTTAGACTATAGTCTTTTTTTTCATTGGGAGTATACAGGTATACCTCATTTTTTTGATTAACTTCAATTGAATAACTATCTTGTAATTCATCAGAGTTATCGAATTGTTTTATCGGGATATTAATAATACCTTTATAAGATTTATTAACGACATTTTCAGATACTTTGAATTTTAATATATCAGTATTCATTTGTATTATCTGATTCCCGTCTAATAAATCGATATCTATCGAATAGTTTCCAACGGAAAAGGTGTTTTCTATTTTCAAGTTAGATGAAGTCTTGTCAACTATTAAATCTTCAACAAATAAACATATCTCCTCTAAAAAACCTTTCGTTTGATCAGATTTAATCCTCACTCTTATTTTGCACTTATTTACATTCTTTGAAAATTTATATTTTACATTAATTATTATTTCATTTGAATCAAACAGACCTGCTTCATTCCCATTGTTGTCTAATAACCTTGCCTCAGATAAATAGGAGGGGTTTAATACATCCATACTGATAAAGGCAGTTTTTTTGTTAACCACCTCTTCGAGGTAATATTTTACAGATGATTGAGGATCACCTTTGTAAACAATTTTTCCATTTTGCAAGACAATGCAATTGTCGCAAACTGTTTTTATTTGATCCATATTATGAGAAACAAAAATGATTGCCTTTTCTTTCATATATGTTTCTAATACATGCATCGCTCTCTTTCTAAATGCTGCATCCCCTACTGAAAGAACCTCATCCATCAAGACTATATCTGTATCAATTGTAATTGCTATAGCGAAACCTAGCCGCACTTTCATTCCCGAGGAATATTTCTTAATTGGTGTATCAATAAAAGAATTCAATCCAGAAAAATTGATTATTTGATCAATACGTTCGCTAATCTCTTTCTCCTTTAATCCAAGAATAGAACCATTGATATATATATTCTCTCTCCCCGTTAATTCAGAATGAAATCCAGCACCTAATTCAATTAATCCACCGACAGTACCGTTTATCTCAACTTTTCCACATGTAGGTACCATAACTCCCGAAATAATTTTTAGCAGTGTACTTTTTCCTGCACCATTGGCCCCAATTATCCCCAGAGTCTCCCCCTTATCTATGTGGAAGTTAATATTTTCCAAAGCCCAGAAATCATTAGATTCAATCTTTCTTTTCAAAATATAATTTTGAATTATATCTCTCAATCGATTTGAGCCTGATCCTTTAAAAAACTTTTTTCCGACATCTACTAGCTCTATTGAATGTTTACTCATTATCATTCCACCTACAAAGCATCTGAAAAGTATTTTTCTAGCTTCGAAAAAAGTTTGCTCCCTACAAAAAAAACAACTAAACCAATACCCAATGAGTACAATAATAATCCGATATCAGGAACAGTATTGTGTAGCAATGCTTTTCTATATCCATCAATGATTCCTGTCATCGGATTTAAGGCAAGTATTACTTTGTACTTATTAGGGATACTAGAGTAAGAATATATAACTGGAGTGAGATAATACCATAATCTAATAATTAAAGGTGTTAGCATTTCAACATCCCTTATATATACATTTAGAGATGATAAAATTAGCATTAGCCCATACATAAACATCAATTGTATTGGAAAGATGATTAATACAAACATCGAGTATATTCCAATTTGAATTTGATAATACAATAATATTAATATAAACCCCAGCGATCCGAAAAAAAGATTGATTACTTCAGTAAATAATTTATTTATAACTAAAGCCTCGCGCATAAAAAACTTTTGCTTTATTAATGATGCTTTGCCTGTAATTATGTTTGCTGAGGATGAAATGGTATTTTGAAAGAAGATCATTGGTAGTAGACCTGCAAACAAAAAAACTGGATAAGGTAAACCTTCACTGTCCAGTCGAACCATCTGAGAAAAAACAAAACTTAAAATCAGCATCAAAGAGAACGGCTGTAGGAAAATCCACAACTTCCCTAGAAGTGATTGTTTATATTTCCCCTTTAGTTCTCGTTTAGTTAACGCCCAAATAAACTCTTTGTTTTTGTACAATTTCTTCATTAGAATCACAGCTTATCTCCAAAACTACAGATTTTTTAAAATATCATGAATCCGAAGAATTCCTAGTAATTTTTCACCATCCAGCACTGGAATAACAGAAATGGAATGTTCTCTTCCTTCCATCAACTCAAGCGCAAGCACTGCTTTTGTTCCCTTTTGGACTACAATTGGGTATGCAGACATAATTTTTGAAGCTGTCAAAGCAAAACAGTCATGTCCGAATTTTTCCAATACTCTTTTTAAATCGCCATCAGTAATAATACCTGTTATTTTCCCTTCCTTTGAGACTGCTGTTGCACCTATCCTCTTCTCTGTTAATTCAATTAGAATCTTTTTAAAGCTGTCGTTTTCGCCGACAATTGAGTAACTATTTTCAGAAAGTAAATCCTCAACGTGTAAAGTTAATTTTTTACCAATAGATCCTCCAGGATGATACATAGCAAAATTTTCTTCATTAAATCCTCTAAGTTCAGATGCTATGGTTGCTAATGCATCACCCAGTGCTAAACTAGAAACTACACTTGAAGTAGGTGCAAGATTCAGATATCCCGCTTCTTTTTCTACACCTAATTGAAGTGTAACATTCGAAAAATTCGCAATAGTAGAATTCGAATTTGCTGTAATACTAATCACTTTTGCCTTTAATTGCTTAATGGAAGGTAATATCGATATGATTTCCTGTGACTCACCACTTTTACTGACTGTTATAACAATATCATTACTTTGTACTAAGCCAAGGTCACCATGGATAGCATCCGCCGGGTTCATGTATACAGCTGTAATACCTAGACTTACCATAGTCGCAGCCATTTTTCTAGAAACATATCCCGACTTACCTATTCCAGTGATAACTACCTTTCCGCTGCATTCTGCCAAAAGGTTTACAGCATCATAAAACCCATGATTAATATAGTTTTTTGTTTGATGGATTGCTTGAATTTCTTCTTCAAGTAGCACCTTAGCTTTATTGATTATTTCTTGGGAGGTATATTCCTTTGTAAACACAGTTTCACCTCGCACTTAATATGTATCTATCTATAAATTCTCTTACTGCACCTTTACCGCCATTTGTCTGTAGTACAATATCTGCAACTTTCTTTGCTTCTGGATGACCATCACCAACAACAACAAATACTCCAACCTCATCTTTAACCACGGCATCATTCACGTCGTCGCCAATAAATGCAACCTGCTCTTTTTTTAAATTGTATTTTGTTATGATACTTCTTACTCTTTCACTTTTATCGGTTACATTTTGATGAACTTCTTCTATACCTAATTCCTTTGCTCGTGCATCAACAATCCGAGAGCCTCTACCAGTAACTATTGCGAATATAATACCTGCTTTTTGTGCCATTACAATTCCAAGCCCATCTCGAACATGAAATGACTTATACATTTCGCCTTCAGAGCTTACATGTATTGTCCCATCTGTCAACGTCCCATCTACATCACAACAAATCAATTTAATATCTTTTAACATATCAATGTCCTTTAGTAATTCCATCGTATTTTTTTAACATGGCAAGCAAATCTTTTAATTGATGCAGCGGTACCATGTTTGGTCCATCACTAAGAGCATTATCCGGGTCATTGTGAATTTCCATAAATAGAATACCCACACCGACGCTCACTGCAGCTTTTGATAGTACCGGTACATACTCTCTATTTCCACCGGAAGATGTTCCATTACCTCCTGGAATTTGAACACTATGGGTCGCATCAAATACAACCGGATACTCCATTCCTTTCATAACCTCAAGTCCGCGGTAATCAACTACTAAATTATTGTATCCGAAGCTTGTTCCTCTTTCAGTGAGCAGAATTTTATCCGCACCAGACTCCTCCAACTTCGTAACAATGTTTTTCATGTCCCACGGAGCTAAAAATTGACCCTTTTTTACATTCACTACTTTTCCCGATTTCGCTGCTTTTACAAGCAAGTCCGTTTGTCTGCATAGAAACGCTGGAATTTGTAGAACATCAACCACTTCTCCAACCGGATCGATTTGCCACGATTCATGAACATCCGTTAGGATTGGTAACTGAAAGGTCTCCTTTACTTTTTTTAATATATTCAAACCCTCTTCAATCCCAAAACCTCTGAAAGAACTGCCTGATGAACGATTCGCTTTATCAAACGACGCTTTAAATATGTATGGGATATTTAATTCACTTGTGATTTCCTTAATTTTTTCAGCTAGATGCATTACGTTGTATTCTGATTCGATTACACATGGCCCCCCAATCAAAGCAAATGGCAAGTTGTTTGATACGTTAAAATCCCCAATTTTTACTTCTTTCATTTTCTTCATTCCTTTTCAAATAATATGTCACTTCATGCTCTTTTTTGTCAGAGATACAGTAATCTTATCACAATTAAGGATTATAGGACCACCAAAACGAAAGTTTTATTTCCAGCTTAAATCTGAATCTATTTTATCAAAAGCTTATACAAGATAATACCCTTAACCAAATGTTCCAATTTTTTACTCACACTTAATGAATAATTTCCTTCACGCTTATAGAATTCGGATCTAATATAGCATAACATATTATATTAATAATCTACTCATTGAATTATCTGTTAATAGATTTCCAAACTCGAATTTGGTAGAATGATGTAACATAAAACAAAAAAATCGCATCTAAATGTTTTAAGGAGAATTTGTCAATGAAAAAACGAAAAGAACCTTCGCATCGCGTAAAGGCCACGATGGAGTTCTCTATTTTACGCTGGGTAAGCTTAATTGGTATTGCGCTGTTCATCTGCGTGCTCCCTTTCAAAGCCGCACTATTCAATGGATTTGCCCTCTCATTTGAAGGTCCGCTTTATGAAGCGCTTATGCTCGTCTTTGTGGTCCTCGTACTTACGGGTTTTCATTTGATATGGAAATGGCAGCCGAATAATTATGTGGGACTGCTTTCGATCGCGGTTCTGATTTACCCACTCATGTACTACATATCTTCATTTCAAGCTGTCTCTTCCCATAGTGCCGGACTCATGACTTTGATCACATTTGGTATGGCCGCTTTTTTTATTTTTGGCCTCTACTATACGGACGATTCGAGAGAACGCAATTTCCTGATCTTCTTGCTGCAATTTTCAGGTTACGCAATCGTAATATTCGGCTTTCTTAATTTATTCGGTCAATATTATTATCCCAATGCGATCTGGTATACTTCTGAACAGTTCCGGGTCACTTCCGTATTCCAATATTCTAATACGTACGCCGGTTATTTAATAGCTCTTTTTTTAATCACACTGTATAGTTCCATTCACGCCGATAAGCGATATATGCGGTTCATCCATGCATTGATGCTCGTTCCGATCTGGGCATCCATTATGCTCACTTATTCCCGCGGTGCGCTGGTGATCATTCCGGTTCTATTCGTCTTGATTCTGCCGTTCCTTCGAATACATAGGCAGTTGTTGTATGTGTTAAATGCGGGAATAGCGGTGGCTGCATCGATCATTATATTAAATCCGTTAACAAGCAATATCGAAACCATCGCCAGGCAGCTGCTCCCGGAATTTACGAAAACAGCACCCAAGTTGCTGTCTGTATTGGATAGTTTACCTCTTCAAAGCTGGCTTTATTTAATAGGTGCTTCTGTTCTGTCTGCCTTGGTTGTGCTGGCTATCCACCATTTTGGAGATCGCTGGCTTGAGACTAAGCTTACGCCGATCGCACAGCGGAAATGGGGTTCAGTTGCTTTTCCCCTTTTGATTATGGGGACCGGGGGCTTGGCTTTTACGCTCCTTATCAGCGGCAGCGGAATTCTCCAGTCCGTGCTGCCGGCCAGCTTGTCTGAGCGGCTTGGAACAATCAACTTTCAACAGCACAGCGTGCTTGAACGGTTTACATTTTATAGAGATGCCATGAAGGTTGTTGCGGATTATCCGTTGCTTGGTACAGGCGGAGGCGGATGGGCAGCATTATACGAGCAATACCAGAACAACCCTTACCTGAGCCGCCAGGCGCATAGTTTTTATGTTCAGACGTTAGTTGCGGTAGGTTGGATCGGTTTCCTGCTGATGATGGCCCTGTTAGTATGCTGCTATCTGCTGTATGTCTACTCATATATTCGGCATAAAGAGCTTCGGGGAAGCCATTCTATATTTTTTATATTCTCATTGGCCATACTAACGCACAGTATCATTGACTTCGATATGAGTTACCTTTATCTTGGTTCGCTTGTTTTCTTCTGCATGGGTGCTATGATCGCTCCGTTCAAATCAGAACTGTCTATCGTTCGATGGGACAAGATAAAAAATTCGGTTTGGCGGTATACATACTCGGCCGTTATCGTTATCCTTGCAACAATTTTGTTTGTTTCTACGTATAGAGAATATACTGCTCTTCGTTCTTATGGGCATGCGATGTACCTGGCAACCGAAGAACAGAAAGTGCTCAGCGAATTGTTGGTCCCCCTGGATAATGCAATATCAATCTCTCCGGATCAACCGGAATTCACGATCAGAAAGATCGATTGGTTAAACCAGGCATACCGGCAAACGTTGGATCAGAATTATTTAATTCAGGTCCAGCAAGCGATTCAGGCCTTGAAGGTCTACGAACCTTATAATCGGAGTTTAATTTTGGCAGAGTACCGAAACTTTAAAGATTTAAAAGCGTATAACAATGCAGTTGCCTCTTTGGAGGAGGGAATTTCCAAATTTCCCTGGGATATCAATTTCTATGAAGCTGCAATAATGGAATATTCCGACTTTGTACCCAACACATTGGATGATCCGGACACTATTCAGAAAATGAACCGTGCTGCCGAATTATATAATGAGGTGCAATCTCGTATTGCGTTGCTCGCAACGCTTCCGGAAAATCAACTGCAAGGGCGAAACTTTGAGGTCACGCCACGCATCCGCCAAGCAATGGGTAAAATCTATTACTTTCAGAATGACTACGAAAAAGCAGTGGAAATTTTGGAACCGATCACTACCGAGAACCTCGAAGATGTATTCATTCGTGCCGGAAATCGGTACTATCTAGCAGCACTAGGCGAATTGGGACAAAAAAATGAAAACTTGGAAAATCAGTTGATAGGTTTTTACGAGACCGCTATAATAGAATCTTCCAACTTCTCAACCGACAAGTTACATGACCCGGAAACGGGACAGAAAATGAAGCGTGGCGTCGAATTGTATAATGAGGTACTGTCCTATAATGCAACACTTTCGAAAAACCAACTCGAGATCACGCCTTACATCCGCCAAGCGGTGGGTAAGATCTATTACTACCAGAACAACTTCGAAGAAGCGGTTGAAATATTGAAACCCGTCATTTCCGGGAATCTCAGTGACGTATCTATCCGTTCAGGAATTCGACACTATCTTGCTGCATTAGACGCATTGGGACAAAAAAATGAAAACTTGGAAAATCAGTTGATTAATTTTAGTAATGATGAGAAAATAGCTCTGGATGCTCTATACAATAGAAATAATATGAATTAAGTACTATCATTTCTATTCTCTATCTATTAATTTGTGGAATTTTTTTGATAGGCTTCCGTTTTCCTCTTCCATAGTATATAATAGGTTTTCGACAGGTTTTGACTCTCTTGAAAGGAGGTGAAAACTATGAAAAAAGTATTCATGCGTAAAACTGCCGCACTTCTTGCAACGGTCATGCTCGTGTCCATGTTGGTTCCTATGGTGGCTTTTGCCAACTTTGTTGGAGTAACAAAAGATTCCGCTCAGGTAGTAACTGGACAAGTTTACGTCGATTCCGATGTTTATAGCGCATTAAATGGCGATGATGTCGTAATCAACGTTTACAGAGCCGGTCAAGAAGCTGCAGGTCCGATTACTACTGTTTATACTACATATGTCAGCGAAGGCGGCTCTATTACGGATAGCTACTACTATTCGTTCGAGTTGGATCTTAATTCTCTTGGATTCACATCCAACGAGTCTTTGGTACTCAACTACTGGAATCCGGTAACGTCGACATACGTGTATCTTGATGGAACAGTGGACTACACTTATTCGTCAGGCAACATCGGTGGTGGCGGTTTCTTCTTCGCCCCGTCTAATGGTGGTTCTGAAATCTCGGTTGGCTCTGACGGCAAAGTAGACGCAACCGCTCTTGCGAATGCGTTGAAAGCTTACGGAGACGTAACGCTTAAGCTGTCTGGTGACTTCGTTCTTCTTCCGGCTATCGCGCTGACAGAAGGCAAGTCCATCACGATCGTTAAAGCTGACGGCACTTCTTACAAACTTCCTCTTTCCGTGTTCGATCTGGATGGTCTGACTGAATCCGTTGGGGTTGAGTTGAAAGACCTCTTTATCCGCGTCGGAATTAAAGCATTGGCTGGTGATGCTGCGAAAGCAGTTACCGACGCCATCGCTGCGATCGGAGGCAAGTCCCTGTCCGCTGCAGTTGAGTTCACTATGACTGCAGAGGGTAACGGAAAAACGGTTGAAGTGAAAAACTTCGGCAAAACGTACGTATCCCGTACGATTCCGTTAACAGAAGAGTCCACGACTGCAGTTGGTGTATTGTTCAATCCTGCTTCGGGTAAGTTCAGCTTCGTGCCGACAAACCTGAAAACAGAGAACGGTAAAACTACTGCAACCCTGAAGCGTAACGGCAACAGCATCTACACTGTGATCGAGGTTTCCAAATCCTTCGCGGATCTGGAAGGCCACTGGGCACAGGCAGAGGTTGAAGCTCTTGCATCGAAGCTTGTTGTTGAAGGTACGAGCGCTACAACGTTCGAACCAAGACGCAACATCACTCGTGCAGAGTTTGCAGCTATGATCGTTCGTTCTTTGGGTCTTGAAGCTGCCGGTACGTCGAACTTCTCCGACGTCTCTTCCAACAAATGGTATGCTGGCGCAGTAGCTGCTGCTGCTGAAGCCGGTATTGTCAAAGGTTACGGAAACGGTACGTTCAAGCCGGAGGCGAACATCACTCGTAAAGAGCTGGCTGCTATGGTCGTTCGTGCGATGGAGTTCGCTGGTACAGAGACTGCGCTGACAGATGCAGAAGCAAATGCTGCACTGGCTTCCTTCACTGATGCCGGTAACCTCGGATGGGCAAAAGCGGAAGTTGCTTCTGCTGTAGACGCTGGTATTGTGAATGGCCAATCCGCAACGAGAGTTGCCGGTGAAGCTAGCGCAAACCGTGCTGAAGCTGCTGCAATGGTTCTCCGTTTCTTGACCAAAGTTGAATTTATCGACTAATTCAACGACAAAAGAGACCCTTAGGGGTCTCTTTTTTTTTTTGTTTCTTAATGTTCCCCTAAACCGATTTGCATCTCGTGCCGATAAAATATAAGAACCTGGTTTCAGAATTAAAGAATTAGTTGGGGGTATATGTTCATGAAACGAGTGCTGTACAATTTGCTCATTGCGTCATTGCTTGCAGTTCTGGCAGCAGGTACAGGCAGTTCCCCTGTTCACGGGGCTGCGGAATCGAAATATTCATTCTCCGATCAAGTAACGGAAATGAAAATTGAACCTTATGATTCCGGTCCCAAAAGATACAGCCCTGTTCATGTCTTGGGGCAGCATCTGACCTGGAGCGTCCTCGAAGATTATCATTCGCATATCTATTATATGAATCTCCAATCCGGAGAAATCCTCAAACTGACCGATGACAAGACGTATAAATCCAACCCGTTCGCAGCTATTATCAATGAAGGTCCTGTAATCTTATGGGGACAGAAAAACGAATTGGGCGGCGCCGATATCTGGAGCTATAATTTGAACACGAAGAAAAAGCAGAAACGGAGCACGTCAACCGAGTCCACGTTCAGATTCCCCTCTGCTGCAGGCAATTTTATGGCTTGGGAATCTCATAGCAACGATGTTTATGTGCTTGATTTGACGACGGGAGAAACTGAGAACATCGGAAGAGGCAGCAACCTTTATGTCCGGAACGATGTGCTTTTCTATAATGATTTTTCAAATGGACTCCTGTTTTACGACTTTAAAACCAAAACGAACCAGGAGCTCAAATGGGGCGATTCCGAGGACCGTTTTGCCTTTAACGGCAAACATGTGCTTCTTAGACAGAAGAGAGGAGATAACGCACGCTACCTCTGGTTTGACGCTTCCTACCCCGAAAAAATCGGAACGGAGCTTGCAAACAGCGAAAAATATAAGCATACGAATATTTTCATGGGAGAAACTTACGGCGTATGGGTAGAGAAAGGCGATAATGATTCTGCGGAAGTTACCGGCGTCGATCTGTTGTATAAAGAGGCGTTTCCGATACCGATCGATGTGAAGTTTCAGCAAATTCTCGGATTTTCCGGCGACAAGCTTGTTTATATGAATAAAGCAGGATTTATTACACTACGGACGATCCAAGCCCCTCTGAACCGCTCGATTCGGGATTCGGATCCCATACAGGTTATTATGGATGGACAAGAAGTTCAGTTTCGCGTGCCTCCGATTATTATGAGTGGGGCTACCTACGTAGAATTCCGCCCCTTGTTCGAGAAGATGGGTTTTGAAATCAAGTGGGACGGCAAGGCCCGCTCCATTAGTGGAACGAAGGGTTCCAAGACAATCAAACTAACGATCGGCAAGAAAGAAATGATATTAAACGGTCAGACGGTGAAGACCAATCAGACGCCGATTATCCGTTACGGCAGCACCTATGTACCGCTCCGGCTGATTGGAGAAGCTGCGGACAGAGTCGTTACCTGGAACAAACAAACCAGAACTGTGTTCATCCGGCCGAAAGATACCAAGGATACGCTCTATAATGAGGACGGCACGATCCTCTACCATGGCGACCTTGTCAATGGTATCAGGGAAGGGTATGGCACGCTATACAACGAACATGGGCGCCCTCAATACATCGGGCAATGGAAGAATGACAAGATGCACGGCGAGGGGAAAAGGTATTACCTCTTTGCGGATGAATTGTTCTTTGAAGGTACTTTTAATGAGGGAAGCCGAGTCCAAGGAACGGAATATTATCCCGGCGGATTTCTTCGATATAAAGGTACTTTTTACGGATCCGGTGGTGCTTTATACTGGGAAGGAACCGAAGTGATTCTGTTCCAGTCGGAAGGCGAGTACCTGATGGTCGAAAGAAGCGAAGGACGCAGACACGGGGAAATAAACTGGTATTACCTGGACGGCAGCATTAAAATAAAAGGAACCTTCGACGGCGATACAGAAATAATAACCGGCACCCTCTACGATCGGGAAGGAAACGTGCTTCATGAAGGGAAAATAACTCAATCCGGCGAACCGATCATTGAATGATATACGACAAATTTCTTACCGATTTGCAGCGCATTTTGTCCGCTTCTCTCTCATTAGGTAAATAAAACCCCGAAAAGCGCCAAACAGCTGCCTTTCGGGGTTTCTTCTCAGGAAATTCATTACTCGTTAACTCCATCCAAATATTCTATAACAAAAGACTCAATGTGATTACTGGAAGTAATCGCGTTGTCTGCATCCTCCTCTGTTGCGTCATATCCCGGGTCTGACTAATGTATCAATCCCGGTCAGCGACATACAATCTTCAAGGACAGAATCTTTGAAATCTATACCTGCATCGATAATCAATCGGCCTAATTTTTCAAGATCATGGGTTTTGGGTATCGGCTGGCATAACTCACACAATAGTGCCTTCAAATACTTCTCCGATGATTGTTGACAATGGTAACAGCAAGTATCCAACAAACCGTTGTCATAAAGGATATTTGCGGATTCAGCGTCTATCCTGGCTTTCGATACCCAGGCTTGGGTGTCTTCTCTCATACAGGACTACACCTTCTTCCTCTATGGTTTTTCGGATCAGTATTTTGTTCTTAAACTCTTCTTCCGTTACCGGGAGGTAGTCTACGGATTCACCAAAATAACCGACAGCTTTTCTGATCTTCAAAGAACGTTTCGGCCAAGATTGATCTTCGAAATTGGCGATGATTAAAAAATCGAAATCGCTGGAAGATTCCGAATCACCCCTCGCTCTGGAACCGAATAATACTACCTTTTGGAGTTGATCGCCTAAAGCAATCTTTATTTTTTCACTTACCTCAGTCGCCACGAACAGGTCATTCTCTTTAGGTGAACCCATGAAAATACCCTCCTACGGCTCAATCTTATTCTCCATCGTGTGGTACTATACATATCGAATGCAGGGAATTCGCAATATTATCCTTTCGCCGGATCAAACGAGCTCTTCAGCGATACGATGCGGTTGAACACCGGCTTCTCCGGCGTCGTCAATTTCGGATCGACATTGAAATAGCCGTGACGGAAAAATTGGAACTTGTCCAGCCTGCGCGCTTCCTTCAAATCCGGCTCCACGAATCCGGCCAGCACTTCGAGCGAATTCGGATTGACGCATTCCTGCAATGGCTTGTCTTCCTCTTTCGATTCATCCGTGATGAGCGGCTCATAGAGCCGGAACTCGGCAGGTACCGCATGGGATGCGTCAACCCAGTGAATCGTCCCTTTCACTTTCCGCCCGGTAAAGCCCGTGCCGCTCTTCGTCTCCGGGTCGTACGTGCAATGAAGCTCCACTACACGGCCGTTCGCATCCTTCACGACGTTCTCGCATTTAATGAAATACGCGTGCTTCAGGCGCACCTCGTTGCCGGGGAACAGGCGATGATACTTAGGCGGCGGATTCTCCATAAAGTCGTCTTGCTCGATATAGATTTCCCGCGAGAACGGAATCTGCCTGCTCCCCATCTCCGGATTTTCCGCGTTGATCTCGGCTTCCAGCATCTCCACTTGCCCTTCGGGATAATTGGTAATGACAACCTTAAGCGGCTGCAGCACGGCCATCGTCCGGGGCGCCTTCAGCTTGAGATCCTCACGGATAAAATGATCCAGCATACGGGAGTCGACGACCCCATTGCTCTTCGATACGCCGGTCTCGCGTATGAACGCGCGGATCGCTTCAGGTGTAAAGCCGCGGCGCCGCATGCCGCTGATCGTCATAACGCGCGGGTCGTCCCAACCGTCCAGCACGCCGTCTTCGACCAGTTCCTTAATATGACGCTTGCCGCTGACCGAATTCGTGATGTACAGTTTGCCGAACTCGTATTGGCGCGGTACACGGGGCGTCTCGCATTCGCGAATAACCCAATCGTAGAACGGCCGCTGATCCTCGAACTCTAGCGAGCATAACGAGTGGCTGACGCCTTCAATTGCATCCTCAATCGGGTGCGCGAATGCATACATCGGGTAGATGCACCATCTATCTCCGGTATTATGATGCTTTGCATGCAATATCCGATAAATGACCGGGTCGCGCATATTAATATTCGGGGAAGCCATATCAACCTTCGCACGCAGTACCTTTTCGCCGTCCTTGAACTCGCCTTTACGCATCCGCTCGAACAGATCAAGGCTCTCCTCCACCGGCCGGTTGCGGAAGGGGCTTTCCTTGCCCGGCTCCGTCAAGGTGCCGCGCATTTCCCGGATTTGATCCGCAGTCAGCTCGTCGACATAGGCTTTGCCTTTGCGGATAAGAAGCAGAGCTCGCTCGTACATTTCCTCGAAATAATCCGATGCGAAGAACAACCCGTCCCATTCAAACCCAAGCCATTTCACGTCTTCCTTGATCGCCTCCACGAATTCGACGTCTTCCTTCGTCGGGTTCGTATCGTCGAACCGCAGATTCGTCTTTCCGCCGAACGCGTCCGCAAGCTCGAAGTTGATCGTAATCGCCCTGGCATGTCCAATGTGCAAATAACCGTTCGGCTCCGGCGGGAATCGGGTAATAATTGTGTCCACCCTTCCCTCCTTCAAATCCTCGGTCATGATTGTTTTGATAAAATTCGAAGATGAAGTCTTATTCTCCAATGTGACCAACCTTTCCCACGAAAAAGTTCTTATCTCCTTATAATACACAATTTTCAGAAAGAATATAAGAGAGCGGGTCATAGGGTGCATTGTCTCGTTATACCCAAATCCGGTAAAATAAGAAGAAGTATGTCGTAGGATGGAGGAACAGCGTGGAAAATATCGGAAAACGTTCGGAAAGACGGAAAAAAAGCAGATACGGCAGACTCGGAAAGTGGGTTATCATTCTATTGTTTATTGGCGCCGTCGGCTTCACCGGATATAAAGTCGCTCTCACTTACGTCTCGGACAAGCTGATGGAGCGTTTCACCGAGCAGTTCATGGATGACCGGCACATCGAACAGCTCGCTAACGACCCAAACATACGGAAAATCATAGAGGATAACGCAGATCGGTTCGACAAGGAGACGATTGCAAGCCTTGGAATTTCAATCCCTGCGATGTCCGGCGAGAACGGCAATTCGGCTGCGGAAGATGACACCGTTCAGTCAGAAGGCCAAGAAACTGCAACAACAACCGACTCACCCAAGCTTGTCGTAACAACCCGGGAGGAAGCAACGAAGCTGCTGCTTGACAAATTTACGGTAAAAGAACTGAGCGATTTGGCGGGAATGGCCGCAAGCGGGCTCGACTCGGCCAAGCTTGAGCAGATCCAGTCCAAGCTTCTCAGTGAGCTGACGGAGGAGGAGTTCGAATCGATTCGGATCGTCGCTCTGATGGAAGTAATGAAGTATAAGAATTGAAGCGTTGTATCGGACTTGCTTTAATCGCGAGAAAAGCGGTAAATCGCCTGCGAAGGAATTTACCGCGGCATATTCCGCGGACGATGTCGAACGTTCAAGGAAAGGAGCTCAAGCGCAGGTCATGAAATCTTGTGATTCTATCAATGCAACGTTAGCCGGGCGCAGGCGAAATGTCGGGATTTTTGCACATGTCGACGCCGGTAAAACAACGACAACCGAGCATATATTGTACGAAAGCGGACGTATTCGCTCGCTCGGCAGCGTCGATTCGGGCACAGCCCAGACGGACTCGCTGGAGGTCGAGCGGCAGCGCGGCATATCGGTGCGCGCGGCGACGACAATGTTCCGTTGGCGGGATACGGACATTAATTTGGTCGATACGCCCGGTCATGTCGATTTTCTGTCCGAAGTGGAACGTTCGCTTCGCGTCATGGACGGGGCCGTGCTGATCGTTTCCGCCGTTGAAGGCGTACAGGCGCAGACCGAGCTGATTTGGCAAGCACTGCGCAAGCTGCGGATTCCTACTCTTTTATATGTGAACAAAATGGACCGGATCGGCGCGAATGCGGCGCGGACGCTTCAAGAAATTCGCAAAACGCTGTCGCCGCAGGCGGTTCCGGTGTTATATCCGCTCGGAGAAGAGGCCGCTTTTACAGGTTGTGCGGACGTATGGACATGCGCCCCGGATGCGGCCGCAGACGTAAAGACAGAGCTGATCGAAAGCATTGCAGCAACCGATGAAGCGCTGCTCGAGCTGTATCTGGACGGCGATGCCGGAAGCGGCGATTCATTCTGGAAAAAACATTTGATGCGCTTGACCCGCACATGCGAGCTGTTCCCGGTGCTGTTCGGCGCCTCCGGCAAAGGCATCGGCGTACAGTCGCTGATGGATGCGATCGTAGATTATTTGCCCGGCCCTGCCGGGGATCCGGATGCGCCGGTATCGGGCATCGTATTTAAGATCGAACGCGACAAAACGATGGGCCGCATGGCGTTCGTCCGCCTGTATAACGGCACGGTCCGCAACCGCGACGCGCTGTTCAATTATACGCAGCAGACGGACGAGAAGATTACGCAAATCCGCAAAATCGACGGACGCCGCAGCGAGGATGTCGGCATCCTGGAAGCAGGCGATATCGCCGCTGTGTGCGGTTTCAACCAGGTGCGGATCGGCGATGTGCTCGGGAGCCCGGATGCGGTTCCGGAGGAAACGCGGCTGGCGGTGCCGCTGCTAACGGTACAAGTGCACTGGCAGAGTGAACAGGATTACCCGCGCGTTGTTCAGGCGCTGCAGGAGCTCGCGGACGAAGACCCGCTGCTGGATCTGCAATGGCTTCAAGAGGAGCGCGAGCTTCATCTCAAGGTCATGGGTCCGATTCAGCTTGAAATTCTGACTAGCGTATTGGAGACTCGGTTCGGCCTGCAGGTCACGTTCGGCCAGCCCTCGGTCATTTATAAGGAAACGCCGGCGCAGGCGGGCGAAGGGTTTATCGCATATACCATGCCGAAGCCGTGCTGGGCGATTCTGCGCTTTCGCATTGAGCCCGGCTCCCCCGGCAGCGGGCTGCAATACAGCGCTCAGGTGAGGGCGGAGCAGCTGCTGCCCCAATACCAGAATGAGGTCGCGCGCCGTGTGCCGGAAGCGCTGCAGCAAGGCCTGCTCGGCTGGGAGGTCGTCGACTTAAAGGTCACCTTGATCGAAGGAGAGCATCACATCTGGCATACGCACCCGCTTGATTTTGCCGTGGCGACGCCGATGGGGATCATGAACGGCCTCGTCAATACGGGCACTCAGCTGCTCGAGCCTATCTTGCAGTTCCGGTTGACGGTGCCGGAGGAATTCGGAGGAAAAGTGATGAACGATCTGGTGCTTATGCGTGCTAGTTTCGACTCGCCTGTCCTGCATGGCAGCCGAATGACGATCGAAGGACGGTTGCCGGTCGCGACTTCGCTCGACTATCCCGTCCGGCTGGGATCGATGACCAAGGGGAGGGCGACGATCGCCACCTTCTTCTCCGGCTACGAGCCCTGTCCCCCTGATGTTCACGCCGAACGCCCGCGCCGCGGCGTCAATCCGCTCGACCAGTCGAAATATATACTTAGCGTTCGGAAAGCGCTTCAGGCGTAACGTTTCGGCCTGCTTCAAGCAGAAATCAGTAGGCGCTGGAAATGACGATAGGGTCTCAGCCGGCACGCACACCTATTGATCCACGGGGCCGCCCACTGCTGTTTCGCATCATTACAATGGATAATGACAATACCATAACTAGCATGTATAATGCAGTAAACGGACGTATTTTGTTCCCATAAACCGGAAAGAGGAATCGTTATGAAAACACAATGGATCATTATATCGGCCCTGCTGTTCGCCTTGATCACGGCGATCTTCGCAGTCATTAATGTCGATCCGGTAGAAGTTAATTTCGGGTTTGGGAAGACGCAAACTCCGCTCATTCTCGTCATCCTGGCTTCCACCTTGCTCGGCGGCTTGACTGTGTTCCTGTTTGCAATCATCCGGCAGTTCAAGCAGCACCGCAAAATTCGCCAGCTGGAAAAAGAACTCGCAGCCCTTACGGCGGGAAGCGATACTGAAATAACGGGTAAAGCTGAGCCTGCGGTTGAAGCAACGGACACTTCTTCCGGGCAGGTTAACGGGAATCCATAAGCATAATGAAGTAACTGAACCGGGCGGCCGACATTCTGTCGGCCGCCCGGTTTGATGTTCTTACGTTTCCTGTCATTACGAGAACCTCTCATCAGAAAACAAATATTCGACCGACACTTTGAGCCCTGCAGCAATTTTATATATGTTTGCGATACTGATATTTCGCTCTCCCCGCTCGACGCCGCTGACATAAGTACGATCCATTTGGGCCTGATGGGCAAGAACTTCCTGACTCATGCCGGAACGAAGGCGCAATTCCCTCACTCTGCTTCCAAAATCCAACATAATATTCTTCACCGGCGCATTCCTCCTCTTCTAAAATATTCTATTTAAGTTATATATCGAATTTTTATGCTTTCCAAATTAGTAAATGTGACTTATAATCCGTTGATTTATACCAAATTTAAGATAAATTTTATAATTGACGGTTTATGCAAATGGGTCATAAGACTTAATCGTTGAGTAAAAATGACTATTTGCAGTCCAGAAATCCTGATTTGCCGGTAGGCCAATCGGTCGTCGATCGAGGGGGGAAAACAATTTATAACCGGCCGAACCTGCAAAGCGGAATGAATAAAAGCGGGAGTGTTGATAGAATGAGTAAATCGGTTATGAAGACAGTTTCTTTTTTTCTTGCTTTTTTTGTATTCATGATGGCAATTGTAACCCCTGTATCTGCCGAAGCATTTCATGACACTCAGAACCATTGGGGAAGGTCAGCTATTGAGAAGTGGGAAAAATATGGGGTTGTCAACGGATATGCCGGCTCCTTCAGACCTAACGATTCCGTTACGAGAGCCGAATTATCCGTAATGATTAACAACATCATGAAATACCTGGTGAAAGGGGATAATACGTTCCCGGATCTGGCTCCAGACCAATGGTATTCCGATGCGATGCTGAAGCTGAACGCGGCGGGTGTTGTGACCGGATCGAACGGCAAAGCGCTGCCGAATAACAAAGTATCTCGTCAAGAAGCCGCGGTTATGATCGCAAGGGCCTTTAAAATCGATGAAGGGACAGGCTCCCTCTTATTTAAAGATGATGCGGATATTGCGGAATGGGCTCAGGGCGCGGTAAACGCACTTGTATCCAAAGAAATCATTGCCGGTATGCCTGACGGGAATTTCCGGCCGCTGTCCGATCTGACCAGGGCGGAAGCAGTGACCTTATTGGATAACCTCATTAAGGAATTAATCGCTGCCCCGGGAGAATATTCACAGGATATTACCGGAAATGCAGTTGTCAATTCCAGTGATGTTTTTCTGAAAGATATGACCATTTCCGGAGACCTGTATATCGCACAAGGTGTCGGCGACGGCGAAGTCACGCTAGACAATGTCGAGATATCCGGAACCGTCTATGTGCTTGGCGGCGGCGAGAATTCCATCATCTTCAACAATGTCGATGTAAAAGGGGCGCTTGTTGTTAACCGGTATAACGGCAAAGTGCGTATTCTGGCGACAGGCAGCACTTCGGTTTCCGTAACCGTACTGGAAAGCGGGGCGATGCTCGTAACCAAAGAGCTTACAGGCGGCGGCTTTGAAACCGTTGAGATTTCCGCTGATATTCTGGCAGGCCAAACCGTTGTCCTTGACGGGAATTTCAACAAGGTGACCAACCAATCTTCCACTGCAAATATTAAAGCAAACGGAAAGATCAATGAGCTGATTGCGAATGCAAACACCCATATTACAGGCGAAGTCACTGTAGCAAAATTAACAAAAGCAGACGGGGCAGCCGCAACTGTCAACGATAAAAACATTCAGCCAGCCGGTCAAAGCAACAGCAATCCTCCATCTTATTCCGCTCCAAGCACCGGTGGAGGCACTCCAACAAATGACGGAGAACCAACAGGTTCCGACGAAGGTTCCCAGGAACCCGATAACGGCTCCCAAGACCCCGATGACGGCTCTCAGGACCCCGATGACGGCTCTCAGGACCCCGATAACGGCTCCAAGGACCCCGATGACGGCTCCCAAGACCCCGATGACGGCTCTCAAGACCCCGATGACGGCTCTCAGGACCCCGATGACGGCTCCCAGGATCCCGATAACGGCTCTCAGGACCCCGATGACGGCTCTTCCGACCCGGGTATAGTTACCGCCGATGACGTCTTCGCGGCGATTGAAACAAAATTTTTGGCGAATAATGTTGGTCTGAACAATATCGTTTCCGACATGAGCCTTATGACCTCGCTGTCCGAATACCCGGATGTGACGATTGCTTGGGATTCCGACAACGAAGCTGTAATATCAGAGCAAGGGTCGGTAACAAGAAGCAGCCAGGACGACCAGTTTGTTACGTTATCAGCCACTCTGAGCGGAAATATTACGGGAACGAAGTCGTATCAAGCCATAGTCAGGGCGCTCGGAATGGACCTGGTGGAAAACTCCGAATATATTGACCCTTACTTTGAAGCAGGTTACCCTCAAGCTTTTATAAAGGAAGGGAAAATATGGGTAAAGTATAAATTGAAAACAGCGGCAGAAGTATTTATGGTTGTTAACGCAATAAATGGCCATTTTAAATCCGATGTCAAATCGGTGCTGGAAGGCCATGCAGGAGAGAACGACATTATTTATGTTAACGACTGGCCGTATTTCAAAGTAGACGAATCCATAGTCAATGAAATTCAGGAATTCAATACCGGCGTTCAGGTAACGAGCTATACTTCCGCCCGAGTAGAATTCGTTATTCAAGACAAGAGTGGCAATTATACCTCCGAAGAGGTAACGACAGTCCTGTTCGATCCGACGGCCATTGCGGCTCTCGACACCTATCCGCCGGTATCCTATAGCATGTTTGTCAATAAAGCGCTGGATGCCATTTATATTTATTACAACGAATCGCTTGATTCGGACAGCGTGCCGCAGCCTTCCGACTTTACGCTGAATCATGGAACTGTCAATGGTGTCACGATCAAGAACTTTTCGGGCTTCGGAGGCCTGGCTTCTTCAGTCGTCAAACTTGAGGTCAGCGGATTACCGGAAGCAGAAAAGAATAACCTGCAGCTCTCTTACAGCGGCGACGCGATTCAAGATTTGACAGACGCTCGGAACAAAGCAGAGTCCTTTGCTGCCCGCAGCGTTTCCTATATCGAAGAAAAGATTGAATCGGCGACAATCAGTTCCGACCGCATGTCGATGATTGTTCAGCTTTACCCAGGTTGGAATCCGAAGGAAAACAATGTCAACATTACCGACCCGTCCCGGGTGACAATCGCTGTTGGGGAGACAGCCGGTTATACCGCTGCATCAGTCACCTACGGTTACAGCAGCGACTCGCTCACGTATCGATTAACATTTGATTCTCCGCTTCCGGAAGGGGACGTCACTTTTAAGCTCAACACTTCCGGCATCAAAAACTGGGCCTTGGATGACTATCCGAGCGAGCTTGTTACGCAAACCGTGACTGCGATTCCCGCACCGGGCGCCCCTGCGGCAACCTATACGCAGAACAGCGGAGAGCTCAAGCTGACTTTTGCGGAAGGGTTCGAAATCGATTGGTCCAGCTACAACGCCGGAGGATTTGTACTGAAGGTCGACGGTGCCGAATACTCGCTCAGAGGCTACATTATTCGTCGCGATTATACGGATAGCAACGCTGTAATTATTGATTTATCGGATAAATATTCATGGCTGTATAAAGAAGCGATTGATCAAGGAGCAGACATTCAAATCAAGTATACCCGCGGCTATGATAGCAGATGGGGCCAGCTTGTCGACCGTGCAGGCGCATTCGTGCCGGATTTTGATTATTTGGAGGTTACCAAACAACCATAACCGTTATTGATTTTTCAAGACCGCCGCTTTTTCCGGGCGGTCTTTTGATTTTCCAGTTTCACCTTTACAGAACCCGGCCAATTTGGTACAGTTTCATTGTTAACCATCGTTATATTTTATGGTTAACATATATAAACATGTATAGGTGGTATTATGACTACATATTCCGGTAACATGGCGGAGCTTCCGCCCGAAAAGCAGTATGAATTGCTGGCGCACCTGGACAAGAGCCATGTGTGGCATCCTTTTACCCAGATGAAAGACTATAATGCCGACGATCCGCTCATCATCGCCCGCGGGGAGGGCATTAAATTGATCGACCTGCATGGACGCGAATACTACGACGGCTTCTCCTCCGTCTGGTTGAATGTGCACGGCCATAATGTCCCCGAGCTCAACGAGGCGGTCGCTTCACAGCTTAGCAAGGTGGCGCATTCGACTTTGCTTGGGATGGCCAATATCCCTTCCACCCTGCTGGCGGCCAAACTGTCCGCTATCGCTCCCGCCGGACTCACCAAAGTGTTCTACTCCGACGCAGGGGCGACAGGCGTGGAAATCGCGCTCAAGATGGCGTTCCAGTATTGGCAGAACATCGGGCGGCGGGACAAAACACAATTCATCACGATGCACGACGCCTATCACGGCGACACCATCGGAGCGGTCAGCGTCGGAGCCATTCCTCTCTATCATGAGCTGTACCGGCCGCTGCTGTTCCGGTCGCTCACGGTGCCATATCCGAATCCTTACCGTTACAACGGCAGCAATCCCGACAGCACCGCCGGGGCAATGGAAGAAACGCTGTCGTCATTGGAAAAGCTGCTGCAAGAGCGGGCCGGCAGCATCGCGGCACTCATTGTGGAGCCGATCGTGCAGGGAGCGAGCGGCATCATCGTTATGCCGCCCGGCTGCCTAAAAGAGATCGCTGCGCTCGTCAAGCGTTACGACGTGCTGCTGATCGCTGACGAGGTGGCTACTGGATTCGGCCGGACCGGGGCGATGTTCGCTTGCGGTTTGGAAGATGTCTCACCCGATCTGATGGTCGTCGGCAAAGGGATCACCGGCGGTTATTTGCCGCTTGCCGCAACACTTGCAACTGACGAGGTCTATAGTGCGTTCTATGCGGATTATGAGGAGCGGAAAACGTTCTTCCACGGGCACTCGTATACCGGCAATCCACTCGCCTGTGCGGTAGCACTGGAAAACCTGCGGCTCTTCGAGCAGCGGTCGCTGGTTGAAGACGTCCGCCGCAAAGCAATCAGGCTCGCCCCGCGTCTGCAGCAGCTTGCTCTGCTCCCTCATGTCGGCGACGTTCGCCAGAAGGGTCTCATGATCGGCATCGAGCTGGTACACGATAAATCCGGCAAGACGTCCTACGGTTGGGAAGAGCGGATCGGTGTGCGCGTATGCAGACGTGCGCGCGAGCTTGGCATGCTGACAAGGCCGCTCGGTAATGTCATTGTGTTTATGCCTCCGCTCGTCAGCACCGAAGATGAGCTTGCCGCTATGACAGATATACTTGAGCAAGCCATAGCCGATGTTACGGAATCCGGCTGGGGCGGGCGCAGCTGATGGAACGGCAAAAGCTAAAGGGTAACTATGTAATCGGCAACAGCGTCAAAGCGGCTTCCCTGCGCGGCCTGTTCGTCACCGGCACCGATACCGGGGTCGGCAAGACGGTTATTACTGCTGCCATAACCGCCGCGCTCCGGAGCGAGGGGATATCCGCCGGCGTATGGAAGCCGGTGCAGTCCGGCGCGCCGCTCGGAAGCACGGACAGCGACGCGCATCGGCTGAGCCGATGGTCCGGAACGGGCGATTTGCCCGGGGACATCGCCCCATTCTCCTACGAAGCACCGCTTACCCCTTATCTTGCCGCCCGCGAGGCGGGAGTCGAGCTTACGCTAGATAAGCTGCTTCAAGGGGGGAGGCCGCTTGCAGAGCGCCATGACGTGCTGCTTGTCGAGGGGGCGGGCGGCATAGCGGCGCCGCTGACGACACAGGAGCTCGTTATCGATCTGATTGAAGCGCTGGGCATGCCTGTCCTGATCGTAGCAAAGTCCGGCCTCGGCACGATCAATCATACGCTGCTCACGCTGTCGATGCTTCGTCAACGCCACATCCGTGTGGCCGGTGTTGTATTGAACGAGACTATAACCGATAAGCAGCAGGATGACCCGAGCCGGGATACGAACGGAGTTCTGATCGCCCGCTACGGACGCGTCCCTGTTCTTGGCTGCTTTCCTTACATAGAACGCAAACTTACTCCGGCTCTTCTGGCTCGTCAAGCCAGTGAAAAACTTCAACTGGCCGTCATACGGGCGGCATTATCCCGATCTGCAGCACCCCATAAGAAGAGACTTTAAGAAGCAGAGAGACTTTGAGCTGCGCTCAAAGATCCCTATGTCATGCTCAAAGATCCTATATCAGGAGGACGAAGCATATGAATAATCTCCCGGTCATCGATACGGTGAATTGGCTGGAGCTGGCGCGCAAATCGCTCGAAGGAGCGCTGCTCACTATGCAAGAAGGACTGTCCGTGCTGCAAGCGCACGATGAGGATATTTTGCCGCTCATGCACGCCGCCTTTCAAGTACGGAAACATTACTACGGCAAGAAGGTCAAGCTGAATATGATCATCAATGCCAAAAGCGGGCTTTGCCCGGAAGACTGCGGCTACTGCTCGCAATCGATCGTATCCACGGCCCCGATCAAGAAGTATACGATGCTGGATAAGGATACGCTGCTGGAAGGCGCCAAAGAAGCGATGAACCGCAAGGCGGGTACGTACTGCATTGTCGCCGCAGGCAAAGGACCCACAGAGCGTGAACTCGAGCAGGTCATCGACGCCGTGCGGGAGATCCGTGAGACGATGCCGCTCAAAATCTGCGCCTGCCTCGGCATCCTAAAGGAAGACCAGGCACAGCGGCTGGCGGAAGCCGGCGTGCACCGCTATAACCATAACCTGAATACGAGCCGCGCCAATTATCCTTCCATCACAACGACGCATACCTACGACCAGCGTGTGGAAACCGTGCAAAAGGCGAAGCATTCCGGCATGTCCCCCTGCTCCGGCGTTATTATCGGCATGGGCGAATCGCACCGTGAAATCGTCGAGATGGCTATGGCGCTCCGGGAGCTTGACGCCGATTCCATTCCGGTCAATTTTCTGAATGCCATTGAAGGCACACCGCTACAGAACGCAGGACGTACAGAGGCATTGTTCGCGCTGAAAGTGCTGGCCTTGTTCCGGTTCATATGCCCTGAGAAAGAAATCCGCGTCGCCGGCGGACGCGAGGTCAGTCTTCGAACCCTGCAGCCTCTCGCGCTGTACGCGGCGAACTCATTGTTTGTCGGCGACTATTTGACGACTGCCGGCCAGGGAATCACGACAGACCATCAGATGATCGAGGACCTCGGGTTTGAAATCGAGCTGTGCGCGCTGTAATGGGAGGGTCATCAAATGACCGCATGGATCGATGATGAGCTGGATGCACTTAAGCGGCAATCGCTGGAGCGTACGCTGCGAAGCTGCGAAGCGGCGCGGGGCGCCGACGGTAGAGATGATGACGGGTCTTTGACTGCCCCAGGCGCTGAAGATAACCTGGATAACCGGCAAACGTCCGCTGCAGGCGCTTACCTTATCCGCGATCGAAGGCGGCTGCTCAACCTGGCATCCAACAATTATCTAGGACTGGCCGGAGACGAACGGATCCGGGAGGCGATGATTCGCGCCTTGGAAGGTGAAGCCGCCATTGCCGGAGCGGGGGCTTCCCGCCTTATTACCGGTAACTATCCGGCCTACGCGGAATTGGAACATCAGATCGCGGAGTGGAAAGAAGCCGAAGCGGCGCTCGTCTTCCCGAACGGCTACATGGCGAACGCCGGAATCATCCCGGCGCTTGTCGGCCGGGGCGATGCGGTGTTCAGCGACCGCCTCAATCATGCCAGCATTGTCGACGGCATTGTGCTCAGCCGTGCCGAGCATTACCGCTACCGCCATAACGATATGGAACATCTGCGGCACTTATTGCACAAGCACGGAAATGCCAAGCGTAAGCTGATTGTGACCGATACGGTCTTTTCGATGGATGGCGATGCCGCGCCGCTGTTGGAGCTTGTGAAGCTGCGTAATGATTACGGCGCGATGCTTATGACAGACGAAGCACACGCCGGCGGGGTCTATGGTCCGTCGGGAGCAGGTCTGTGCCAATCGCTCGGCCTCCACCACAGCATCGACGTACGGATGGGCACGTTCAGCAAAGCGTTCGGTGTCTACGGCGCTTATGTATGCGGCAGCCATTCACTTATACGCTATCTTGTGAATAAATCGCGGACATTGATCTTTACGACCGGACTGCCGCCGGCGGTCATTGCCGGGATCGGGCAGGCTTTGGAGCTTGTGCGGCATGAAGGATGGCGGCGCCAAGCGGTTCTGGCGCGCAGCCGGGACTTCCGTCTGCGGCTGCGGCATGCCGGATTTCAGGTGCCTGCCGGAGACTCCCCCATTATTCCTTTGCTGATCGGCACGAACGAAGCCGCGCGCAACTTCGGCGCCAAGCTGGCAATCGAAGGGATCGCCGCCGGCATGATCCGTCCGCCGACCGTTCCTGCGGGAACCGCGCGCATCCGCTTTTCGCTTACCGCATTGCATACAGAATCCATGCTGGAACGCGCGTGTGCCGCTATTGAACAAATTGGCAAGCAGTTAGGAGCGGTTCGATGACAAAGGGGAATGTGTTGTGGATTGGAGGATGGAGCATGTCCTGCGGGGTATTCGACAAGCTGCGGCAACAGCTGCAGGATTACGGTCACTTGACCGTGCAGTTCGAGCAGGCGAGGACGAGCGGGGAATTCGTCCGGCATGCGCGCATGATGGCCGACCGAGTGCAGGACAAGCGGACCGATACGAGGCTTGAGCCGATGACCGGCGGTGATCAAATCCGCATCGCTCTCCCGCATCCAGGTGGCGCCCATGCTTCGCCGATTGATGCTTCGCAACGCAAGCCTCTAGTTGCCGTCGGCTGGTCGCTCGGCGGACTGGTTGCTCAGCGGTTAGCCGCGGAAGGACGTGCCGATGCGCTCGTGCTTCTCGGTTCAACCGCCCGGTTCGTCCGGTGTGCGGTGACCGGGCACCCGGGCTGGCCCGAACGGCACGTCCGGCAGATGGCCTCCGCTTTAGAGAAACCGGAACAGCGGGACTCCGTACTGAAGCAATTCAACCGACTGCTGTTTACTGAAGGCGAACGCGGCGCGGGCTTGAACAGGAGCTGGCCGCAGGAAAGCGGTTGGCCGCGGGAGGCGCTTGCCTCCGGCATTCATTATTTGCTTGAAGAAGATACCCGGCCCCTTCTTCCCGGTTTGTCCTGCCCTGTCCTTATCGTTCACGGCTCCGCCGACATGATCTGTCCTTGGGGAGCGGCCGAATATATGCATGCCGCAATCCCTGACTCAACCTGCTTGCGTGTCGACCAGGCAGGCCATGTCCCGTTTCTCGGCAGAGAGCGGGAGATTGCCGACGCAATAAGGAGTGTTTCGAATGCTTGCACGAACAAAGTCAACCCGGCGGCGTTTTAGCCGCAAAGCCCATTCTTATGACGAACATGCGGCCGTCCAGCGCACGATGGCCGAAACGCTGCTTCGCCGCCTCGTCGCGGAGCGGCGCCCGCAGGCTTCCGCCGAGCCGCTGCGCATTCTAGAAATCGGCTGCGGCACGGGACTGCTTACCGCATCGCTGCTGGATGCCCTGCCTGGCGCGCATGTTACCGCCATCGACCTGGCGCCGGGCATGCTTACGCTGGCCCGGCAGCGGCTGCGCGTGTACGGGGAACGAGTAGATTTGGTTCAGGCGGATATCGAACAATGGGCAGCCGAACAAACGTCACGGGCTTCCGGAAAACCGGACACCGCTCCGTACCCGGCATATGACCTGATCCTGTCCAATGCATGCTTCCAATGGTTGATCGATCCCGCCGCGACTGTCCGGCACCTGCAGCAGCTTGCCGCATCAGGCGGAATGCTGTTGTTCTCGACCTTTGGTCCGGGCACCTTTCATGAGCTGCATGACGCTTTCCGGCAAGCTTATGCCATTCTCGGCCACCCGCAGCAGCAGCACGGATTGATGCTGGCCGGGCCGGAGGAATGGACGGCCCTGTTATGCTCAGCCGGTTGGCTTCGTCCTAACGCCTGTTGCAGCACGGTTATCGAATCCTTCCCGTCCGTCCGTGATTTCCTTCACTCCGTTAAAGCCATTGGAGCAAGCTCAACGCAAGCGGTGCCTGTCCCCGGGCTGAGTACCCGCCGGTTGTTCGCCGAAATGACCGCTTGTTACGAGCGGGAATACGCCACCCTCACCGGAATCCCCGCCTCCTATGAGCTTCTCTATCATTACGCGCATGCAGACGGCGATGATTGATTATCCGGGCTGTGATTTCTATGTGAATGCGAGCCGGCCGCTCACAATTCGACACACGCGGTAAAGCACGAAAACCCGGCTGACCAACTGACGCAACCGGGTTTTCGTATATTACTAGTCGAAATTATGACATTATAAGTCCAAGGTAGACTGCGATATGTACATTTATTCCTCTACAATAGCGACCGGACGCGCCCATCCGGCGCTCGCTTTTTCCACTTTGACCGGAAAACAACAGAGCTTAAAGCCATACGGCTTCGGAATTTGCTCCAAATTCGCCAGCTTCTCGATCTGGCAATATTCCCGATCCTTGCCGATATAATGAGCCGCCCATAAGACGCCGTCCCTCGGTTGCTTTTTATATGCTTCAGCCTGCAGATTGAGCGGAATATCCCACCCCCAGCCGTCGGTACCGACCACTTTGATGCCTTGGTCCAGCAGCCATAACGTAGCATCGGCCGATACACCGGCATGCAGGAACGCATAGTGCTCGTGATACAGCCGTTTGTCCGCATCGGAACGGATAAGAACAATATCGAAAGGCTTCAACGTGTATCCGATCCGGTCCAGTTCCTTGATCAGGTCATCGGTCGTGATCTCGTAACCCGGCGGCTTGGCGCTAAAATCAAGCAGCACCCCGTCGGAATAAAACCATTCAAGCGGCAGTTCGTCAATCGTTCTTGCCTCTTGTCCATCCGATGTCGGCCAGTAATGCCACGGAGCATCGATGTGAGTGCCTGTATGGGTGTTCAGCGTTACCGTTTCCGTCGCCCAAGCCTTTCTCTCCGGAAAATCGTCCGGTTTGAGGCCGAGCGCGGCCGCCGCTTGCAACGCCCCATCCTCGTGGCTTGCGTACTCGATCTTCGCCGGCAGCGGCTCACGGATGCGCGGACTAAGCGGCACGCTCAAATCGATCAGTTTCATTTCGGATTCCCCTTTCTCGTCTCCAGTTTCTTTCATACACATTATACGATGATCTCCGGGATAATTTCATATAGATCATGAGCGCTCCTGAACTTGGTGTGCCAGCGATTCGCCGTCCCCTTCCTCCTCTTCCCGGATCAACCGGACATTGAGCTCATGGGCTTCTTCCATAAACGGGGACGGATACGCATGCGCAGCCCCAAGCGCACCAAGAGCTGCTTCGTCCCGTTCGCGCACCGCTTGCCGCAGCCGGTCAATATGCGATTGTGCCATTGCGATCCGTCTGTGCATCTCCTTCGGTTCCTCCGTCGGAGCGCCATGTCCGGGAACAAGCAGCCGGGCCTTATGTGCTTCCACAATTGAGAACGCCTTCAGAAGCGTATTTTCGTACGCTGCCGCGCTATGCTCAATCAGCGGCAGTTCAAAGTCCGACAAATAATCGCCGGCCAGCCAGATACCCGCAGGCTCGACCACCGTAAAGAGACCGCATTTCGTATGGCCGGGCGCCATATAGAACGTCAGCACGGTCGATCCGAATAGCAGCCTTTCCCCGTCTTCGGTTATCGCGTGCCTTATATCAGGATAGACAATCGGATCGTCCCGGTCGATATAGTATTGGGCATCGAAGGCTTGAATCTGCGCCAGCTTTGCCTGCTTGTCCGTTTCTACCGCAAGCGGGCTGCTGCCGATGGCCGCGGCATCCGGGAAAGCGCCGCAGCCAATCAGGTGGTCAAAGTCGCTGTGCGTTACCAGGAGAAGCAGCTTTCGTTCCCCTCTCCTCGCCTGAACATGGCGCTTAATGTCTTCGATCTCATGCGGAAGCCACGTTGGGTCAACGATCAGCATAACATCTTCCGTCTCCACCACCGCCGCGTTGGTCCGGTAGAGCGCGCTTTGGAACACCGTGACCTCCCCGCCAGTCACCGTATAGGTAAACCTTTTCACCGTCATTCCCCCGATCCCGGTAGTGAATCTGCAATCACGTCTTTCCGACTTTCGCAGCACGGGCGGTAATGCTGCGGCATCCTTCGCGGATTCGGCACACCGAACGTTGCGATAAGAGTCGGACGGAAAATCTCAGTTCACCGCCTTATCCGCTTGCGGCGCATGCCTGCAAGTACGCGGCACCCGTTACTTGCCCAGACGCTCGATAATCCCGCGGGCCATCCATACTCCTGCCGCCCCGGCCTGCGCCAGCCCTCGGGTTACGCCCGCTCCGTCCCCGCCGCAGTAGAGACCGGCAACTTCCGTCTCCAGCCGCTCATTCAGCTTCGGCCGAGCGGAGTAAAATTTCGCCTCCACGCCATAGAATAACGTATGCTCGGATGCGATGCCGGGCGTGACACGCTCAAGCGCTTCGACCATTTCGATCAAGCTCTTCATCGTGTTATAGGGCAGCACGAGGCCCAGATCCCCCGGCACCGCTTCCTTCAACGTCGGCTCGAGGAAGCCTTCGCGGATTCTCGACTCCGTTGAGCGCCGTCCCCGCATAATATCCCCGAACTTCTGCACGATGACGCCGCCGTTTGAAAGGTCGTTCGCCCGGCGGCAGATCTCCCGCGCATATTCATTCGGCTTATCGAACGGCTCCGTGAACCGGTGCGACACGAGCAGCGCAAAGTTCGTATTCACCGAGCCAAGCGCCGGATCCTTGTAGGCATGCCCGTTCGCCGCCATAACGCCGCTATGGTTTTCGACGACGACATGCCCGGAAGGATTGCTGCAAAATGTGCGGACCCGCGTTCCCACCGATGTATTGAATATGAACTTGCCTTCGTATAGGTGTTCGTTAATTTCGCGCATCACGACGTCCGGCGTTTCTACCCGGACACCGACATCCACTTGATTATTGTACATTTTTAGGCGTCGTTTACGCAAAACCTCCGTGAGCCATGCCGATCCGTCCCGCCCCGGCGCCACGACGACAACATCGGCCTCAAGCCGTTCGCCGTTTTTAAGTTCGATGCCCTGCACCCGGTGCCCCCCGTCCTGCTTTACGGTCAATAGATCGGCGACCTCCGTTTTGAAGCGCATCTCAATCCGGCTTTCCAGCCAATCATGAATCGATTTCAATATTTCCAGATTTTGTTCCGTTCCTAAATGCCGAACCTGTGCCCGCAACAGCTTCAAACCGGCCGCATAGGCGTTCTGTTCGATCTTCCGGACAGCCGGCGTCGTCGGATCGGTAATCGAGTCCGTTGCGCCGTGCTTCAAATTAATATCGTCCACATACCGGATGAGCTCAAGCACCTTTGAAGGCGGCAAATAATCGGTCAGCCAGCCGCCGAATTCGGTCGTAATGTTAAACTTCCCGTCGCTGTAAGCGCCGGCGCCGCCGAAGCCGCCGATAATCGAGCAGGCCGGCAGACAGCCCGCATACTCCTTCTTGCCGGCAGGCGGGGGACACAGCTTGATTTTCTCCTCCAAAATCGGACATCTTCTGCTGCGGATATCATGGCCTTTATCGACAAGCAGCACCTTTAACGAAGTCGCGCGCTGACTCAGCTCGTAGGCGGTAAAAATTCCTGCCGGACCCGCTCCGACAATAATAACATCGTAACGATCGCTCATTTACAGTCCCTCCACAGTACATATTTTACAAATAAACGTAAAAAAACCCGGCACAAGGATGCGGTTAACCCGCACCTCTCGTAGCCAGGAATTATCGGTTCCTTAGTAGAAACCCTTAGCCCTTATCGCCAAGGATATACGAATGGTGTTCTCTGCTTGCTTTATATAACTTCCACAAATATCTTATGCAAAATAATTAATAATGTCAATCCAAGTATCAAAAATGTTCGTATTTTACCCCAATGTTAACCCTCCCTTGTATCATCCGGCGGTTTAATAGGTTAAAAATCGAACATTAATCATTGGTCCGCTTGTCAAATCATGGAGATGCCCAAAATCATAAGAAAATTGATGAAAATTGGAGATTTACGGCAGTATATTGCGGACAAGCCTTGATGGTTGAATTTTCTGAATATTTACACTTATCAATAAATGGGATATTCTTTACTTAATCTTAACACGGAGAGGGGATAGTCCATTGACGTAGGTTAGCGAAGCATACTTCTTATTGAAGAAGAGGTATGCGGGAACCCGTTGACGTCCATCGCCATTAACAAATTAAGAGGTCATTTGCGATTGTTTCATTTAGCAACGCATGTCGTCGAAGGATAGGAGAGTGCAAAGTACAATTGAATAGTTGGCTAGCGATAGAATAGGCATTCCGGTTATCGTCGATAAGCGGAATGCCTATTATTCGTCTGCTTATAATATCGGAGACAACAGCCGTGCCAGCGACTCCTTCAGCTTCAACGTCAACGTGCGGCTTTGGTACGCGCGCCATGTCAATTCCGCGCTGACCCTCAGATCCTCCTCGAAGATCCGTTTCAATCCGGATGCCGTAGCCGTGTCGTAGATGAAGGCATTCATTTCAAAATTAAGCCGGAAGCTCCGGATATCAATATTGGCCGTTCCGACGGAAGCAAGTGTCCCGTCCACGACAATCGTCTTCGCATGAAGAAAGCCGTTCTCATACAGATATACCCTTGCCCCGCTTTCCAGCAATTCCCCCAGATAAGATGAGGATGCCCAGTAGACCAGCTTATGATCGGGTTTGCTCGGCAGCATAACCCGCACATCAACCCCTGAGGTCGCGGCCAGTTTTAACGCGGTCAATAAACTTTCGTCCGGGATGAAATACGGCGTCTGCAAGTAGATCGTATCCTTGGCCGCATAAATCATTTTCAAATACCCGTTCTTGATTTGTTCCCATACCGAGTCCGGACCGCTGGACACGATCTGCATGCCGACGGTCCCGGATTTGCCGGACCTTTCAGGGAAATAGTTCAATTCCAGCGGTACCTCGGCAGCAGACGACAAGTTCCAGTCAAGTATAAACTGCACCTGGATCTGCTGAACGGCGCCGCCTTCCAGCTTCAAATGCGTATCCCGCCAGGACCCGAAACGCTTCGCCAATCCCAAATATTCATCGCCGATATTAAACCCGCCGATATAACCGTACTTCCCGTCGATGATGGCCAGTTTGCGGTGGTTCCGGTAATTGAGCCGGAGATTAAGCAGCGGAATCTTCGAAGGAAAAAAGGCCGCCACTTGTCCTCCCGCTTGCGTCAGCGGCTCGAAAAAACGTCTCGGCAGTGCGCGGGAGCCGACATGATCGTACAAGAAGCGAACCTCCACCCCTTCCGAGGCTTTCCGGGCGAGCAAGCTTACCAGCCGCCTCCCGAGCTCGTCATTGCGGACGATGAAATAGAGCAGATGAACATGACGCTCGGCAGCTTCAATCGTCCGCAGCAGCGAAGCGAACTTGCTGTTGCCATCCGTAAATATTTCCACCCGGTTGTCCTGCGTGAACAACGCGCTGCTGCTTACAAGATTCATAAAAATCATATTATGATAAGCGGCGACGTTCGGGTCTTTGAACTCAATTTTCCGCTGCTCCAGGAGCTGGAACTGACTGTATAGAATATCCCGGATATCTTTAAGCCGATCGGATTTTATTTTGTATATTTTCCGCCTGCTCAGGTTTTGCCCGATAATGAGGTACAGGATAAAGCCTACGCTGGGAAGAAAAAATAGTACCAAGAGCCACGCCCATGTCGCTGCAACGTTGCGCCGTTCCAGGAAAATGACGGTGCCGGCAAGAAAAATATTCATGACATACAGAATGATAATCGTATTCTGCAGCATCCCGCCAACACCCCTGATCTTTCGCTCAAAAATAGTTGCGTCTTGATTTTTCCCAGTATACCACAAACCTGATGAATATCGTTCAATTTCTTCCATCCGATGGTTCGGCTTCCAACGGTTCTGTATAGGAGGCGAATGCGTCCCGAAGAATATAGAAGCTCTTCTTCTTGCGCTCATGATAGGCCGGTTCGGTCCAGCTTTCCCATTGATACAGATGCTGATGGGCCGCTTCCACCACTGATGATGGTCTTGCACCGGACAAATAAACAGGCATTATCCGCACCCCTTCGGTTGGAACAGGCTTAAAGCCCCCTGCACGGTACAGGTAATCCCAGACCAGGCGAGTGCCGGGATCGGTGAACCCCAACAACATCCATGGAATACGGATTTCTATTCTATTGCCCCTGACGTGCCAGTCGGACAGATTGTTAAATGCAGGATCCTTCGGATCGGAAATCCCTTTTATCATCCGCCCGACTTCCACATCATGGAATGGTACGGTCACTTGCGTCTCCGGAAGATAGAAACCCAGATCGGTAGGCAGCTTCCAGGGAAGCATCCGTCCGGCAGAGTCATCCGCATATGCTGGATCGATATCTATTAAGCGGTTGGAAACGCCGTAGGTCCAGGTGTGCTGATCATAAGCGCTGTTAATCAGCATTCGCGCTTCGTCTCCCTCTATTATTAGCAGCGTTTCAATTCCCGTTGGGAAACGAATGCCGGCAGCCGCATCGTTGAAGCGAGCTCCCCCGTTGATCGTATCAAAACCGATGTATATCGATTCATTAGGGGTATCCCAATCTCCGGATTTCTTCTCGATCAACAAGTACAGATCCGACTCGTCATGGTTGATATTCAGGATGAATTCGTCTGCCTGAAGCGTGTCGTGATTGTTCTTGTAATCCCAATCGTCCCGCTCCCCGTCGATCCGGATCAATTCCCCATTCCAAGGGGACGGCTCCACGGAAATAACTCCGAAGTGCTCCTCGTTGGTCAGACGATTGCGCCATTGCGCCCGCTGCGACGATGGCGCCTCCAGATCAAAGGTGTTCCATGTGAACTTAAACCACTCGTCATGCCATTCGAACAACAACGCGCCATCCAAGCGTTCATCGTAAATGCTCCTCAACAGATCCGCATTCATTCGGCCCTGCTCATCTTCATTATGCATGCCTTGATTCCGGTTCAGCGGGCCAAAGTGGGCGATTCCTCTGGAGCTTGGCACGCCGAACTCGGCTACAATCAGCGGAATTCCCCGGTGATGCGCGCGCAGATCGTTCAAATACCCTGCATAAGGATTGATCTCGCCGTGACGGTCCTTATAGGTCAGATACTTTTCTTCGAAGCGAAGAAAATCGGGATAATAAGGATACACATGATAGGCCGCGAAATACCCCGCATACCATTCCGGCTGCGTGACTATGTTCATCGGATCCACAGATACCAGGTCCTCTTGCTCCAGGGGCTCATTCGGATGCGTCATCGGATCGGTCGTAAGCCAATTCGTAAACGCAACCGGTCTCTGCCAACCGTATTTCATATCTTCTTCAGCCAAGGTATCCAGCATTCGGGCCAGCCAGTTCTCGAACGGCGAAGCGGAATCGCTTCCGCGAAAATAGGTTCCTGTATAAGCAGGCATTCCTCCATGCTTCCGATCCGTAACCTCCACGGCATATGGGAACCATTCCGTACCGATAATCCACCCGAGCACATATGGCGATATGTCCGTTGTATACTCTCCGGATGCGTGGCCGGGCTTATGCGGAATCGTTATTTTGCCGTGAACTGCGCCGACCGCGTCGCGGATTTCGTTCCTGAATATCGCAGTGATTTCTTCCGAATAAGCATCTCTGCCGCTCGAATCTTCCCCGATCAGTTCTTCCTCCGGCGACCAAATGCCATGGAATATCATCAGAGGCGTTTCTTGCCACGCGTTGAACTCGGCAAGCGCTTCGTAGAAATACGGAGGCAGAATCGTATAGATGCGGATCACTTTAACATTCATTTCTACCATTTGCTCGAACCAGCGCAAGTAGTCTTCTCTGGTCGGCGATAAGTCCCCCGGAAAATGTCCCGGAGTGCTTGTCCCGAGATTTACGCCGGTCCAAAAAAGAGGCTGCCAGGAGGAACCGTCGTAGAAGGCGATCTTGCCGTCGACAACAGCGGATACTTGCGATATCCCATTCTCGTTTATGTAAGGCACAATCGTATGCCGCACCGGCCGATCGGATTTTCTATCGGTCAATTCATCTTGGTAAAAATAGCTTAATAGTCCAACCGCGATTATCAGAATAGACCCTGACATCCATACCGATTTCCGCATTTCAAATGACCCCGATTCCTGCATTATGATAAGTTATGGTACCACAAGAAACAGCATCTAACAACAGAGGAAAGATATCCACAAACTGCATGGGAATCCAAATGTTTCGATTTTCCGTTTAGTTCTTTTATTAACCCGTGATATGATATAATATACAAGATAGATAGGAATAATGACCCATATCTCGATGTCGAATGTTGACTGATTATTTTAGAACTGTGAGTGATCCGAGATGAAGGATTCGACGATGCTGCGCCAACCTCCGCTTGTGCCGCGGTACCAAGAGAAGCTGGAAAGGCTGTATGGATCAATGCAGCATAACGAGCGTTTTTTTGCCGCACGGATGAACAGGGAATCCTTGTATCATTTCCTTAAACAAACAAGAGATTGGAGCGCCGTATCCGGGCAAAAAGACATTTATACTCTTGCCAGCCTGATCTTAAGGTATTACAAAAAGGACGATCCCGACTATTCATTAGCGGTGAATGGAACGAGCATCATTCAAGAGCTGATGAAACGGTTGTATGATCAAACAACCGGGGAACTTCAATCCGCTGTCATCATGGGGCCGGTAAATAATCATACGGCGTCGCTTCAGGCAAAGGCGCTTATTGTTGATGACGGATCGTTACGTCTCGAGGAACTGCTGCTGCCAATGAACCGGAATTATGCTGTGGAAACGGTCGAGCCCGGGCAGGTAATCGACATTATCATCAGGGATATATTGCTGGAGAAAAAACTGATTCTTGTTCTGAATATGCAGCTTCCGGACAGGATTGGCGACGAGACCGTCCGAATGATTAAGGACAATGTGTGGGAGGACTGCATTCCGGTCATCGCGATTTGCCCGTCATTGGACAGTGAACGATGGGCTAAAATCATAAATAATGACGTCGATTTCGTCCTCCCCTCCCCTGTGACACCTGCCGTTCTGGATGCCTCCATTCGTAATTTGCTCAGGAAGAACGAACAAGCGGAGCTGACCAACAGGAATGAGGAACGTAAAGATATGGTCAAAATTCTGCAAAAAGAATGGCTTCGATACATCAGGTTCCAATCCTATTTTTCGCTTATCTACATACGGCTGGAGCAACTCCCTTATCTATTGCAGACTTTCGGATCCAAAGAGGTCTACGCATTCTATTCCGCTTTTTACGCTCATGCAGGAAAAACCATTCGCAAATACGATGAAATCAAAAGATGGAGCATGAACGCATTTGTCATATTGCTCCCTGCGTCCAGAATGGCAGGAGCGGTGCTGGCCGCCGAGCGGATCGTCAAGTTAATGGAAATGATTCCTTCCGCGCAATTATTTGCAAACTATATCAAAATCGGGGTCATCGAAAGCGAGCACGGCTTCACGCAGGCAGAGGATCTCGTTATGCGAATCGAGCATCAACTGACACTGGCTCCGCACGATGCCGTCATCTATCAATCGCCTCCCTTGAATGAAGCCTCCGCTCGCCGAAACGATCGCATTAAACTGCTGATCGTCGATGATGATCTCGTTGCACCAACGATTCTTCAGAATCACTTAAGCGAGGACGAATGGGAGATCGAAATCTGTACGGAGACAGAGACTGCCGTGGAGCACACCACGCGATTCCGGCCGAACATCATCCTCTCGGAAACCAGCATGTCCGGCATTAACGGGTACGCATTATGCCTGCAAGTGCGGCAAATTCTTCACATCAGGCATAATGTTTTTGTTTTCCTGTCCAAGCAAAATACATCGGGCAGCATTCTTCGCGGACTGCAGGTCGGCGCCGACGATTATATCGGCAAGCCCTTCTCGGTTGCAGAGGTGGAAGCAAAGCTGAGAAGGCACTGGGCATTGCGGACCGAATTAACCGGATAAGGAATCGTGCCAATGTCATTTATATTTATTTTATTCATGCTGACCTTTGTCTTCGCTTTCTTTTTGTTTTTGCTATTTCTGTTTTTATTAGTCCGTAAAGGCGTCATGCACTATATCGCGCGAAGAAACCGGAATTATGAACGATTTATCTATCCCTTAATAAGCAGATATATTACGGTCGACAACCACTTTCAGCATCGGCTGCTACAGCAGTCCAAGAAATGGAAGAGAGCGATTCTTGCGCGAATGCTGCTCGACATTTCGACAAATATCCAAAGCGACGAGGAATGGCGCAGGGTGGAGCAGGCATGCGCATTGATCGGGCTGACGAATGAATTGCGGTCGCAGTTGCAAGACAAGCGCTGGTGGAAAGCGGCGGAAGCTATTCGGAATATCGGCATTCTGAAACTGAAGGAACTGCTGCCGCTGGTGGAAGACCAGCTTCTGTCTCCTCAATACGACGTGAGGATGACTACCGCCCGAACATTAAGCATGCATGGCCGGAACCGCGTATTGATTGAATATTTGATTCAGGAGAGTCATCGTCTGCAGCGGGTATCCATTATTCGAATCGCAGATATTCTAAGGAAAGTGACCGAAGAAGACGTTGACCTGATGCTTGCGAATATGAACCGCATTTCTCCCTTGCTGCAGGGGCTGTTCATAGACTTGTTCGGCCGGGCGAGGTCGATGAAGGCATTGCCCTATCTGGAAACCTGCCTTTCTTCCTCCAGCGTCGAGCTTCGCATCAAAGCCCTTAAGGCAATGGCGGACATCGGCATCGTCTCCAACCAGGATGAAATCATGCACGGCCTCCGTAGCGATAATTGGGTTGAGCGAATGCAGACGATCCGGGTGATACAAGCCTGCTCCATGTATAGCGCAATCCCTCAACTATTGGACAAATTAGCCGATCCGGAATGGTGGGTTCGTTACCGTGCGGCGGAAGCTTTATTCGGCTTCGGATCCGTCGGCAAAGACAACCTGCGATGGGCAAGCAAGCATCACCATGATTCGTATGCCAAGGATATGGCCGATCAAATGTTGACGAAATGGCATCCGGAGGAGGCAGCCTTATGATCAGTTTCCAGAGCGTCTTCTTCTATTTTAACGTGTTGATTATTTTTTATGTGGTTGTTGTAAACGGCTTTTATCTCTCGCTCTTTCTCTTATCGCTGAATAAAATCAGAGACTATATGAAACGGAGCTTATACAGCGAGTATGCCGAAATCAACAGCTCCGAGCTGACCCCGCCGGTTTCCATACTCCTTCCCGCTTATAACGAGGAACTGACCATCCGGGAGAGCTTGTATTCTCTGCTCCATTTAAATTATCCCGAATACGAAATTATCGTCGTCAACGATGGAAGCAAGGACCGAACCCTTGATATTCTCATTGAGCAATTTCAACTCGTGAAGGCGAGCCAAATTATCCGGTACCAGGTTCCGACGAAGAACGTAACGGAACTGTACCGTTCCAAGTTATACCCGAATCTGATCGTAGTTGACAAAGAGAACGGCGGCAAAGCAGATGCGCTGAATGCCGGCATCAATCTTTCCTCCTATCCTTATTTCTGCGGAATCGATGCCGACTCTGTCCTTGAGCGCGACGCTTTGTTGAAAGCCATGCGCCCTTTCATTGAGGGCCACGATGAAATTGTCGCTTGCGGCGGAATTATCCGCATTGCTAACGGATGTACCATACGATCGGGAAGAGTTATTAATGTTGATTTATCGCGCAACGTTCTCGCCGTACATCAAGTGATCGAGTACTTGCGGTCGTTTCTGATGGGACGGATCGGGATGAGCAGCTTGAGCAGCTTATTGATTATTTCCGGGGCGTTCGGAATTTTCCGCAAACGGGACGTTATCCATATCGGCGGCTACGATCCCTGTACCATCGGCGAAGATATGGAGCTCGTCGTCCGTCTGCAGAAGCATATGTATAAGTCGAAGAGCAGGGCAAAGGTACTGTTCGTTCCCGACCCGGTATGCTGGACGGAAGCCCCCGAAAGCCTTGGCGTTCTGCGCAAACAGCGTACCAGATGGGCGCTCGGATTAATGGAATGCCTGTCCAAGCATCGCAATGTATTGTTTAATCCGAAATACCGCACAATGGGGCTGTTCACGATGCCCTACTTCCTGATTGTTGAAATCCTCGGACCGCCGATCGAATTAATCGGACTGCTTTTTTTCGGAATCGGCTACGCACTCGGTTTGGTGAACTTGTATTTCGCCATCTTTTTTCTGATCAGCACACTTGTATTCGGGATATTCTTGTCGATGACAGCTGTGCTGCTTGAGGAGATCAGCTTTCGCAGGTATACCAAGGTCAGTCAATTCGTCAAGCTGGTGTATTTCAGTATTATCGAGAATTTCTGGTACCGGCAGGTGAACGCATTCTGGCGTACGTTCGCCTTTTACAAGTATTGGCGGAATGAGAGGAGCTGGACGGACATGGAACGCAAAGGCTTATCCAGACCGAACGAACCGGACAAGCCGACAGCGCACATATAATTACAGTGGAAAGGAGGAAGCGGATATGAACTACCGCCGGGTCTCAGCGGCTTGCCTGACGGCCGTTATTCTACTTCTGGCTCTGCCCTTTGCGGCATGGCAAATCAAAGAAAAAAAACCGCTTAATATTTTTGTTGTGGATAAAACCGTACCGACGGACGATTACAGAGAACATTTCGGCCTATTCTGGATATTGGAAAACAGCAAGATCACCAAATCCGACCATAAATTTTACCGTGCGGAATTCGATTATTACGGACATGATCCGACGACAGGCAGGGGAGAACGCAATCTCTCGTTTGATCGCCGGCCGGACATGATTTATGTAGCTGATACCTATGGCGTATATGAGGCCGATTACCAAAACCGGAATATCAGGGGAGACCGCTCAGCTCTTCTGTACGGCGGTCTGACCGTTTATGAATGGAATCAAATCATGGATGCAAAAGGAATGGACGGCACATTGATTATGGAGTTTAATTCCATCGCTTCCCCCACATCAACACAATTGAGAACCATTATCGAAAAAAGCCTGGGGGTGTCATGGACCGGTTGGATCGGCCGTTATTTCTCCGATCTACAAAGCAGCGAAGTGCCGGAGTGGATGAAATCGAAATACGAAGCGCAAACCGGCCAGCCTTGGACTTTTCACGGCGAGGCAATCGCTTTCGTGGATGAAACGGGTCGCCTTGTTTTACTGCGTGAAGAAGATTTCCACGGCAAGGTACGATTTGAATTGACGGAGGAAGGAAGAGCGCAATATCCCAGGGCCTCAAACAGTGTTTACGGTTATTGGTTCGACGTCATGATTCCCGGCCCGGAACTGGTTACCGATGCGCATTTCTCATTGGAATTGACCGAAGGAGGCGCGTCAAAGCTGGAATCGAACGGCATTCCTCTGCAGTTCCCCGCCGCAATAAGGCATCCGGTACGTAATGATTATTATTTCTCCGGCGATTATGCAGATATCGACGTTCAATATTTTGCTAAATGGAGCCTGCCCAAGCTTTTCTACCGCTTTCTGTCCTACATCCGAGAGGATGAGCAGTTTTTCTGGATGAGCTATAAACCCATGATGGAACAAATACTGGGAAACATTTACTCGACAAACCGTCAGGAATCCTGACGGTTTGTCCGTTATGACTTGCTAACTTGCCGGATTCAAATAATTTTCGATAGTCGCAGCCGACCGGATTTCTTCCAGCCACGGGCCCGAACGGTTATACATTTCTTCATTCAGATAATTTTCCCGAAGCTCTTCTTTCGCGTCCTCATAAGCTGGAACGGAGGACTCCCTGCGATCCGTCGCCTTGATAATATGGAATCCGTAATCCGTCTCCACGATGTCGCTAAGTTGTCCGGTTTCAAGCGCGAAAGCCGCTTCTTCGAATTCCGGCATCATCTCACCCCTAGAGAAGAAATCCACGTCGCCTCCATTATCCTTGGAGACCGTATCGGTCGAGTTCTCCGCAGCAAGCGAGGCGAAGTCGGCTCCTTGTTTCAATTGCTCAAGAATCTTCTCCGCTTCTTCTTGAGTTTCTACGAGAATATGCGACGCTCTCACTTCCTCCGGCGTTGCCAAATTGTCCTTATTTTGCTCATAAAAATCTTGCAGCACTTCCTCGGTGATTTCAATTTGCGGCTCAAGCAGCTTTTTCATCTGCGCATTAATCCGAATCTGGCTGAGCAATGCCTTCTCGGTCATCCCGTACTGCTGCAGCACACTTTGAAACTCTTCATCGCTCGAGTAGTCGGACTTGATCTCCGCCAATTCCTCTTCAATATCACTTTCCGTTAGCGTATATCCCGCCTTCTCCATCTCCTGGCGAAGCAGCTCGTCCACAATGAGCGACTCAAGCGCCGAGTCGCCACCCGTTTCGACAAGCGATTCATACAGCGCATCCTTGCCAATCGTTATTCCGTTTACTTTGGCCACAGCCTCCGAAGAAGTCCCGCCGCCGCGCACGGGCCCGAAAATAGCCGTCAGAATGAGAAGAAAAAGCAGCACAAAGGATACACCCATCCAGACGGCTGCCGGCCGATTCATTTCTTTCCCCGCCTGTTTAACGGAGCTTTCTTCTCCCGGCATGGTCGTTTGCTCGGACTGTGTGCTTGTAACTTCCCCCTCCTGTTCTTGCTTTCCGTTTCCTTCCGCGTTATTCATGCCCTGACCCCTTCCCTCTACGTTTTATTCATTCATTTTTTACTGCAAGCTACTATAACAAAACTTTATGAGTAGAAGCTTAAAAAAAGCTTAATTTTTCTATTTGCAGCTTTTTCATGTAACGTGTAAACTTCTAAGATAACCCCCTGTAACCGTAAACGGCTTTGCCGTTCTTTGGCGGCTAAGCTTTGTTTCGCGGAGAATTAGCAGATATAAGTGTGAAACTTATCAATACTTAGAAACGGCTGACACCGCCTTTGGAGGTATCCGGTCCGTTCGCGATGAAATATAAATCGTTATATAAAGCGAACGCTTACGAAGTGGATTTCCCCTTGGAAATCCTGTAGTGAAACGTATACTTTCTTATAGTTAAACGAAGGAGAGCCTATGTATGTCCATCAAGTTGAAACTATCGCTTTTTATTTCTCTCATTGTCGCTGTAGTTCTTACGTTAAATATATCTTTTTACTATATATCTTCCCGCAACGAGATGCTAGCCAATGCCGAGCAGCAGTCCGAGGTCATCGCCAGGCAAATCGGCGCCACAGTTGAGGTGTCCGAACAAGCTAAACGGCATATAGAGGATTCTCTGGGAAGTATGCTTCGAATGGCGGCAATTGCCGCCAAACATCAGCTTCCTAATGACATCGACGAAGTTTCGAACGAGCAATTGGCTGACATCAGCGAACAGCTCGGGATCGATCATATCACATTGTGGAAGCGTACCCAGGATGACATTGTGGCCCTTAAGTCTTCTGAGCCGGATGAAATTAATTTAAGCGCGAAGTCATGGGACTATTGGTATACGGCGTTCAATCAATTGTTCGACCGCGTGCCTGTTACGGTAGAAAGGGGGCAGAAGCTGCCGGATTATTGGTCAGGACCTTATAATTATGCAACTTCGAATCCAAACGTTATTAACAAATGGGGGGATTATTACGACGGCACGACCAATTACATGATTAATCCCTATGTCAATGCCGATATCCTGCTCGACTTTGAACGGTTGGCCGGCACCGATGCTTTGGTCGGCAAATTGCTGAAGGACAATGAAAATGTTCTGGAAATCACGGGCTTCGACCCTGAATTTTTCGGCAAAGAGCCGATATTGAAGCTCAAAAAAGGAAAACTCGTCTACAATCTCGATGTGCGCGCCGTCACATTCGGTCAATATGACTATAAGAATGAAGCGGATGATATGAAACAGATTGTTGCTGCGGCCGAAACCGATAACATGACAACAATCAGAGCCGAAATTAACGGGACTCGGGTGCTCAAAAGCTTCATCCCGATGACAATCGGCAGCAACAAAACATATGTCATCGGCATTACGATGGACCGGGCGTTCATCGATCAGATGCTTTACCGTCAGCTGCTGCTTCACAGCCTGATTTCGTTCAGTTTGATCGTGATCACACTGTTTTCCAGTTACTTTATCTCCGGGATTTTGATGCGCCCGATCAATCATGTGCTGCTTAAGGTGAACGAAATTGCAGCCGGAAACTTCGGGGAGCGGATTACGGTAGCCAACCCAAAGGACGAGCTCGGGCATCTCGCCGGAAGCGTCAATTCGATGTCGGATAATTTGAATTTGTATATGAACCAATTGAAAGAATCGGCAGAAGAGCTTCGCAGCACCAAGGAGTACCTCGAGTCGTTCATCAGTCATACATCGGACGCGATCTTCGTCACCGATCTGAAAGGCAATCTTATGCAGGCGAACAAAGCCTTCGAGTTCATGTACGGCTGGCGTTATGCGGAAGCTCAAGGGCAGCCGCTGCCGATGGTGCCCGAGACACATGCAGAAGAAGCCGAACAGCACGTACATTCAATTATGAAAGGCGAGACCATTGCCGATTATGAGACGATTCGGCGGACCAAGGACGGCCGGATGATCGATGTCAGTCTGACGATCTCCCCGATACGAGACGGGGAAGGGAGCATCATCGCCATTGCGTCCATCTCGCGGAATATTACGCTTCGCAAACAAACGGAAGAGATTATGCGGCGTTCCGAGAAACTATCGGTCGTCGGCCAGTTGGCCGCAGGCGTGGCCCACGAAGTACGCAACCCGCTTACGACGCTGAAAGGCTTTCTGCAGCTTCACAAAATCAAAGGAACGCTTACCGATGAGCACCTGGACGTAATGATGAACGAACTGGACCATATTAATTTTATCGTCAGCGAGTTTCTGGTGCTCGCCAAGCCGCAGGTTCAATCGATTCAACCAATCAATATCCGGGAACTGATAAACAATCTGATGATTTTGCTCGATTCCCAGGCAACGCTGGCCGGTATTGTGGTTGATACCGACTTTGTAGACGATATTCCAAATATTACAGGCGATTCCAATCAGCTCAAGCAGGTGTTTGTCAATATTATGAAGAATGCAATGGAAGCGATGCCCCATGGCGGAACGATTCGGATCCGTGTGTTCCGGAATGACCGGTATCAGGTTGTCATCCAATTCATCGACCAAGGGATTGGCATGACGGAGGAAGAGCTGCTGCGCATCGGGGAGCCGTTTTACACGATGAAGGAGACAGGAACCGGCCTCGGGCTGATGGTTTGCCAACAAATTATGAACCATCATAAAGGGCATATTCACATATCCAGCAGGCCCGGCACCGGAACGACCGTTGAAGTGGTATTCCCTAGCTCAGCGTGATAAAACATGACATTAATATTCTCTGAATATTAATTTCGTTTCACCTCCCGGTGAATACTATAGTATAATGTTATAAAAACTGACATCGGGGGAGGCTGGGAATGATGGATTTGCGAATGCTTAGATTGGATGAGCCTTCAAGCTCGACGTTTAGTGAAGAACGCGACGAATACGACCGCGATTACGCGCGTTTAATCCAGTCTCCTGCCTTTCGAAGGCTTCAGGGCAAATCGCAGGTATTCGGCGCAGGTACCGGCGATTATTATCGGACGCGATTGACCCACTCGCTTGAAGTGTCGCAGATCGCAAGGGAAGTCGCCAAACGGCTGCTCAAGCAATATCCGTTTCTGTCCGGAAGGGAGCACCCCGGTCTGACGATCGACCCTGCTGTCGTAGAATGCGCCGCGCTTGCGCATGATCTGGGCCATCCTCCATTCGGTCATAAGGGTGAAGAGGTGCTGAACCGTCTTCTCACGGAACTTTGCGGCCTTCCATATGAAGGCAATGCCCAGAACTTCCGCATTCTGATGTTTCTTGAGAAACGCGCCGGCAGCGGCAGCGGACTTGATTTAACGGCCGCCGTACTGCTGGCGATTAATAAATATCCGTACTGTCTGGACGAACCGGGACGCCTTAAGGGCGTCTACCCGTCCGAATGGGAAGAGATCGGGGAGCTTCGCCATAAATGGGGGATGCCGGTCGGATGCGGAACGCTCGAGACGCAGCTGATGGACCTGTGCGACGATATCGCTTATTCCACCCATGACATTGAGGACGGGATTCGCGCAGGCAAAATCCGTATGGACCGCGCTTTTTTCGACGACGACAGGCTGGTCGAGCACCTCGTGCAGGAAATCATCAACGATAAGGGAAACTCGGAAGTGAACTGGGATGAGGTCGATATCCCCGCAATGGTCCGGAATGTGCTGGATGCATACTTTGAGCAATGGGAGCAAGTTTACTTTGCGTGTGATCGCGAAGCATCCCGAACGCGAAGGGAGATGAAGGCGCGCTGGGTCAGTATGTTTGCCGGCAGCGTCGGCATGATCGACGATACCGCCCGGGGTTGGAAACGCGTCACTTTCGTGCGGGACGGAGAGCAGGACTACGAGCTGCTGCGCACGATGGAAATATTGAAGAAGCTCGCATGGGTGACGCTGATCAAGGATTTTCGCGTACAACGGCTGCAGATGCGCAGCGAAATCCGGATTCGCCGTCTATGGGACAGCTTTATCCAACCGGATTACGGCCGGCTTATTATACCCCCGGATTGGCTGGAAAATTATGAACATCACAGGCACAAGTGGAGCTGGCCCCGGTTTGTCGCCGATTACATTTCCGGCATGACCGATTCTTACGCGGAGAAGGTTTATACGGAGCTGTTCGCGGGCCGCTCCGGATCGATTTATGAGATGGATTAATTCGCCCGTTACCAGCCAAAGCTAAACAACGTATACAAGACAATCCCGACCGAGATGATTGCCGAACCGACGGACAACGCAAGCCTCCCAGGCTTGCGGCATCGATGCTTCATGAGCCGGTAGAGAGAGAACGCGACGGTAACAATCGACATTACAATCATGAGGCGTCGAACCCAGACGACAGCGGACATTGTGGCCATCATACCGCCGGATCCCCCCATAACCATCAGAATTCCCATATGAAGCCAATGGTGCGATGACGCCAGGAAGGAGAATAGAAATGCCGCGATAGCGGATAAGGTCTCCTTACGCCCGCTGATCATTTCGCACCTGACATAGAGGTCTTTGAGCCAAGCTCAAAGTCTCTCTGCTTCGCCTTCAGCAGCGCGTCGGCAAAAATCCGGAATCCCGCAACGACTTGCCTCCGCTCCTCTTCGGACACCTCATCCAATAGGGTCGAATAATAACGAATCGATTGCTCCCTGACATTTATGATGCTTCGCTCTCCCTTATCGCTGAGCGACAGCTTCACTTCCCTGCGGTTCTGCTCGTTCGGCTCCCGATGAACGAAACCGCCCTTGACAAGCTGATCAACCAGCCGGCTGACAGAGCTGCGTTCCAGCTGCAGCTTCTCCGCCAATTCGGTGAGCGTAAGTGTCGCCTTCTCCAGCTCCTGCAGCGCGAACACCTGCGACAGCGAGAGCGAATATCCGCATGGCGTCACCGTTTGCTCAAGCAGACCGAACCGTTTAATAAACAGCTGAACATACCCTCTGAGCTCCAGCAAGCTTGATACTTCCATCATAAATGCTCACCCCTATTAGTTGATTGTTACATTTGTTGTATTATACAACTGTTAGGGAGAGTGTGTCAAACTTGATTATGTGTTTGGTTGCTCATCTTATTACAGAACAAAACTTTCCCTGCAAGTTGGACCTTCGGCTGTACACCAATTGCAGTAAAAAAAGCCCCCGCACGTACTCCTGGTACTCCACACAACTTGCGGGGGGGGATGAATGATAAATTGACCAAAGCCGTTAACTATCTTTACCGGTCATTTTCCGCAAACGTAATCCGCCGCTGCTCGCGGTCGCTTTGAACAGCCGCTTCGATAATGCGGATCGTATTGCGGGCGTCGCGGGCCGGCACCGGCACTTCGCCGCCTCGGCCGATCGCATCCGCCAGCTTGACATAGAAAGTTTCGTAGCTTCCCCGCTTCGTCTCAATGACGGAACGGACCGACAAATCTCCGGCATCCGCCGTCAATTGTCCATGCAATGCAGCAGGCTCCTCCGCCCATCCGATATCGCCCGGCCGAAGCCCTTTCTTTAACTGCTCCTCCTGCGGGTCCAGACCGAACTTCATATAACTCCCCTTATCCCCATGCAGCAAAAAGCGCGGCCCCGGCTGCCTCACCAGGGAACCCGAATGGAGAATGGCCCGCATGCCGTTTGAGTAGCCGAGCACCAGATGATAGTAGTCTACAATTTCCGTCCCTTTCCTCTCCAACCGCAAATCAGCGGATACCGTCTCCGGCATGCCGAACAAAACAAGCGTCTGATCGATCAGATGGGAGCCCAGATCGTACAGGATGCCCGAGCCCGGGAGCTGTTCTTCCTTCCATCGTTTCTGCACCTGAGGGCGATAACGGTCATAATGCGACTCATAAACGGACAGCTTGCCGAGCATCCCGGTGTCGAGCAAGCTTCGTACCGTGAGAAAATCATTGTCCCATCGCCGGTTCTGATACACGGTCAGAATGACCCCTTGCCGCTCTGCAAGCATGACCAGCTCTTCCGCTTCCTCCGATGTTACGGTAAACGGCTTCTCGACGACAACATGTTTGCCGGCGAGAATGGCCTGCTTCGCATAGTCATAGTGAGTCGCATTCGGACTGGAAACGACAATACAATCCACTTCACTGCTTCCGAACAAAGACTGAACGTCCGCCATAATCTTCGCCCGCGGAAAATCATAAGCGGCCTTAGCCGCGTTCGAAGACGTGACGACCGCCTTCAACTCCAATCCCTCGACGGCGCCGATCAAGGGCGCATGAAATACCGAGCCTGCCAGCCCGTACCCAATAAGCCCTACTCGTATAGACATCATATGAATCCTCCCCCATAGTATTTGTTCAAGCAGAAACGGCTGCCCTCCGGATGAACCATTAACAGCAAGCAGTGCAGCTCGGTTCTGTGCTGGCCTTGACGGACAGCATCGTTTCGCAATGAAAGATAAGCTTGTATAAGCAAACGCTTGCGAACTGGATTTCCTCTGCAAATCCGGTAGTCTTTTTAGACAACCTCATATACCGGACATGTTTAACTGCGATATATTCAACTACTTGTTATACTACGACATCGCCCGGCAAATTCCTTTATAAATTGGTACAACGCCGTTATTCTCGCAAAAAAACGTTATTGTGCATGATCCTTCATAATTTCGGTATTCCTTTTATCGGCGCCTTTACCGGACATGTTTAGAGGAACCGTCTGTTCCAAACGGCTGTCGCTGCGCGCGGACCTTTCTGCATATACCGGCATTGCATGCGTTACGCGCCGCGCGTTCCCGCGTGGGTCTGAATTGTAAGCAGAAGCCGTTCGGATCAATCCGGACACAGGGTACGTTATTTTTTGTTTATCGTTCGTTTTGGCAGGCTATCGGTCCGAGGTTCCGCTATTTGGTCCTAGAAGGCACACATCAACGGATTGCTGAGGCTTTAGAAATTGAAAATATTCGTAAATTATTGATTTGCAGGATATTGTAGACGAATGAAGACCAACCTTTTGGGGCGGTCTTCTATTTGTTTTTGGCAAAAAGAAACCACATGGAGCATCTACCCGCATGTGGCTTCTTCATATTAACTGAACGACTACCGACTAAGATTTGTAACACCATTAATCATTTTCCTTAATTCGTAGGGATCGTAATAGGGCCTTCCCCAATATCGGGAAATCCAAAATATCGGATTAGCACGAATATTTTGCTTCTCTCCTATATTAACAATCCCAGGCATCTTGTGAACCATATAATCAGCCCATTCTCCACCCAAGTTATTTCGGATATATTCCCCAAGTGCGGCGGATGCGTCCATGATAAATTCCCAATCGGCTTCTTTTTCCCCATTAAGCGACTGTTCCCTGACGATGTCTTGAAGTAACTCTACAAAGTTAGGTTGACTGTAATTTAAGTTGTAGGCTTGTATAAATCTTTCTGCCCGGCCCGCAAGGGTATTCATAAATAACGCATTCATTTCAGCACTTGGCCTTACATCAGGCGTACTCATCACATCTAACCATGATAACCCTTGTTTAATGATGATTTCTGTCAGTATGTTTAATGCTTCACATAGTGAAGCCTCATCGGTATACTCCATCCCGAGTGGCGGCAGTTCCTTTGCGAATCTTTTGTAAGAGGCTGTTTCAAGACTTACCGATGTCCCTAGCACAAACCGAATTCGATTTGGATTGGAGCTGATTTTCTCGAAATAAATATGTTGCTCAGCATCCTTATAAATTCGTGAATAGCCCCAACTGATTGGATCTCGTTTTCCAGAATACAAGAAACCAAGCTCACTCAATTTCGGGGTTACAACTTTGTTTATTGCCTTCAGTGTAGACAATAGAATCACCTTTTCTTTAAGTGTGTTAGCCAAGACCTTCCTTCTACGCTATAGCAGGAGTGGGTCTGGGGGCCATGTTTCCAGCACCTCTTGTCAAAATAAAGAATATTATCGCCCCCCAAGTGCAACAGCTTTTTCAAAATATTCTTTTACTCGTTTATCAAAATCACTAGGTTTGCTCTTAACTTGATAGTAGATCATTCCCGGTTCTTTACCGTAATACGTCTTGACTTGAATATATACGTCAGGATTTTCAGGAATAAGTACTATCATCCCGTTAGGATTAAACGTCGTTCCCCTTACTGCATCATAACTTGTTAAATGAACCCTTCAATATGACCCCTCCAATGAGTATTCGCATCCTTGTTTTTTTGTCTTTGCTGTGTATTATTAACACGTACTGGCTGCGAATGGGAGATGGGTTTTATTTCATATACTTCACGTTCTCTGTCAGTATCATTATCTAAGACTAAGTCCGCTCTTCCCCAACCAGATTCATTACTTAGGACAGGAACATATACTTCAGTATCTGGTGTGTAAGTACTCGATTCGGCATACATTGTCTCAAAAACAGCTTCATGTACCGGTTACTGCTGCGGTAGGCGATTTCCCTTTGACACCCTGATGTCCACTTGGATCAACCCAATTTAGTGGACTATTCATCACATACGCATAAAGATTCTGACTCAGTAGATTATCCAACTGCCCCTTATACGTATCCTCACTTAAACCGCCCGATCTCCGGCTGGTAATACCGTGCTCTTACATATGTGAGCCCGCTGGTATAATCATACCCTAATGTGATGTATCCGAATTGATTGTCCGGCCCCGGCCAATTCAGATCCGTCTTCTTGCTGTTCAGCATCACGCCGAACTCGTCATAATGGTAGCGCGCAGAGACGCGTCCGTCCTTCTCCGCAAGGCCGATGACGCTGCCCTGGGCATCATGCATATACCACAGCGTCTTCGGCTGCACGCCCGGTTCCGCGCCGCCCGCACCCGGGGTCGGCTCCCAGCCGTTGTTGTCGTCGTACGCCGGCAGGTAGGTCATACTCAGGCGCTCGCCGCCAGCACCGTAAACGTATGTTTCCTTCCACTTCGTGCTGTCCGCTTCCGTCACCTGCAGCGGCTCCGGCAACGCCAGACTCACGTCATTGGTGAAATACAGCTCCCAATGCTTCTTCTTATATTGCTTCTCCCAGCCGTCGCGCGGGCCGCCCGGATGCATATCCGGATATTCCTCATCGTAATAGCCGCATTTCTTCGCCAGTCCCGGCGGCACGACAAAGCTTCGAGCTTGGCTTTGGGAATGGCTCTTCGCTTACTGAGCCAATCCGTCACAGTCGATGTGTAATATCAAGTTTCTTGGCTAGTTCTTTGTAAGTTCCGTTATAAAGCTTGATGATGTATTCAAGACCAATCATCATAACCCCTCCTTCATTAAAGATGTACCAATACGTCTCAAGTTAAGATGACGTATTGATACGTCAATAGTTTTTACAAATCATCTCTTACATAAAGAACCACATGGAGTATTACTCGCATGTGGTCACGTTTTTAACAGCCCGTTATTCCGCAAAGGTCTTCAGCTATTTTATTTAATTGATGATTAATTAGATAAAACCAACTCTGAATTCACCTTTCAATTATGCAAAATAACTAAATAATAGCTTTATTGAGCTAAGCACAACTAAAACAAATCCAATAGCCTTATATACATATAAAACTTTTCGAGCAATAGAGCTTTTTTTGTCATCTTTTTCCCATGTACCCTCATTGCCATTTAAATTATCGAAATTAAACCATCCAATTTTTGCAAAAAACCTCGAAAAAAATAACAATAAAAGTCCAAGAAATAGAATCACGAACCATTCCATAACACGGGTTCACTCCACAACATTAATTTATTTATATGATTTCCATCCGCTCCAACTAGTTACTTTACCCTCATTAGTAACGACAACAGAAACAACCTTGTGATCATTTTCCTCATTATGAACAAATATTATCGTTCTAGTTTCACCAATTTTAGGAACATCAACTTTATTTACTGAAGCCTCTAATGCCATTTTTGTAAAAGTTGAAACGGGCAAAGGGTAGGTACCGATAGTCTCCTTCGCAACCTTTCCGTGCCAGTACTCGACCTCACTTTGTGTATGAACTTGTTCGGTATAAGTACAAGTACCACACTTAGCGGAGTAATAAATAGTATTATTACTATCAACTAAAATTTGCATTGGCCCCGACCTTACGGTCCCTGCTGCATAAGTAAATGCCGACATTACTGTTGCATCTTTACTAAGAAGTCCAGGGAGGTAAGAGTATTTTTCCCGTAATTCTTTAGCCTTAGATTCGGCTTCATTTCTCTTCTGTAATGCTATAACCCATTCACCGGAACCCATTGCACGTTGTTTCATAATTTTGTCCTGTTCGTGCCATATAATTTTCTGTTGATTAATTTGCCAATTCACATTAAATACATCTTTATCAACTGCGACGTATCCACTAGGATCTACATACCTCAACGGATTATTATACACATACGCATAAAGATCTGACTCTGCCGATTCCAGATGTCCCCTTTATACGTATCCTCACTGATAAACCGCCCGAATCTCCGGCTGGTAATACCGTGCTCTTTGCATACGTAAGCCCGCTGGTATAATCATACCCTAATCCGGTGTAGCCGAAAAGATTGTCCGGCCCCGGCCAGTTCAGGTCGGTTTTCTTGCTGTCCAGCATTACGCCTAATTCGTCATAATGGTATCTCGCAGAGACGCGTCCGTCCTTCTCCGCAAGGCCGATGACACTGCCTAGCGAATCCTGCATATACCAGAGCGTCTTCGGCTGAACGCCCGGTTCCGCGCCGCCCGCGCCCGGGGTCGGCTCCCAGCCGTTGTTGTCGTCATACGCCGGCAGATAAGTCATGCTCAGCCGCTCTCCGCCTGCGCCGTAGACGTACGTTTCCTTCCACTTCGTGCTGTCCGCTTCCGTCACCTGCAGCGGCTCCGGCAATGCTAGACTCACGTCATTGGTGAAATACAGCTCCCAATGCTTCTTCTTGTGCTCTTCTCCCAGCCGTCGCGCGGGCCGCCCGGATGCATGTCCGGATATTCCTCGTCGTAATAACCGCATTTCTTCGCCAGACCCGGTGGGATGAAGCCCGGCGGCACCACATGGCAATTGGCTTTTCCAATTCCGTTACCATTGCCGTTCGGACCCGCGGCGTAATCGATCGTCATCTTCATCCGGTCAAAAAGAAAGCCACGATACGAAAATAAAAAAATCGCATTGTGGCCAAATACTATTATTTTTCCACTTCAAAATATAGCAGGCTGTTCATTTTATCGAAATAGAACTTTCCAATAAAATCTGAAGGTTTAATATAATTATTAAATTCCTCACTAAATACCCACTCGTGTTCCTGCTTTTGATGAATATTTAGACCTAATTTCATTGTGGGCTTGAAATCGGCTATGTCATGCCAACTAAATGATTCCAGAAATTTTTCCGCATCACGAATATCAAGAAATACATAGCCCTTCATCCGATATGAACTAGGTCCAAAACTTGTGTCACCAATGATTTCTGCATTCCAGTAAACTTTATTCACTTTTTGTAGCAGTGGGAACCTGTCCAATACTGGTTGAACATCCGTTCTATAGAGTTCATCTGAATGAGAATTATGTTGTTGTTTAAGGGTGATAAGAACAAAAATACAAGCAAGCAATAAAACCGTTATGACTACCATCGTCAACATTTTTTTGTCATCTTCCACTCTCGCCGCCTATAACAGTCGATGAACCATTAATATTACCAACAGTCCATGTAACTGTTCTTGTCATCGAACCAATAGTTAAAAACTCTTTTGCCCAACCCAAAACAGCAAATCGTCCATTCACATCATCCGGAGTTCCCGATGCTATATCACTCATTCCCTTATTGAAATTATACATATCCTCCATGTAGAAAGTTATTTCCATCGTTGCAACACCTGTTTTTTGGTCAATATTGACTTGAGCATGAGCATAGACATAGTGTGCACCAATAGTCTTTTGCCAATTTTCTGAGCTTCCGTTTGGAATTCCAATTAAATCACTAATCATCTCAAAGTTAGTTCGTTTTCCGTTTCCAAAATACTCCTCTGCATTTTTTTGAGCTTTTACAATCGCTGCATCAATATGTTTCTTAATGATGCTGTCGTCTTTATATGCTTTTTCATAATCAATTTCCAACGTTTCACCTGATCCCGAACGATAATGACCATATGAGGTTGCAGCTTCTTTTCCAATTTTCAAATATGCCCCTTTTTGAAAAATTCCCCACTTAACCCAATTCGCCTTATCACTAAAAGTTGCTTTTTCGTCAGGGTCATAAGTAAAATCGCTATCAAAACGGAATTCCGGCTTAAGGGATAGTCCACCTATCTGGAATTTAGCGTACCCTGATAGATCAATGTATCTTATCGGATTATTCTCCACATACGCATAAAGATTCAAACTCTGCGGGTTCCACATGTCCCCTTTATACGTATCCTCACCTATAAACCGTCCGATCTCCGGCTGGTAATACCGCGCTCTTGCATACGTCAGTCCGCTGGTATAATCATACCCTAAACCGGTGTAGCCGAAAAGGTTGTCCGGTCCCGGCCAGTTCAGATCGGTCTTCTTGCTGTCCAGCATCACGCCGAATTCGTCATAATGGTAACGCGCAGAGACCCGTCCGTCCTTCTCCGCCAGGCCGATGACGCTGCCTAGGTCATCATGCATATACCACAGTGTCTTCGGCTGCACGCCCGGTTCCGCGCCGCCCGCGCCCGGGGTCGGCTCCCAGCCGTTGTTGTCGTCATACGCCGGCAGGTAGGTCATGCTCAGCCGCTCGCCGCCTGCGCCGTAAACGTATGTTTCTTTCCATTTGGTCGGATCCGCTTCGGTCACCTGCAGCGGCTCCGGCAGCGCCAGGCTTACGTCATTGGTGAAATACAGCTCCCAATGCTTCTTCTTGTACTGCTTCTCCCAGCCGTCGCGCGGCCCGCCCGGATGCATGTCCGGGTAATCCTCGTCGTAATAACCGCATTTCTTCGCGAGACCCGGCGGGATGAAGCCCGGCGGCACCACATGGCAGTTAGCCTTTCCATTACCATTACCATTACCATTACCATTGCCATTGCCATTTCCGTTACCATTCCCGCTGCCGTTTCCTCTGCCGCTGCCGTTTCCTCTGCCGTTGCCGTTTCCGTTATTCCCTTTCGGCCCCGCGGCGTAATCGATCGTCATCTTCATCCGGTTGCCGTCGCCGTCGTAAGCGTAACGCGTAATGTCGCCTTTGCGGTTGATTTGCTCGATCAGGCGGCTCGCGCCGTTCCATGTATACTGCTCGATCACTTCCGGCTCCGACCACTGCGGTTCGCCTAAAGTAGTCAGCGAATCGATTAGGCTAAGGCTGTCTTCTCCGTTCGGATCGCCCGATACATAAACACTGCCGGTCACTGTGGCATTAATTCTGCCCTAGTGCTTCGTCTGTTCAATCAATCTTCCTCATCGTAAGTTATGGACAGACTAATGTTAATTGGTCAGTAGAAAAAAGAAACCGCACGGAGAATACACTCACACGTGCGGGAATGCCATTATCTTAATGCAATAGGTTCATAATCTAACACATCGATTTTGTTTTTAATGAAAACTCTGCTGTCCCCAAACCAACACACGCAAGATCGGCTTCAATGTACTCTTCTTCTAAAACAGATTGTAACGTCTCTTCAAGGAATAACACTCCGTTTGTTTCGAGTAATTCGTATGTCCAATCAAGAACATCGTCATTGTTAAATATTTCGTGCCCCCATGCTCCCATATCACTTCCTCCTCGTAATAGTCATAGTATCAGGAAAAGTTCAAATCTACATCCAAATTGGCCTAATTTACTATTTTCCTGAATTGGTTCATGGTGTATTTACCGATTCCTCCGACCTCGTGAATCCGGTCGTTGTCTTCCCCGCCAATCTGCTCAGCTTGCTGTACGTTCAAGCAACGACAAAGTTGCGGCTTAATTGAAAAGATGTCTCCTCAAGTAACACCTATAGATTTTGGTCTACTTGAGACATCCTTCAAATTATCAGTCCTTTATTCCCAATATATGGTACATTATATTTCCAATAAATCCATAACTTGATAACCCATCGAACTTTGCATATTTCGGTTTTCGATTCATACGATTTCCACTCAGATCATAAAAACGATTCGGTGAATCATAGTCATCAAAGAACCCGAAGTCAACACTGGCTTCCTTTTCTGTCACCGCCCTCAAAATTTTTGTTTTTACTGACGATATCCGATTCGATCACTTTTCCGAAATAAAATGTATTCTCTACTGGCTGAAGGACGAATATGTCTCCCTCTTGCGGCTTTTTCCTGCTTTTTTTCATAGGGATTAGTTTATTAAATGGCTCCATTTGTACTATCACCTTCTCTTGGTTGATTGGATAAATCCTGCCGCCCATTTTTTAAATGTACCATACTGGCTTCGATAAAGCGCAATACTATTCACTTTATTCTCCAATTGTCCTCCATTTTTTTGCATCCCATAATGATCAATATTGTATTGCTCCAGTCCCCGAGCTTGCCATTTGGTGAAGTAGCCATCATAAGCAAGTTTCATATCTTCAAATAGATCCCCGTGGCAAATAACTTGTTTTCAAACACTCTCAAAGGAAGGGGGTTAATTTTTTGCTTAAAAAGAAAACCACAACACGAGGGTTAATCGCATTGTGGCACCCATTCTAAAGTACTCCGGAATTCATGTTGTTTCACCATGCAACTACGAATTGTGGTCTTTTAATAAAGCAGTATTATATGGAATTTATCAATTTTTGTGCCTTCTCGTACAACGCCATTTTCTTTTTTTTGTTCCCTTCACCATCCACTGGCTTTTTAAATGCTGATAGAGCATCATTCTCAACAAGCTTTTTATCTAATGCTCGGTCTAATGCATCAAATGAATGCCAATTAATCAGTTCTTCGATATGATTTTTATCAAGGTACTGATTCGCCTCTATATCTAATAATGCATTATAGGTAATAACTTGTTTCTTAACAGCTTTATTTTTAAATACTTCATCGATCATTAGAACTTGTTGTCTATCTACTTTACGTAATTTAATAAAATCAATAACTAAACTCTCGAGAGCCATAAAATCGTATTTTTTATAATCATTAATTAATTGATTTAGAATATTACTGCTTACAACTCCGTTGTTTTCTTGAATGAGAAATAAATAGTAACTCAATATCAAATGTTCTTTCACGTCCCAATCTAATGTCAAATCCTCAAAGTGATCATAAATAAATTTAACTGAATCGACACATAAATCACTATGGAATTGAAGTAATTCCGAGGCATTCATTTTTCTTAATACAGTATTTAGTTCGTTGCAACCATCCTCCTCAGATTTTCTTTCTTTTATAATAGAATCTATTCGTTCAATATGCAGTAAATAATCCTTTTCTTGAAATTCATTCATCATAAATTATTGCCTCCCACGATATTTACCTTCAGGGTCATTAGTTCGATACCATCTCATAATTCTTGTAACGGCTGCCTTTATATGTGGTTTATAAGTGTTGATCATATACTGATGCTCTCTATTCATATTCCTAGCATCAATATCTTGTATAGGTTTACCATTCTGACCTACTCTGATGCCTCTCCCTTTACTATCATAAATGTGTACATGAGCAGGGCCATGTTCTGTACCGTGAAAATAATGTTCAATACGACCATACTTTGTCTGTCTTACAACTTCACTTGGAGGTAAATCCGAAGCATATGCTCGTGGGGATACCCAGTCAGTAACACCATCCAATATCCCCCCATTGCTCTCCTCTAATATTACGACTTTTAATGAAACTCCGATTGCTTTTCCATTCTCTAACAAAAAACTAGCCTCGCCTGCAGAGCAATCAGTATATGAGCAAGGATTATTACGAATAGTATCATTCTCAGCTTCCAATTGTTTTTGCATAACTTCAATTTTAGCCCTTTGTTCAGGTGACATCCTCTGTTTTGCTCTTTGTAAATCCCACCACATTGCGGAATTTTGTAAAACCTTATCATCGTTAATCAAATGATCGACACCACTAAATGAATCGACATAGCAACCAGCGGTTCCAGCAACGCAATGACCACTGGGATCAACATACCTCAATGGATTATTATGCACATATGAATAAAGATTCAGCGTCAGCGGATTCCCCAATTCCCCTTCATACGTATCCTCACTAATAAACCGCCCGATCTCCGGCTGGTAATACCGCGCTCTTGCATATGTCAGCCCGCTGGTATAATCATACCCCAAACCGGTGTAGCCGAAAAGATTGTCCGGGCCCGGCCAGTTCAGATCGGTCTTCTTGCTGTCCAGCATCACGCCGAATTCGTCGTAATGATAACGCGCAGAGACGCGTCCGTCTTTCTCCGCTAGGCCGATGACGCTGCCAAGGGCATCCTGCATGTACCAAAGCGTCTTCGGCTGCACGCCCGGTTCCGCACCGCCTGCGCCCGGGGTTGGCTCCCAGCCGTTGTTGTCGTCATACGCCGGCAGGTAGGTCATGCTCAGCCGCTCGCCGCCAGCACCGTAAACGTATGTTTCTTTCCATTTGGTCGGATCCGCTTCCGTCACCTGCAGCGGCTCCGGCAACGCCAGACTCACGTCATTGGTGAAATACAGCTCCCAATGCTTCTTCTTGTGCTGCTTCTCCCAGCCGTCGCGCGGTCCGCCCGGATGCATGTCCGGATATTCCTCGTCATAGTAGCCGCACTTCTTCGCCAATCCCGGCGGAATGAAGCCAGGCGGCACTACATGGCAGTTGGCTTTTCCATTGCCATTGCCATTCCCTTTGCCATTCCCTTTGCCATTACCATTACCATTTCCGTTACCATTTCCGTTTCCGTTTCCGTTATTCCCTTTCGGCCCCGCAGCGTAATCGACGGTCATCTTCATCCGGTTGCCGTCGCCGTCGTATGCGTAATGCGTAATGTCGCCCTTGCGGTTGATTTGCTCAATCAGACGGTTCGCGCCGTTCCATGTATATTGCTCGGTCACTTCAGGTTCCGACCACTGCGGCTCACTTAAAGCAGTTAAAGAATCGAGCAGGGGGTCTTCCCCGTTCAAATCGCCGGATACATAGACACTACCGGTAACCGTAGCATCATAGACCGATGAGGCCACTGTCATGTCTGTCTCCGGAAGCTGGAGTACCTTTTCGATGACCTGCAGCAGATTGCCGCGCGGATCATAAATATAGTCTTTGATCTCGCTGCCGTTCGTCCATTGCCGGAGACGGTCCGCCGCGTCGTACGTGTACGTCTCGGTGTCGGTTACCTCGCCCCACGCGCTTGTTTTCGACAGGCGGTTGCCAACGGCGTCATACAGATATTGCGTCGATACCGGAAGCTCCGAAGACTTCGCGTTCTGCGTCTGCACCTGGATCAGCTGATTCAGCGCATCGTACGCATAGTCGCTCACGATCCGCTCCTCGCTTTCCCCTCCGTCCTCGTCGTCCCCTTCCGACAGCCTTTCGCTGCGGATACGGTTCCCGACCGGGTCGTACGCATAGATCATTTGCTCCATGATTTTCCCGAACTGATTCCGGTGCGTCAGCTCCAGCAGCTGCCCCGCATCGTCATACATGTAGCTGCTTTGCCCCATTGTCGGCAGATGCTTGGAGGCGAGTAAGCCTCGCGCGTCGTAACCATAGGTCGTCACTCTTCCCTCGGCATCCGTTACCGCCGTCATCCGGTCCAGCAAATCGTACTGGTAGCTGACGGAGGTCGAATCCGGATAGTTCACCTTGCTCCGCTGACCGGTTGGCGTCCATTCGTACCGAATCGTCTGTCGGTACGGATCGGTCACCTCAGTCAGCCGGTTCAGTGCATCGTAAGCATAGGTCGTCGCCCCAAGCTCGTCGGTCATCTTCGTCCGGCGGCCGGCAGCGTCGTATTCGTACCCGACCTGCTTGCCGTCCGGGTACAAGATGCCCGTTAAACGGCTCAGCACATCATAGTTGTAGCTGGTCGTTCCACCATCCGGAAGGGTTACGCCCGTCACATTGCCAAGCTTGTCGTACAGCATCTCCGTCATTCGCTCTTCCGGTCCGATGGCTCGAATGAGCTCGCTGTGCACACCGTCTCGGCTCCCTTCGGGTCAATCCGTTTCGTCAGATTGCCGACGTCATCATAATCGAAACGGATGATGTTCCCCAGGGTTCTTTATGCAAAGCTTTGCATAACCCCCCTTATGCGAAGTAAATGATTATGCAAAGTAAAGTCCGGAATGCCGCAGTAACAAGGCAGGTGGGGCTCATTTACTTTGCATAGTATCTGACCTTGGATTTATCATATTACCGATTAAACCTAGAAAAATAGCTTTTTATTTCACACGCCGTAATTTGATTGTTTTTTAGCATCATGTCAGCTATTAATAGGAGTTTATTATGCTAAGTAAAAGATGCATGAACGCTCAAAATCAAGCTTTTCAGTGTTTACTTAGCATAACGAATTACTTCGCATAAGGCATCTTTCACTGTATGCGACACGCCGCCGAGCGTCGGTGATCGTTTCCTTGCCGTCGTACTCGAAGGTGTTTTGTTGCCGAGCGGATCTATGGTTTCCTTATATAATCCTAGAGTTGCGGCTAGACAATTTACAAAATTCTTACATTTCGGAAAAGACGAGAGAAAACAAGGTAGGGCATTTGAAGCAAATATGATGGTATCTGATGATTAAGAGGGTCTGACGTTGGTAGTGGGTTGTCATAAAGGGGTTATTATTCAGCATTATTTAAGTGCGTACAACCAAATCAGTAGAATATTATACGGGACTGATGAAGGTTAATTTCAAATGAGCCGCCCGATTCATTCGGCACTGGGTGGGGTATACGAGAAGCCGCCGCCCCGATGAAAAGAAAAACCACAACACGATGGTTAGTCGCATTGTGGTAGATGAAATTTAATTAACTCTACTCGCTGTTCCTGCTAGGATGTCTATCTTGAATTTCTCTTCGGGTATACCAAGTTCTTTTGTCGTATACAGAATATATTCTGATGCAGTGTCCGTTGGTTCAAGCATGACCCAATGATTTACCTTTTTCACCCCAAGTCCTACAATCTTGCTTGTCTGAATATCGATAGGGATGTAAGTTTCCTTTCCCAAGCCTGAATCTTTTAGGTATAGCCGTGCATGACTGTTCCTTTGAAATAAATTGATTAAATCGATTCGATATTCATACTTTTTATCTGCCGTAACTTTAACTGAGTCACTTTCAATCTTTTCGTTCGCCCAACCGTGTGTACTTACACTTTGAGTCAGTGCGGCTGAGAGTAATATAGATATTAATAGCCCAATGACAATCGCAACATATTGTCCTCCGCTCGTTGGAGTCCATCCTTTAATGAGTAGCATAGTAAATAATATAGCAAATAATACAACTGGAATACCTGCACCCCAAAAATAGGCAGTCCCAATAATATCCATTCCACGTCGGAAGTATGCTGTTGAACCTAAAAGAAACCAAACAAATGATAAAGCACTAAAGAGTATTACTACTATTAGCAAGAGTCGTAACAATACCTGCATATTCTCCCCCTTTGAGTATATCACCATATTACAATTTTAATACTGGCTCGATATACTTTTTCCATATATCCACATTACTGTGCATGGATGAGTGTGATGAGATACTATTCCCTGTATTACCGTCCTTTGCATTAACATTGTCTGCACCTTTAAATTTTCGTGTAAAGGTTTGTCCTGCAAAAAACCACCGCCCACCCAAATCTCCTTGAACTGCATCATTTCCATTATACATGTGAATATGCTGACCCACTTCTGTTTTGAGCTTATATTCCCTTACAGGGGTTGCGACAGTAATCAGTGTTTCCACTTTCATTCCTTTTTCCTCCAATAGATTGGTTAACATGATAGCTACATTCCCACCATGACTATGACCGACCAATCTAATAGGATCATCAGGATTCTCTTTATGCCATTCATATACATTGTTCACAAAATATTCAGCCGCTTTGGAGCGAGCACCTTTAGTATTACCGCCCGACCAGTTTAGCTTTTCGCTTGTTTCATCAAATAAGTCTTCAACATAGTCAACAAAATCATCTGTCCAAGTATCACCATCTGAAAAAGTACCATGAATAAGCCAAACTTTATGTCCAGTTGGGTCGGTATAAATCAAAGGATTATTATGCACATAAGCATAAAGATTCTGACTCTGCGGATTCCAGATGTCCCCTTTATACGTATCCTCACTTATAAACCGCCCGATCTCGGGCTGGTAATATCGTGCTCTTGCATAAGTAAGCCCGCTGGTATAATCATACCCTAATCCGGTGTAGCCGAAAAGATTGTCCGGCCCCGGCCAGTTCAGGTCGGTTTTCTTGCTGTCCAGCATTACGCCGAATTCGTCATAATGGTATCTCGCAGAGACCCGTCCGTCCTTCTCCGCCAGGCCGATGACGCTGCCAAGGGCATCCTGCATGTACCAAAGCGTCTTCGGCTGCACGCCCGGTTCCGCACCGCCTGCGCCCGGGGTTGGCTCCCAGCCGTTGTTGTCGTCATACGCCGGCAGGTAGGTCATGCTCAGCCGCTCGCCGCCAGCACCGTAAACGTATGTTTCTTTCCATTTGGTCGGATCCGCTTCGGTCACCTGCAGCGGCTCCGGCAGCGCCAGGCTTACGTCATTGGTGAAATACAGCTCCCAATGCTTCTTCTTGTACTGCTTCTCCCAGCCGTCGCGCGGTCCGCCCGGATGCATGTCCGGGTATTCCTCGTCGTAATAACCGCATTTCTTCGCGAGACCCGGCGGGATGAAGCCCGGCGGCACCACATGGCAGTTAGCCTTTCCATTGCCATTGCCATTGCCATTGCCATTGCCATTTCCGTTACCATTCCCGTTACCATTCCCGTTGCCGTTTCCTCTGCCGTTACCGTTTCCGTTATTCCCTTTCGGCCCCGCGGCGTAATCGATCGTCATCTTCATCCGGTTGCCGTCGCCGTCGTAAGCGTAACGCGTAATGTCGCCTTTGCGGTTGATTTGCTCGATCAGGCGGCTCGCGCTGTTCCATGTATACTGCTCAATCACTTCCGGCTCCGACCACTGCGGAACGCTTAGCGCCGTGAAAGAGTCGATCAGGCTATGGCTGTCTTCTTCGTTCGGATCGCCCGATACATAGACACTGCCGGTCACCGTGGCATCATATACGGATGAAGCTGCCGTCATGTCCGTCTCCGGAAGCTGGAGCACCTTCTCGATGACCTGCAGCAGATTGCCGCGCGGATCGTAGATATAGTCTTTGATCTCGCTGCCGTTCGTCCATTGCTTAAGGCGGTCCGCCGCGTCGTACGTGTACGTCTCGGTTTCGGTTACCTCGCCCCATGCGCTCGTTTTCGACATACGGTTGCCGACCGCGTCATACAGGTATTGGGTCGATACCGGCAGCTCCGACGACTTCGCGTTCTGCGTCTGCACCTGGATCAGTTGGTTCAGCGCATCGTACGCATAGTCGCTCACGATCCGCTCCTCGCTTTCGCCTCCGTCCTCGTCGTTCCCGTCCGACAGCCTTTCGCTGCGGATGCGGTTGCCGACCGGGTCGTACGCATAGATCATTTGCTCCATGATCTTCCCGAACTGGTTCCGGTGCGTCAGCTCCAGCAGCTGCCCCGCGTCATCGTACCGGTAGGTGCTTTGGCCAAGGGTCGGCAGGTGTTTCGAGGTCAGCAGACCCCGCGGATCGTACCGATAGGTCGTCACACGACCTTCGGCATCCGTTACCGCCGTCATCCGATCCAGCAGGTCGTACTGGTAGCTGACGGAGGTCGAATCCGGATAGATCACCTTGCTCCGCTGTCCGGTTGGCGTCCATTCGTAGCGAATGGTCTGCCGGTACGGGTCGGTCACCTCGATCAGCCGGTTCAACGCATCGTACGCATAGGTTGTCGTTCCCAGCTCGTCGGTCATCTTCGTCCGGCGGCTTCCCTCATCGTATTCGTAACCGACCTGCTTGCCGTCCGGATACAAGATGCCCGTCAACCGGTTCAGCACATCGTAGCTGTAGCTGGTCGTTCCGCCGTCCGGAAGCGTCATGCCGGTTACATTGCCGAGGCTGTCGTACAGCAGCTCCGTCATCCGCTCTTCCGGTCCGACGGCCCGGATCAGCTCGCTGCGCAAATTATAGTGATAGAACGTCGTCCGGCCCAGCGCGTCGGTCTTGGTCGAAATATTGCCCATCGCGTCATAGCCGTATGCGGTCGCGGCACCCAACGCATTGGTCACGCGCTGCAGCCGTCCGAGCGCATCGTAGCCGTATTCGGTCGTCTGTCCCTTGGCGTCTTTCAAGAGGGTCAGCAGGCCGCGCGCGTCATAGTCCATTTCCGTCATCGCCCCAAGCGGATTGATCAGCGCGGTTACCCGGCCCGTCGCGTCGTAACGGTACGCCGTTGTCTTCCCGGTCTCGTCGATCGATCCGATTACCCGTCCAAGCTCGTCCCGCTTCATCTCGGATACTTGTCCGAGCGGGTCCGTCACCTTGACAAGCAAGCCGCGCGGATCGTATTCGAGCTTCCATTCCGCGCCGACCGGGTTCGTCGTCCGGACAAGTCGTCCAGCTCCATCATAGGCATAGGCCGTCTTCTGCCCCAACGCATCTGTCTGTTCAATCAATCTTCCGAGCGCATCGTAAGCGTATTGGACAGTACGCCCGAGCGGATCGATCTCCTGCACCAACCGTCCTGATGCGTCGTAGGTTAGCTGCGTTTCCCCGCCCGCCGCGTCGGTTACCTTGACCGGCAGATTCCGCTTGTCGTACTCGACCCGCGTTACGCCTCCCTTCGGATCGGTAAACCGGATCAGATTGCCGTTGCCGTCATAGGCGTATCGGCTTACCCCGCCTCCCGGATCGGTCACGCTCTCCAGGCGGTTCGCCGCATTGTAGGTAAACACCGTCTCCGCCCCGTTCGGGTCGATCCGTTTCGTCATATTGCCGACGTTGTCATAATCGAAACGGGTGGTATTCCCCAAAGCATCGGTCACCGCTTTTACCCTTGCAAAACTGTCATAGCTGTAAACGGTGCGCGCTCCTTCCGCATCGGTGTAAGCGGTCAGGTTGCTGTCCTTGTCATACTCGTAACGCTCGGTATTGCCGAGCGCGTCGATGCGCGCGGTCACGCGGTCGCGCGGGTCATATTCCAGCCCTGTCCGGCCATCCAGCGCATTTACGATCCATTTCACACGGTGCAGCGGGTCGCGGATCAGTTCTTGGCGATTACCCAGCGGGTCCGTCATGATCTTCGCAAAACCGTATTCGTCATTTTCGATATGGACGGTTTCTCCGTTTGCATTGGTGACGGATTTCGGGATGCCCCGTCCGTCCACCTCAATGTGAGACACGCCGCCGAGCGCGTCGGTGATCGATTTCAAATTGCCCTTGTTGTCATACTCGAGCGTCGTTTTATGCCCAAGAGGATCGACGATCTCCTCCGGCAGGTTGAACGCGTTGTACCGGATTTCCGTCTGGTACCCTTCCGGGTCCTTGGCGCGGATCAGGTTGCCGCGGCCGTCGTAGACGTAATGCCATAGGCTGCCCCGGCGGTCGGTCATCTCAATCAAGTTGTCGTGCCTGTCGTAGAGGAAACGCTCGGCCGTTCCGTCCGGATACTCCATCGACGTCTTCCGGTAACGCTCGTCGTAGCCGTAGACGGTCTCCCGCCCAAGCGCATCGGTCGTGACGGTCCGCATCTCTTCGGGGAAGTATGCAATACTGCCCCATACGCCGGCAAAATCCCGCTGACGAACAACCCGGTCCAGCTCGTCGTATTCGTTAATGAGCGACATCGTTTCGTTCGGATTGGATATTTCGGTCAACCGATGCTTATCATCGTATTTGTAACCGATTCTTGCCCCGTCAGGCAGAATCATCGCAGTCAAATCATGATTGACCGCGTCATATTCGTAGGCTGCGTACCGTCCCGTATGGTCGGTGACGCGTACGATCTTGCCCCCGTCACCATACGTAAACGTGAGCTTCGCTCCGTCCGTGGCCACTTCGGTCAGCAAGCTGCCAAGATACGATAGCTGAACGGTGTTGCCGTTCGGATCGACGATCCGGTATAGCTTGCCGTCTCTCCGGTAGATGTACGACCACCGGTGCGGCGTTTGCTGCGTAAAGGTGCCGTCGGCATTTCTTACTAACGTGTCGTATAACCCGTCCTGTCCGATATACTGACCGCCCTCGGCCGGCTCGAAGCGGTGGCTTGCCCCTTCTGGGGACACCGCATAGATGACGCCTTTCTCCCGGAATTCCAGCTTCCGCTCATACGAATGATGCCAACCTGCCCCGAAGTCCCCGTCATTGCGGCCCCGGCTATGATATGTCAATGTCAGCTCCAGCGGTATGAGCGCCTGTACGTTGATATTCGTATGCCGAAAGACGAAATCGCCCGTCGCCAGGTTGACCGGGTCGAACGCCTCTGCGAGCGGAAAGCCGTTGCGGTTTGCAAATTCCTCTTCAATCCGCTCGCTGTCCGCTAAGGTGATCTCTCCGGCCTGCTTAGGATCAAGAATAAGCAGGTTGACGCCTTCCTCAATAGGCCCATAGCACACCTGACCGTTGCAATTTTCAACTGGGAAGCCGTTAAAACCCGCTACCTTGTCGATTTTTTGCACAATCGCTTCTTTTTCGATCACATTGTAGTAATAGCTCGCCACAACCGCCCAGTTGACATTCCAGTCGGGCGCTTCATAGCGCAGTACGCTCAAAGTTTCCGAGCCGTCCGAACGCTTTCCGTCGAATTTGCGCGTGGCGAATGCCTGAATTTCCGCAATTTCATAGGCGGGAAGCGACACCGTAACTTCCCACTCACCTACATATTTCTCCGGCGATTCATCCGTCAGATCAGAAAATTCTTTACCGAAATACGAATCCACCGGTATCTCTTTCGCCCAATCTGAGGTTCTCGCTTCAACTTTAATCTCCTTTTTTAGTGTTTCAACAGTGCCGTCATCGTAGGTTGTATTGTCGCCGACTCTGCGGATGCGCTTCATCCGTAGCTCGACTGTCGTGCCGATTTCCGCAATTCCCCGGATGGTATGTTCCCGGCTCATATGGGTGTCCGTATCCGGAACAATCTCAATTGCCGCAGGTGCCGGCGGAGCCGGATTCACAACGTTTACGTCGCCTGAATTCCCGTTATTCGGAAACCGGGTCGGCGTGACCCGGATTTTATAGCTGCCTTCTTCGGCCGTTTCACCGTTCACCTTGCCGTCCCAGTCAAAGGAATGCGTGGTTTCCGTCTCGTACGATCCGCTGCTGAGCGTTGCAATTGCCGAACCGCTTCTCTCCAGCGTAATTTCCGTGTCGTGGGATTCTTGGGTTTCGTCATCGGGGTCCGGATCGTCGAAGCTGAAGTTAACCGTTGTCTTGCCGCCGTATACCGAGCTGAACATGGCAGGATCGATTTGCAGCGACGTATCCGCATGCGCCTTCGGCAGATTCGCCCCCGGAAGCAGCGGCAGTCCTGCCAGCATGACGAAAAATGCGAGGAGGCATTTCCCGACTTGACCCCATCTGGATATGCCGCGTTTACGATGAACCGCTTTAATCATTGAACAATTCTCCTTTCATCGCCAGCCATCTGTAGATAACCGCTGCTGCTTCCGCACGCGCGCTCGTTCCGCCCGGGTAAATCCGGCCGCCGCTGCCTTGTACGAGTCCGCTCTTAATGACCGCTTCAACCGAAGGTCTGGCCCATGCGCGAACCCGGCCTGCATCGGAGTAACCGGCAAGCGTGTCAGCTGATTCTTCTTTCTCCAACCCTGCGGCATTCGCCAGCATCACCATCATTTCTTCTCTGGTAATTACTGCATTCGGCTTAAACAAACCGCCTTCGTAGCCTTTGATCCATCCCGCTGCAGCCGCTTGTTCGACCGACGGAGCGGCCCAGTGCCCGGCCGGTACGTCCTTGAACGTTGCGCTGCCCGCTTTCTCCGCTTCAAGCCCTGCCGCCTCCACCAGCATCTTGGCGAACTGGGCCCGCGTCACGGATTGCTTCGGCTCAAAGTTGCCGCTTGCCATGCCGTTTACAATCCATTTCGCAGCGAGCACTTCCACTTCCCGTTTCGCCCAATGGCCGTTCATATCCGGAAACGACGGCTCGTAGGTAAAGAGCGCATATACTCCCGGAAGCTTAACCCGGCTGCTTACGGTCTTCCATGCCGAATCCACAGTTCCGCCTGTATAGACCCAGCTGTCGCCCGCTTCATCATACCTGTATACGCCCGTCCGGTTGGCCAGATCGGCACTCTTCAACGGACTTTCAAACGCGACGGTGAACTTCGCCGGCTTCATCAGCTCCGCTTCCGCCGACCATTTCCAGGCGATTCCGGTCCAGGTCATTCCTTTTGCAAGCTTGCCTCTCGTCTGCAGATCGGTATCCGAACTCTTCTCCAGTACAACACGTGTGTCCGCCTTGAACGTTCCTTGTTCAAATTCCAGCCATGCCGCCTGACCGGAAGCCACCTTGCCGCCGCTTGGACCGATAACGATTCCTTCCGGCTGCTGATCGGCACCCGCATTCGAAGGACTCGTAACCGAGCCGCTTTGCCCGCTTTCCGTCTGGACGATCGTACGGTTCGTCAGTTTCCCGTCCTGAACAAGCGCCAGCTCATTTCCGTTAAATCCGATAAACTCCCGCGGCCTGGCCGCGCCAAGGCTGAATACATCCCCGCTTTTCAAATCGGCCCCTTTCAGGACCGCTCCTCCATCGGATGCCTCCAGCCAGACGGCCGTTCCGTTCGATATGCTCATTTCTTTGTATTCGGCCTCCGGCTTGGCCGGCGCTGTCAGATCGACAGGCTGCGGGTCGCTCCCGCTCAGATCCATGTACGTGTATTTTCCGTTGCCGTCCAGATCTTTCTGCTTCCACAGGATCTGTTCGCCGTTAAAGACAAAACGTTCTACATATTGCGCATAAGGGAGGTCCAATATTTTCTTATGCGTTCCCGCAGCAATAGCGTATTCATACAGATCCCCGTCCGTTGCCCCTTTATAGACGATGCGTCCGTTCCGGACGACCGGATCTCTGCCGTTCCCAAGCTCTGTCAACGTTCCGCTCCCGATATCGTACAAATGCATTTCGTAGCTCGGGTTCGTCTGCCAGACGATATAGTTCCCGTCGATCGACGGAGTCCGGTTCTGACCGGCAGCGGCGTTTAATTTCGTCTCGGTTTCTGTCGCTACATTGTAGCTGTAGATGTCCCAGTTCAAATTGCCTGTACCGTCGTTGTGATCTCTCTTGTCCGCCCATACAACGACCGCTTCCCCGTTTGCGTTAACCCCGATTGCGGGCGAGTCGGTCGATTTGCCGTGGTTGGTAACGGCCACTGTACGGCCGCTGCTTAGGTTGCCATAATGGATTTGCCCGGCCGGTCCGGAACCGTCCGTTCCTTTTCCCCTCCAGACGACGTGCTCCCCTTTCATTCGCACCAGGCCGCCGTTCACCGTGAATGAAGATGCCGCATCTCTGTATGTATAGACGGTTTCCGCCAAAGCTCCCTGTCCGTTCGAAAGCAGCAGCCCCCCTAACATTCCAACAATAATGAGTCCTTTTAACGCCTTGCTCCATGCTCCCATGATCATTCTCCTCTCTTGAAATAAAAAACCACGCAATCCTTAAGCAACCCGGCTGTCTGACCATGACTTGTCATGACGGAAGACCCGTGGCTTTGCGTCCCCGACTTTCGTTCGGGTTTGCCTTTTATTAAAGTTGCCTGGCTAGTTCTAAGAAACTATCATATGTAGTACTATAAATCTATTAACAACCAGAATTATACATAGGATAGCATAATATGACAAGGATTTATTTGACATAACTTTTATGTATAGTCGTAAAGTCACACATTCTTTTTAAGCGAGTCTTTGAATATCAATCAAGCGTAAACGGCTTCGCCGTCCTCTGGCGGCTAAGCTTCGTTTCGCTGAGAATTCTAAACAGATATAAGTGTGAAACTTATAAATTCTTAGAATTCAAGCAGAAACGGTTGACGCCGTCCTTTGAGGCGTCCGACCCGTTCGCGATGAAATATAAGGCGGTATAAACGTGAAACTTATAATTTCTTTTATTTCAAAAAAATAAAGCCGCCCACAAAGATGAGCAGCTTCTATATTTATAGGTTATTTTGATCTCTACTGCTGCTCCATCTGCCGGACCAGCAGCTCCACCTTCCGCTTCCATTCTTTCTCCCGTTTACGGAATTCCCGCTCCTCCTGCCGCAGCGAGCGCAGCAGCGATAAACACATCAGCAGCATAATGATGGCGAACGGCAGCGCGCTAACGATCGAGGCCGTCTGCAGCGCATTTAAACCATGGCTGAGCAACAGCACGACGGCAATCGACGATTGCAGGATGCCCCAGGTGAGCCTGACCCGCTTGGACGGGTTTAAGTCACCTCCGGTGGACAGCATGCTGAGCACGAATGTGGCCGAGTCGGCCGAGGTAATAAAGAAGGTGACGATCAGCAGCGTCGCGATCCATGCAAGCAGCGTGCCCACAGGCAGTTCCTGCAGCGTCAGAAACAATGCAGTCGTTACATCGTTTGATACCGCTTCGGCAATTGCCTTGCCCTCAAACAGCTCCAGATGCAGGCCGACACCGCCGAATACGGAAAACCACAAGAAGCTGAATAGGCTGGGCAGCAGCAATACGCCGAGCACGAATTCGCGGATCGTGCGGCCGCGCGACACTCTGGCGATAAACATGCCGACGAACGGCGCCCAGGCAATCCACCACGCCCAGTAAAACAACGTCCACCCCGCCACCCATGTGCCTTGGGAAAACGGCGTCAGCCGCAGGCTCATTTGAATCAGATTTTGCAAATAGCCGCCGGTCGTTGTCGTAAACGTATCGAGCAGGAAAAACGTCGGTCCTGCAATCAGCACGAATAACAGCAGAGTGCCCGCAACGATCAAATTCGTGTTGCTCAGCAGTTTAATCCCTTTATCCAAGCCTGTTGAGGCCGACAGCATAAAGAGAATCGTCAATCCGCCGATTATCGCGATCTGAACGCCGGCTTGATTGGAGATTCCAGTCAGGTAAGAGAGCCCCCCGCTAATCTGCAGCGTCCCGAGCCCGAGCGATGTCGCCACGCCAAACGCGGTTGCAATGATCGCAAGGACGTCAATTGTTTTACCGATCGGACCGTTTACACGTTCCCCGATGAGCGGATAGAACGTTTGGCTGATTAATCCCTTCCGCTTTTTTCGGAATTGCGTATAGGCCAGCGACAAGCCGATTACGGTGTAGATTGCCCACGGGTGAAGCCCCCAATGGAAGAAAGAATAGCGCATCGCCATTCGGGCGGCATCCGCCGTGCCCGCTTCCGCGCCGGGCGGGGGACTTATATAATGGGACATCGGCTCCGCTACGCCCCAGAATACGAGACCGATGCCCATGCCGGCGCTGAACAGCATTGAGAACCAGCTCAGGTTGGAATACTCCGGTTCCTCATCATCGTCTCCAAGCCGGATGCGGCCGTATTTGCCGAATCCGAGATAGAGCACGAAGAGCAAAAAGATCAATGCCGCGAATAAGTAAAACCACCCGAAGCTGCCTGTTGTGAAAGTCAGCAGAGCCGATGCCGTATCAGCCAGCCCATCGGGAAAAATTCCGCCCCATATCACGAAGGCTGCGATCAATAAAAGCGATATCCGAAACACCATGTCGTTCAACTCCCGCTAAAATCAAGTAGGAGTAGTATTTGCCAGTTATCTCAAATCATGCACGTACAATGATACAAGGCTTCTTAATAGCCATAGCTTTCGTTTGGTTTATACCGCTTTGCGGACGAAGCAGCCAGCCTGATGTTAAATAGACGATAAAGCTGCCCAGGATGACAATGTACAGTGTCTCCGGACCGACCTGGAAGGCGCCGTAGCTCTCCTCTCTGCCCGGCACCATGGCCAGCGCAGGCTGTGCCCAAGGGTAGTACGGCCCATACTGGGAAGAATTCACCTTCCTCCACAATCAGATACTGATTATCGGGCTCAAGATGCATTTCCTGCAGCTAAAAACACAGAAAAGTTGATTTTTAAGCATTCAACCTGCATTTCCTACATCTTAATTTTGCCAATATTACCTATTCCGCAGAGAATGGAGGGATTAGATGTATGTTTTGCATTTCAGGCATCCTTGTTGAACCTGTTCCACCAAATAAGCTGTATATTTTACAGTTCAGTAATCCACCCCCCGTTTTCCGACCTGACCGGCGACGAATCGTTTCGTAGTTATGTACCAGCCCGCACTGGAGTGGAACTTATACTTTCTTATGTGTCAAAAAAGAGCCCCCCGGCTTTTATATTTGAGGGACTCTTTGCTTATACAATATTTCCATGCTGCCGTTTCACCCTGCCGCAGCTTTCGCACCGCCGCTTGCAAACTGGCTGTTGTACAGATCTGCATAGAAGCCGTTCTGTGCGAGCAGCTCTTCGTGAGTGCCTTTCTCGATGACGTCGCCTTGGTTCATGACGAGAATCAGATCGGCGTCGCGGATCGTCGACAACCGGTGCGCAATGACAAAGCTAGTTCTGCCCTTCATCAGTACCTTCATCGCCTGCTGGATATTGAGCTCGGTCCGCGTATCGACACTGCTTGTTGCTTCATCAAGAATCAGGATCGCAGGATCGGCGAGTATTGCCCGGGCAATCGTCAGCAGCTGTCGCTGTCCTTGCGACAGGTTCGACGCTTCTTCATTCAGAACCGTATCATACCCTTCCGGCAGTGTCCGGATGAAGCGGTCGGCGTAGGCCGCCTTCGCCGCTTCCACCACTTCCGCCTCCGTCACGCCTTCCCGGCCGTAAGCAATATTGTCCCGGATCGTTCCGTTAAACAGCCACGTATCCTGGAGCACCATGCCGAACATACCGCGCAGTTCGCTGCGCTTCATCTCAGTAAGCTCGATACCGTCAATTGTGATGCTTCCGCCGTTCAGCTCATAGAATCGCATCAACAGGTTGATCAGCGTCGTCTTGCCCGCGCCGGTCGGTCCGACGATCGCAATCGTTTGACCGGCTTTCACATTCAGGTTCATATCGGAAATCAACACTTGATCGTCCGTATATCCGAACTTCACGCTCCGGAATTCGACATCGCCGCTTGGCGAAACGTTCGTCTTCGCGTCCTCCGCTTCCGGCTTCTCCTCTTCCTCGTCGAGCAGCTCGAATACCCGCTCGGCCGAGGCGATCGTCGACTGAATGACGTTTGCTATATTTGCCGTTTGCATAATCGGCTGCGAGAATTGCCGCGCATATTGGATGAACGCCTGGATATCGCCGATCCGGATCGCATTTTGCGTGACCAATACACCGCCGACGACACAGACGAGCACATACCCGATATTGTTTATGAACATCATCAGGGGCATAATAATGCCCGAAATAAACTGGGCTTTCCAACCCGCTTCATATAACTCGACGTTAATGCCGTCAAACGTGCCGATCGATTGCTTTTCCCGCCCGAACGCTTTAACGATGCGGTGGCCGGTGTACATTTCCTCGACATGACCGTTCAGCTCGCCCAGCAATTTTTGCTGGTTTTTAAAATGGGTTTGCGAGCGTTTGGCAACTGCGGCCGTAACGACAAAGCTGAGCGGCAGCGTAATAATTAGAATCAGCGTCAGCAGCGGATTGATCGTCAGCATCATGACAACAACGCCGACTAACGTAATGATGGAGGTGATCAGCTGCGTCAGGCTTTGCTGCAGCGTATTGCTTATATTATCTACATCGTTGACCGCGCGGCTGAGGATATCCCCGTTCGACCTCGAATCGAAAAATTTCAGCGGCAGGCGGGACAGCTTATCGTTCACTTCTTCCCGCAGCCTGTAGACCGTGTTTTGCGCAACGCCGGCCATTAAATATTGCTGCAAATATCCAAAAACGGCGCTGATCACGTACAATCCGGCAAGCAGCCCCAGAATATCCAGAATCGCCTTGAAATCAATGCCTGCTCCAGAACCGCCCGCCATCTTCGATAACATGCCGTCGAACAGTACCGTCGTCGCATTGCCCAGCAGCTTCGGGCTGACGATCATAAAGACCGTGCTGATGACGGCGGTAATCGTAACGGCGAGCAGCCTCCATTGATGCGGCTTTAAATAGGCAGTCAATCTACGCAGTGTGCCTTTGAAATTCTTGGCCTTCTGGACGGGCATCCCCATCGGACCGCCCGATCCGGGACCGAAGCCGCGCCCCATCATACCCGGAGCTCCCCCCGGACGTATAGCGGATGCGCCTTGCACCTTCTCTTGTTCCCGGCTCATGCGATCTCCTCCTCGGTAAGCTGGGATTCGACGATTTCCCGGTAAACCCGGTTCGTCGCCATCAGCTCGGCATGGGTGCCGGTTCCGGCGATTTCACCTTCGTCCAGCACGATAATACGGTCTGCATCCATGACCGTGCTGACCCGCTGCGCTACGATCAGTACGGTCGATTCGGTCGTCTCGGCCTTCAGCGCCGCCCGCAGCTTGGCATCCGTCTTGAAATCCAACGCAGAGAAGCTGTCGTCGAATATATAAATATCCGGCTTTCTCACCAGAGCGCGGGCAATGGACAGACGCTGCTTCTGTCCGCCGGAGACGTTGGCGCCGCCCTGCGAAATCTTCGCATCGAAGCCGCCGTCCATCGCAGTGATGAAGTCTTCCGCTTGCGCAATGCGCGCGGCATGACGTACTTCCCGGTCATCGGCGTCTTCCTTGCCGTAACGAATATTCTCGCTGATCGTACCGGAGAAGAGCACGGCCTTCTGCGGGACGAAGCCGATCTTCTCTCTAAGTGCATCCTGTTTCATCTCGCGCACATCCACACCGTCGATCGTAACGCTGCCGCTTTGCACGTCGTAGAATCGGGGAATCAGGCTGATCAACGTCGTCTTGCCTGAGCCGGTGCCGCCGATAATCGCCGTCACTTCTCCCGGGGACGCCCGGAACGATATACCGGTTAGAGCGGGCTTCTCCGCTCCGGGGTAACTGAACGTCACATCCTTGAATTCTACATATCCGGATCCGCCTTTATGCTGCGCCCTGCGGGCGAGCTGCGGATCGTTTATGACCGGCGCCATTTGCAGCACTTCATTGATCCGTACCGCCGAAACCTGCGCTCTTGGAATCATAACGAACATGAATGAAAGCATAATAAGCGAGAACATAATCTGCATAGCATATTGAATGAACGCCATAAGCGATCCCACCTGCATGCCGCCGCTTTCGATGCGGAGACCGCCGAACCATACGATCGCTACGGTAGAGAGATTAAGCACAAGCATCATAACCGGCATCATTGCCGCCATAATCCGGTTCACGCGAAGGGCCGTATCGGTCAAATCGCGGTTCGCCGACTCAAACCGCCAGCTCTCATGCGCGGTTCGGTTAAAGGAACGGATAACGCGGATGCCCGTCAGTCCTTCGCGGAGAACCAGATTCAGCTTATCCAGCTTGACCTGCATCACTTTGAAATATGGCATCCCTTTGCTCGCGATCAAGTAGATCGAGACCGCCAGTACCGGAATGACGGCGACGATAACCCAAGAGAGCTTCGCATCCTCCGATATCGCCATAATAATGCCGCCAATGCACATCATCGGGGCCATCACCATCATCCGCATCATCATGTTCAGCACTTGCTGCACTTGCGTTATATCGTTGGTCGTCCGGTTGATCAGCGAGGCTGTGCCGATCTTGTCGAACTCCTGCAGAGAGAAGTTCTCCACATGGCCGAACACTTTGCTCCGGATAAGGCGGCCGAAGCCGGCCGATGTTTTGGAGGACAGGTATGCCGCCAATAAAGAGAACAGCGTGCCGCCTGCCGCGACAAGCAGCATAACGCTCCCGATTTTCCAAATGTAAGGCACATCGCCCTGCATGATCCCCGAATCGACGATATCGGCCATTAAGGTAGGCAGATACAGCTCCGAGAGCGTCTGCAGAAACGTAAACAGCAGCACGGCGGCAATCGGCAGCTTATACGATGATAGAAATCTAAACAATTTAATCAATTGTTATCCCTCCCGTTTTAACCATTACGGCTCATCCTGCTGCACTCGGCTCTGAAAATATTGAATCGATTTATTGAGAAGCTCGGCCAGACGATTACTGTCTTCTTCACCTAAATAATCTACAAGACCGCTAAAATCTTCCAAAAACTGCTGCTCGACCTTGCGCATAAACTCTTCTCCCTGCTTCGACAAGCGAATGCGCACCGCCCTTCGATCGGCGGGATCGATATTTCTCTCAATATACCCGTCCGCCTCAAGGCTTTTGATCTGCTGCGTTACCGTCGGTGATGTCACGCACAGCTTGGCGCTGATTTCCGAAACCATCATGCCCGGCGAATCCTCATGAGTATTTTTTTTCAGGCAAAACAGCACCATCATATCGCTCGGCTTCATACCGGCAATGGCGTTCTGCCGCAATCCGGCCTTCCGCAATTGCCTGAAGCTGTGCATCAGCTTTCGTACGGTTTTATTTTCTTGTTCGTTCATCCTATGGCCACCCCGAATATTTTTAATTAGCAAACCAATTAGTTAGGCAACCTAATTATATGGCTCTGTTTGCCGTTCCGTCAAGTCGGTGATCCGCTGGACAAAATCGCATCAGCGGTCCTTTATTTGTTTACTTAAATTTCATGAAAACCAGGTGTAACTATCGGCTCTCTCATAAATATTTCATAATTATTTCGTAAATACCGGCCAACGCGGGTCGAAGCGTTAACCGCATCTCCGATCGAACGACAAGTTTCATGCCGCGTTCCTCGTGGCGTCGAATGAGGTCGGGTCCCCGGTTTCTCTGTGATTTTTATTGAAAACAACGTTTTCATAACCGCAAAACCATCTCCTCTTTTTCTACAAAAAGACTGTTATTTTTTTAGACGCATTTCGCCATACTTATTAATTTTAATGTTGTACACTTGTAATCGACTAAGAACACGAACATATATTACATATTATAGGAGGTTTGCACGGTTGGAAATGACAATCATCGCACAACTGTTGGAAGCTGGAAAGACGCAAAGAGAAGTGGCCGAACAAATGGGTGTTCCGATCGGCAAGCTTAAGTATCAATTGGCGAAGCACCGTAAAACCGTCTCCGCAAGGACCCGCCCGGAATCAGCGGGAACGGAGGGCCCTGACGAGTACGAGTTCGATATCATCCATGAACATTATGGTGCGGATCAGCTTTATGCCCTCCCAAGAGACGACCGTTCTCTCTATCTTTACTGGGAATTGACCCCGGAGAGGATTCAAATGGCGGAAGAACATTTTCATTGCGGGTGGAATGTTCTGCCGAAAGTACTGCGCATATATGATGTCTCCTTCATTCATTTTCACGGGGACAATTTCAACCGTTATTGGGAATTTGAGGTAAACCAGGATGCAAACAATTGGTTTGTAAAAGATGTTTCCCCGAACTGTTCCTATATCGTCGATTACGGAACACGAACGATTGACGGCCGGTTTTTTACCATTTTGCGTTCCAATACCGTTACGACTCCTCCATCGGAATAATTTTCCAATCGGAATCGAAAGAAAGGAAGAACTCATGGCCAAAGGATATTTATCATTAGTACTACATGCTCACTTGCCGTTCGTTCATCATCCCGAAAGCGATAATTACATCGAAGAGAGATGGCTCTTCGAAGCCATTACCGAAACGTACATTCCTCTGCTGGACGTATTCGAGGGCTTGGAGAGGGACGGTGTCCATTTCCGAATGACGATGTCCCTCACGCCTCCCCTTCTTTCCATGCTTGCATCGCCGCTGCTGCAGAAGCGGTACACGGACTACCTGAACAACCTGATCTCCCTTGCGCACCGGGAATGTATGCGAACGGAAGACCAGCCGAAGCTGCATTCGCTCGCCCGGATGTATAAGGACAGATTCATACATACCCTTCAACGGTTTACCGGCGACTATGAAAGCAATATCATTACCGGCTTCCGCAGACTTCAAGATTCGGGCTGTCTGGAGTTGATCACCTCTTCCGCGACACACGCTTTTCTCCCTTACGTGAAGACTGAGCAGGCTCTGCGTTCACAAATCGAGAATGCGGTCCGAATTCATACCGCGTATCTGGGAAGGGCGCCGAAAGGGATCTGGCTGCCGGAGTGCGGCTATTTCGAAGGTCTCGACCGAATTTTAAAAGAATACGGCATTGAATTTTTCTATACCGATACACACGGCGTTCTCCATGCCCGGCCGAATCCGGTCCATGGCGTCTATGCACCGGTGTCCACTCCGCACGGCCTTGCCGCTTTCGCCAGGGATCACGAAACGTCCAAACAGGTGTGGAGCTCACTAGAGGGGTATCCGGGCGACTATGATTACCGGGAGTATTACCGCGATATCGGCTATGACCAGGACTACGAGGAGATCCGGCCGTTCCTTCATAAATCGGGTGTCCGCTTGAATACAGGCATTAAATATTACCGTATTACCGGCAATGATCATCACAAGGAGCTTTATCATCCGGAATGGGCCCGCGAGAAAGCCGCCTCTCACGCAGGCAACTTCCTGTTTAACCGGGAGAAGCAGGTTGAATATTTAAGCGGGCACATGGATCGCCTGCCCGTCGTCGTCGCTTCTTATGACGCGGAGCTGTTCGGACACTGGTGGTATGAGGGGCCGATGTGGATCGATTACCTGTGCCGGAAAATTCACTACGATCAGCAGACGATCCGCATGATTACCCCGTCGGAATATCTGAAGTTGTATCCGTTCAATCAGCAGTGCACTTTATCCTTCTCCAGTTGGGGCAGAGCCGGATATGGTGAAGTTTGGCTCGGTCAATACAATCAATGGATCTACCGCCATCTGCACAAGATGGAAGAGCGAATGATTGAGCTCGCCGATCGTTACCCCGAGGCAAGAGGCACCCGGAAGCGCGCTCTTAATCAGGCAGTACGGGAGCTGCTGCTTGCCCAAAGCAGCGATTGGGCGTTTATTATGGATTGCCGGACGATGGATGAATATGCGGTAAGGCGCACGAAGAATCATATCGGTCGCTTCAACCGGCTCTACCACGAGCTTATCCAAGACCGGATCGATCCGAAATGGCTGCGAGAGGTCGAACGCCGCGATGACATCTGCCCGGAAATCGATTATCGGACCTACCGTTCCTATCCGATTGGAACTTCAGTCAACGCTCCATTATCCCGTCAGCCGGAAATCCTGTTCAAGGTTGTCATGCTGTCATGGGAATTCCCGCCGATGACGGTCGGCGGCCTGTCTAGACATGTATTCGACATATCGCGCACTCTGACCCGGCAAGGCGCGGAAATTCATGTGATTACTTCGCATGTCGAAGGTTATCCGGCTTATGAGATCAATCAGGGCATTCATGTCCATCGGGTACGCACCTATCAATCGAAGGATATGAGCTTCATGGAATGGATCTGCCAATTAAACCTGGTAATGGCCAGCTATGCCGATACGTTGATCCGGCATTACGGACCGTTTCAGCTCATCCATGCCCATGACTGGCTGGTAGGCCAAGCGGCCAAACGGCTGAAGCAAACGTTCGGCCTGCCGCTCGTTGCCACGATTCACGCCACCGAGCACGGCCGGAATCGGGGGCTGTTTACAGAGCTTCATCATACGATCCACCACCGCGAATGGCAGTTAACCTATGAAGCCTGGCGCGTAATCGTGTGCAGCCGTTATATGGCGGACGAAGTGCAAAGTATCTTCCAGCTCCCCTCCGATAAGCTGGATGTCATTCCGAACGGTGTGGACGCCGGGATGTTCCGTTCGCTCGAATATGATCCTGGCTTGCTGCAGCGATTCGCCATGCCGCATGAACAGATTGTTCTGTTCGTCGGGCGGCTGGTCCACGAAAAGGGTGTGCAAGTGCTGCTCGACAGCATACCGGATGTGCTTGCCGTCTGTCCGGACGCTAAATTTGTTATTGGCGGCAAAGGCCCGATGCTGGGCGGGCTTCAGGAAAAATCGCGCCGGATGGGTATCGAATCGAAGGTTTACTTCGCCGGATATATCGATGACGATACCCGCAACAAGCTTCTCCGGATCTGTTCGGCAGCGGTCTTCCCAAGTCTCTATGAGCCGTTCGGCATCGTCGCGCTCGAAGCAATGGCAGCTGGAGCACCCGTTATTGTTTCCGGCGTAGGCGGATTACAGGAAATCATCGAACACGGCAAAGACGGATTCACGGTTCTCCCCGGAGATACCGCGTCCCTGTCCACTCATATCGTCAAGCTGCTCCAATCGAAGCCGCTGGCCGAATCCATGGCGGCCGAGGCATTGACCAAGGTGAATACGACATATAACTGGGACCGGATCGGTGAACAGACAATAGCCGTCTACAGCCGAATCGCAAGCCAGGATCACTCCCTCCCATACAGAGAAAGGGAGCTTGCTGCCGCCCGGGAAATGTAGTCTCAATTTTGAGGTTGTTCAATAAGCCCGATTCCGATAACGAAGTAATTCAGGTAGCATTTCACAGGATTTTTGGAGTAAGTATTATTATTACACGGAGGGGGAACTGAACATGAAAGCTGTTATTATGGCCGGCGGGAAAGGGACGCGTCTGCGTCCGCTGACGAGCAACACTCCGAAACCAATGGTTCCGCTGCTTGATCGTCCTGTAATGGAGTATACGATCGAGCTGCTGAAGAAGCATGGGATCACTGAAATCGCAGTTACCGTTCAGTATCTTCCGGAGGTGATCCGCAACTATTTCGGCGACGGTTCGGACTATGGCGTCAAGCTTCATTATTTCGAAGAGGATAGTCCGCTCGGTACGGCGGGAAGCGTCAAGAATGCCGAGGAATTTCTGGATGAGACCTTCGTTGTGATCAGCGGAGACGCACTTACCGATTTCGACCTGACCAAAGCTATCGAATACCATCATGCGAAACGGTCGGTAGCCACACTGGTTCTGACGCAAGTCGAAAACCCGCTTGAGTTCGGCGTCGTCATGACGGATGAGACCGGCTCGGTTATCCGGTTTCTCGAAAAGCCTTGCTGGGGCGAGGTGTTCAGCGATACGGTCAATACCGGCATCTACGTGCTCGATACGGAAATATTCAGCTACTTCGAGCCCGGCACCGAGTTTGATTTCAGCAAAGAATTATTTCCTATGCTGATGCGTCTTAACCGCCCTCTGTACGGCTATATTGCCGATGGCTACTGGTCGGATATCGGCAACCTCTCGCAATACAGGCAAGCCCAATTCGATATTCTGGACGGCAAAGTCGATGTGAGCGTGTCCGGCACTGAAATCGCTCCTAAAGTATGGGTCGGCGAGAAAGTGAAAATCGGCAATGAAGTGACGATTGAGGGTCCGGCGTTTATCGGCGGGCACTGCATCCTTGAGACGGGTGCCGCCTTAAAAGAGTACAGTATCGTAGGCAGCGGCAGCCGGATTTCCCGGTATGCCTCCCTGGAGCGTTCCGTTCTGTGGCGGAACAATTATATCGAACACAGCGCCGATCTGAAAGGGGCGACTTTATGTCATCATGTCATCGTCCGTTCGGGGGCAATGGCAGGCGAAGATGCCGTCATCGGCGACGGCTGCCACATCGGCGTCCGCAGCATCGTTCAGCCCGCAATTAAAATCTTCCCGAACAAAATCGTAGAAAACCATGTGACGGTCAAGCATTCTATGGTTTGGGGGGAACGCGTAACCAAGCAGCTGTTTGGTCTGAATGGAATTAAAGGGACTTGCAACGTCGACATTACGACTCACTTTGCCAACCGGATTGCGATGGCCCTCGGCACGACGCTCCCGCTTGCCTCGACGGTCGGAATCGGGCATGACGGCTCCCCGTTTGCCGCGATTATCGCCGATGCGCTCTCTTCCGGGCTGCATGCTTCGGGCATCCACACCTATGCATACGGCGCCGTTACCTCGGCGGTCAGCCGTCATGCGGCTTACCGGCTGGATTGCTCGGCCGGCATTCACATCCGGATGTTGCAAGGCGAGGAGGAAGATCAGCTGGTCATCGAGTTTATCGATCAGGCCGGCCTGCCGATCAGCAAAGCCGCAGAACGGAAAATCGAGAACGCGTATTATCAGGACGACTACCGGATGATCAAGGCCAGCCAGGTCGGCCGCCATAAGAAATGTACGAATGTCAGCGTCTTGTACAGGGAGCGAATGCTTGAATTAACCGGGAACAATACGCAGGGCTATACGGTCCTGCTCGAATATGACCATGGCAATATGGTCCATATCATTCCCGAGCTGCTTGAAGCGCTCGGCTGCAAAGTGATACAGCTTCACCGTGTAACCTCCACGCCGTCGGAGCTTACGGAATGGGTGAAATCGACCCGAGCCGATATCGGACTCCGGCTCGACGATAACGGACAAATATCGGTGCTTGTGACCGATCAGGGGGATTTAATCCAAGAGGAAATGCTCTTTATTCTCCAGGTCATGACACAGCTCCAGAATGGAGATGCGGAGAAGCTTCACGTCCCGGTAAATGCGCCTAATATTGTTGAGCTTCTGGCATCCCAGTACAAGATACAAGTCGTCCGGACCAAATCAGATCCGCGCTCCATCATGGAGGGGTGCCAGGAAAACGGTTTCCATATCTATTGGGACGGATTGTATACATTGATTCATATTATGAAACTAATGCAAGAGAAGGAGCTCAAGCTCTCTCAGCTTGTCGATCTCATTCCCGATTTCGCGCTGCTGAAGGAAAAGGTGGACTGCCCTTGGACGGAGAAAGGCCGGGTCATGCGTTTTCTTATGGAGCAAACCAAGGGCAAGACGGTCGAATTGATCGACGGCATCAAAATTATTCAGGACAGCGGCTGGACGCTCATCCTGCCCGACAGTGAGGAGCCGATCTTCCGGGTGATCACGAGCGGAGTGAACCAGCAGGCAGCCAAGGAATTGGCCGCGACCTATACAAAAATGATTAAGGAATACCGCCAGAAAGCAAGTGTTTAGTTCAAATTTTTGATTTCCGAATAGCATGCAGAAACCGCTGGAGAAACCGCTCCAGCGGTTTTTATGAGTTTCCGTACCCCAGGTCTACACCCACCTATATACAGTCAGCGATATCCTTATAAACTTCGTTTTTCTATGCTAAGCGACTCCAGTGTCCATTATAAGCCGTCCCGACCGGGGCGGCTTTTTATCGATTCCAACAACAGCGCTTGTCACTGAACACTTTCTTTGAACAGACATATCCTATAGTATCAGAACACCCTGCAACTAGCTTCTGTGCAAGGAGTCTGCTGAATTCAGCAGATTTTCGGCAACCATTCGGACTGTAGTTCCGTTATTTGATTACATGTGGACAGAAACGGCGCTTTGGCGAAAATAACGGACTCTCGGTCCGCAAACAGCTTCATTCGAAATAGAACGGCGAGTATGACAAAAAGCGTTTTGCAAGTGAAATAGATTTGAACAAAACCCGCCGTATATTTATTCTTTTTCGGGAAAGAATGATAACAGTGATACTCTACTTATGCTGCGAGACTTTGAAAGGCAGAGAGACTTTGAAAAGCAGAGAGACTTTGAGCTCCACTCAAAGATCCCTATGTCATGCTCAAAGATCCCTTGTAAGCAGAGAGACTTTGAGCTCCGCTCAAAGATCCCTATGTCAGGAGGAATCTGTTATGTTATCCGAAAGCTACCGCATTCTCGACCAGCTGCGATTGTCACATGGATTATACGTTGCAAGCCCGTCCCGGGATTACAGCTATGTGTGGATCAGAGACTGCATCTATATGTCGCTTCCCTTTCTGGATAAATCTTCGGACTTATATGAGAAAACGTATTACCGTCTGCTGGACTTGTTTAAAGAATATGAATGGAAGCTTGATATATTGTGCCGGCAGAAGCCGATGTACGAATGGGAATACCTGCATGCCAGATACTCTTATCACGATGTCAAAGAAATTCACGACCAAAGCTGGGGGCATGTCCAGCACGATATGACCGGCGCGTTCCTGTTCGGCATCGGACGGGGGCTGGAGCAAGGCAAACAAATGCTGCGCGACGAAAAAGACCGCGAGATCATCAGTAAGATCGTGCGGTATTTAATAAATGTGGAATATTGGCAAGACCCGGACAACGGGATGTGGGAGGAATGGCGCGAAGTACATGCCTCTTCCGTCGGCGCTTGCGTTGCCGGCCTTAAAGCCGTCTCCGACGTCGTCAATGTACCGGAGTACGCAATCGAGCGCGGTCTGACGGAGCTGCTTCGTCTCTTTCCCGCAGAGAGCCGCGATAAACCGGTTGATCTGGCACAGCTCAGTCTGATATACCCTTACCGTTTATTTACCGGGTTGTTCGGCGAAACGATCGTTAAACGGGTCGAGGAACGTTTGCTGCGCAAGCGGGGAGTCGCACGATATGAAGGCGACAGCTATTACAGCACGCTCGAGAACCAGTACGGCCGGGGCCAACCGCGGGAATTTTATTACGGCAGCGAAGCGGAATGGACGTTCGGACTGCCTTGGCTGGCCCTTTGTTACGCCGAACTCGGCCACCCCGGGAAAGCCTTGCACTATGTACGGCAGACGGAAGAAGTGATGCTGAGACCGGGGGTCTTACCGGAGTTGTATTACAGCGGCACAGCGATCCCCAATCCGAACACACCGCTCGGATGGAGCTCTGCCATGTACATTCTAGCGAAAGAACAAATAGCTCCTCAGGCTGTCCATAAGAACGAGAACCGGAAAGTCAGCTATATTTAACGATATAGAGGGGCTGCTGCTCGATCCATTCGGCAAATAGAATTTGCTTGACTCCGGGTATATCCTGAGCGGCCAACTCCTGCATCAGCCACTGTTCATCCAATCCCGCTTTTTGGAGATTGTCATAAACGACTTTTCCGTCAAGAATGACAGCGATCGGCAGCCTTGTCGTTTTTTCCGGCAGCTGCAGGTCGCTTCTTTTGGGCGTATCATAGCCCTGCTTCGGCATCACGCTGATTTCGCCGTTCGGCTCCAGAATCGCATATTCGACCTCGCGGATCGAGAAGAACCCTTTCTGCCGAATCAGACTCTGCAGTTCGCTGAGATCGATTTTATTCTTTTTCATCGCCTTATATTTGATTTGCCCTTGGCGAATCAGAATGGACGGCTCGCCTTCAAACAGTTTTCGCACGCCGTAAAACTTCTGCGTCATCAGACTGATTCCGAAAATCAGGGTTCCCCATAATGTAGTTGCAAAGAGCACCTGCCAGATTTCTGTCTCCCGGTCGTAGACGGCATTGCCGAGCAGTTCTCCAAGAATAAGGGCGGAGATGAAATCGAACGGCGTAATTTGCGAAAAATGCGTTTTTCCCAACACTTTTGTCAAAAAAAATAGGCCGCAAAAACCGATGAGCAACTCAACCGTTATTGCTACATATATATTCAAATCTATACACCTGCTTATCGAGATATCCGTTAGTGTGCATAAGGAAAACCTGTAGTAAACGGAATTATAAAGGCCATACCTTTATTAAGGTACGGCCTTTCCGCCGTTTTTCTCGCACTGCTCCGTATAAATCCGACCTTCAAGGCAACGACGGACTTCATTTGTGATTGGGCAGCAGCTCCTTCAAGCTCCTGAATTCATAACCTTGCTTGCGGGCTGTTTCGATGATTTCGCCCAAGGCCAGGGCGTTATCCTGAGAGACGGAATGAAGCAAAATCACCGCTCCCGGGTGCAGCTGGGCAACCACTTGGTCGTAGGCGTACTTCCACCCTTGCTGCCGCTTGGTCTCCCAATCCTTATAGGCAACCGACCAAAATACATTCGTATAGCCAGCCGCGCGGCTCACAGCCAATGTCCGGCTGCTGAATATGCCCCTTGGCGGGCGCAGGAATGCCATGTCCTGCTGCCCGGTCACTTCCCTCACCGCTTGCTTCACTTTATTGAGCTCCGTTTTGATTTGTTCGTCGGAGAGCGTCGTCATATCCGGATGGCTCCAGGAATGATTGCCGATAATATGCCCTTCCCTCACCATCCGCTTCAGCAGCTCGGGCTGGTCCTTGATATAGTGACCCGTCACAAAAAAAGCTGCCGGCACCTGACGCTCATTAAGCACGTCCAGGATCGGCTCGGTATAACCGTTCTCATAGCCGTTATCGAATGTCAGGTAGAGATTCTTTTGCCCTGTGTCCCCCAGAAATACGCCGCCGTTCTTATGCAGCACCTCTTTGAATCCTTCCTGGTCGATGGATGCAGGCTGGCCGCCCCGGCTTTTCTTAAATCCGAAATGAAACGGCGTTTCGGCAGCAGACGTTACGGTTCCCGTACACAGGAGAAGCAGCGCCGTCAGACATATCCAACTTCGGAATGCTGTTGTTCTCATTGAAAGACCCCCTTGCTCGTTTAAACATAGGCATGGGGGTAATATTCCACGAATGGCAAAGTTTCATTCCCATTCAAGATAGAATACCGATTCGGAATTAACGTAGACGCTGCCTGCCCGTTCCCTTGAAAGCGACCGCGGATGCGAGTACAAGGCACTGCACACCAATCAGGACATACAGCACCGTCCGCATCGAAGGCGTCGAATCCGCATCGGCGCCAGGGATCCATAACATCGCGGCCACCGCGGGTCCAAGCGCAAAACCGAGGCTCCTCATCACATTGGATACCGCGCTGCTGACACCCATGTACTCACGCGGCGTAGCGGCCATTACGGCTACGCTGACGGGTGCATGGAATAATCCGTGACCGAATCCGATCATCGCGAACCGTACAATGATCTCTGCCCTCGTCCAGCCGGGATCAAGCGGAACAAGCGTCAATAAACCGGTTAATCCGATTGTCAAGCCGGTCATTGCCGCAACGCGCGTGCCGTAACGATCCGTCAGCCAGCCCCCGATTTGCGCCGCAGGCATCATCGCCAGCGGTACGAACAATAAGATTAAGCCTGACCCGAAAGTCGTCAACATCATTTCATGCTGAAGGAAGAATACCGTCATAACTCCAAGTGCGCTCCCGGTCATCGATGCGGACGCTATTCCCGTTAACGGTAATGCGTAGCCCGGACGAGCTAATAACGGGATGGGCAGGACAGGAAATTTTACTTTTCTTTCGAGATAAATAAACAATGAGAGTATCAAAGCTCCCGGGACGACCAGAACGCCGAGCGTCCGATGCAGAGAGATCCCCAGCAGCATCAGCAGCGATCCGCCGGAAAGCGCGGCGATACCAAGCCAGTCGATCGGCTGTCCCCGGCCGGCGGATGTGGAATTTTTCGGCAGAAGCCGGTGCAGCATCGTGAAACATAGAAGTCCGACAGGAACATTAATAAGAAATACCGATCGCCATCCCCATAGTTCGATCAACAGCCCGCCCAGTGCCGGTCCGGCAATCCCGCCGAGCGGGCCGATCAGGCCGACGATCCCCATCGCTCTCCCGCGCTCTTGCTGCTTGAATATTGATGCAGCCAGCGCCATCAGAGGGGCCGTAATACCTGCGGCGCCTACTCCTTGCACGACACGCGACGCCAAGAGCTGCGGGAACGATACCGCTGCGAAACACATGACGCTGCCTGACAGGAATATCCCGATTCCCCAAAGGTACATCGGGCGGATTCCGATTTTATTTGTGAGTCTCCCTACCGCCATCATAGCTGTGATACTGGTCAGCGAATAACTTAAAGAGATCCAGACCACCCCTTCCGAAATTTTGAACTGACGCGCCATCGACGGTAACGCCACATTCAGAATGTTCATGTCCAATGCCGCCATAAAAATGGCCAGCGCCGCCGCCGCAAGTATCCGCCATCTTGCCGGATTGTCTTGTACCGCTGCATTAGATCGATCTTCCATCCAAGAATGCCTCCTTTAATCCGTTTTTAGTTAGAATTCTAACTATATACTTAAATGTTCCCCCACCTTATGCCATGGTTCAACACGCTCGGAGCTGTAAGGATCCGGTCTGATCGGTCGGCATTTGCCTGCGTTTTTTGCAGGAGCAATACTTTAATAGTTAGAATTCTAACTATTAGTCAATAAATACTCTTCTCCTTTAACGGCGAAGAGCCATCCCTTTCTTACCCTTCCAGATGCAGTGCAATCTTGCGCAGCGTCTCTTTGAGCTGATTGAGCTCCGTCTCGGACAACAGCCCCTTCAACCGTTCATCCCCTTCTTTGCCTAGTTGGAGCGCAGGTTCGATCATGCGTCTTCCCTGTTCCGTAATATAGATTTGCTTGATCCGGGCATCCATCGGATGCTGTCTGCGTTCGACCCAGCCCTTCTTCTCCATTCCGGTTATCAGGCTTGTAATGCTGGGCGCTTCAATCAGCATATGCCTTTCTAAATCGGTATGTGTCAGACCTTCGCGGTAATAAAGCAAACCAAGCGCCGACCATTGCGCATGCGTCAGCCCCAGCTGGCGGAGCTCGGTCTCCAATTGACGCCGCATTGCGGTGTACGCCCGTTTCAGCCAATGTCCGGTCAACCCGCCCCGCTCTTGCCAGGGAAACGGACGCGCCTCTCCATTCTGCTCCATAATCGCCTTCGCCTTTCTGTAATAATTAGAATTCTAACTAAATTTCAGTGTATGTCATTGATACCTTTTTTGTCAATCGGCAGAACCGCTGTCCGTCGGATTTTTGAGGCCAATAGTATGTGAGGCCGTTAACCGTTTCAAGCTCAAACATAAGCCGCAAATCAAAAGCTGTCGCTGATGATATTGCGGCTTTCCTCATTGCACTGCTATCTACTATCAATGCGATAAAGACAAACTTTCGCCGGGCTCCATGACGATTCCTTCGATGCCTTGCTCCGCCAGCGCCTTAACAAAAGCATGCCCGTCCTGGGCAATCAACGGGAACGTATTATAATGCATCGGCACGACCCGTTTGGCCCGAATCCACTTGGCGGCAAAGAGCGCATCCTCCGGCCCCATCGTAAAATTATCGCCGATAGGCAGAAAGGCCAGATGGATCTCGTTCATTTCCCCGATCAGCTTCATATCTCCGAACAACGCGGTATCCCCCGCATGATAAATTGTGAACCCGTCCGTCTCGATAAGGAGCCCGCCAGGCATTCCCATGTAGAGAATCTGCTTGCTGTCATGCAATTCATAGCCGGAGCCGTGAAGCGCAGGCGTAAATTTTACTCTTCCGAACTCGAACCTGTGCGCGCCGCCGATATGCATCGGATGGTTTCGGCAGCCTTGCCAGCCCATATAATCGGCCAGTTCGTTAGGAGCTACGATAATAGCGTCATTCGCCTTGGCAATCTGCTCCGCATCGCCGACATGGTCGTTATGGCCGTGCGTCAGCAAGACCGCGTTAACTTTAACCTCGCTTGCCGCAAGCTTTGCTGCCGGATTCCCGGTTAAGAAAGGATCGATGATAAGGGAATGCTTCTCCGTCTCCAACTGAATGCAGCTGTGCCCGTGAAACGTTACTTTCATTACTCAACCTTCCTTTCATGATTGGAATTATGACCGTACGGTATTATTATCCTTTGTTTCCATAGGGAAGTCCAGCAAGCGGGCAGAATCGTTATCCGAAATTTGACACCCGCTTTCCGGGCGGATACGCTTAAAAGAAAGAGTTAAAGGAGCGGTATACCAAATGAGCGAACAGCACAGAGAGGAAATAATACGGCAGATGCCGAAGGTCGACCTGCACCTGCATCTGGACGGCTGCGTCGGGCCGGCTACACTGCTCGAGCTTGCCCGGGAGCAAGGCGCGGAACTGCCCGCATCCGAACCGGAAGGACTGCTGCCATACATGCAGGTGCAGGACGACTGCGGAAGCCTTGCCGAATATTTGAGCAAGTTCGATTTTGTACTGCCGCTGCTGCAAACGCCGGAGGCGCTGATCCGGACTGCTTATGAAACGGTAAAGCATTGCTCCGCCCACAATTGCAAATACGTCGAGGTCCGTTTCGGGCCGCAGCTGCACCGGGCGAAAGGGTTGTCCGCGGGTGATGCAATCCGTTACGTGTTGGAAGGCCTGCAGCTCGGGGAACGGGAGTTTGGCGTTATGGCGCGGGCAATCGCAATCTGCATGCGCAGCCATTCCGCCGAGCAAAACCTCGAAGTGGTCGAAGCCGCCTCGAAGTACGTCGGCCATGGTGTGGCCGCGGTCGATCTAGCCGGCGACGAAGCCTCATTCCCGGCCGGGCTGTCACGGGATGTATTCGCACTGGCGAAGCGGTGCGGCATTCCGGTAACGATTCATGCGGGAGAGGCCGCGGGGCCGGACAATATCCGCGAGGCCATTACTAACCTGGGCGCAACCCGGATCGGACACGGCGTCCGGATGCGGGAAAACGGGGACGTCATGAAGCTGGTCCAGGGCCGCGGCATTACGCTCGAGATGTGCCCCCTGTCGAACATTCAGACGAAGGCTGTGCGGGGCTGGGAGGATTACCCGATCCGCGAATATTTCGACGCGGGATACAGGGTTACGGTAAATACCGATAACCCCACCGTTTCCGGCACGACAATTACCCGCGAGTACGAATGGCTTGCGGAACGCTTCGCCTTCACGCCGCAGGAGCTTGCCCGTCTTGTTATGAACGGCGTGGACGCCGCATTTTTGAACAATGAGGAAAAAGAAGCGCTGCGCAGGCAGTTTATTCGCAGATTCAATGAAATGGGACTCGTCATCGGCTGACGAGCCCCATTTTTTTCATTGGCCGAGTCCATTCGGAACCGCTCATTTTGTCTCAGCATGCCGCCCGGTACCCGATTCTCTTATCGCTTTCCGGAATCGAAAGGCTCGCCGAGCGATTTCGGCGCCCGCGACGTTTTGGAGAACATGATGAGCGCAATGAGCGTGACGACATAAGGGAAAACCTTCAGCAGATAGGGCGGAAATACCGCCAGCGAGGGAATGACCTGGGACACGTTGGCCACCGTGCTTGCGAAGCCGAAGAACACGGTCGCTCCCAGGATGCCCAAAGGCCTCCATTGCCCGAATATGAGCGATGCCAGCGCCAGAAAGCCCAGCCCCCCTACCGATCCGTTGAACTCCCTTGCCATAGTCAGGATCAGAACTGCACCTCCAAGCCCCGCAAAAGCCCCGGATATCATGACCCCATAGTAACGCATCCGCTGCACCCGTATACCTGCCGCCTCAGCCGCTTGCGGATATTCCCCGCACGAACGAAGCCGGAGGCCGAACGCCGTTTTATATAACAACCAAGTACAAACGATAAGAATCGCAAGGATGAACCAAGTTGTCAAATACGTATTCCTGAACAGCAAATCCCCGATAATCGGAATCTTCGATAAAAAAGGGACATCAATCGAATTAAAGCCGGCGACGCGGATATTTCCGCTCCCCGTTATGTTCCGCGCAAGAAATATGGTAAGCGCACCGGCAATCATATTGATCGCCGTACCGCTGATCACCTGGTTTGCGCTCAGGTTGATGCTGGCGAACGCATGCAGCAGAGAGAATATGACGCCTGCGCCAACAGCAGCTAATAAACCGACCCATAATACAAGCCAGCTCAAGCTCACCGGTATGATCGGTTGAAGCCCGTAGATGACAAGCGTCCCGGCAAACGCGCCGATCACCATCAGTCCTTCCAGACCAATATTGACGACCCCGCTCCGTTCGCTGAACAATCCCCCTAAAGCGGTGATCAAGAGCGGAATCGTATACAGGATTGCATAGGGCGTAATCTGTTGTATAACCGTCCACATGTCAGTCCACCCGCTTTCCGTCTAGCATGCCGGCGCGCGCCGCCGCGCGGCGGCTGATGAATTTGCGGATCAGCCGTTCGAAGAGCACGCTGGTTGCGGCAAAATAAATAATAATCGCAATAATCGTATCGGCGATTTCCGGCGGAATATCAGTCATCGCACTCATAAATCCCTTGCCGGAATACAGTACGCCGAAGAACAGCGCGGCCGCCAGCACGCCCCCAGGAGCATTGGCTCCAAGCAGCGCGACGGCGATTCCGTCAAAGCCTTGCGACGGCATGATGCCGATCTGAATATTGACGGCATTGCCGGCATATTGGGCGACGCCGCCCAGGCCTGCAAGCCCGCCCGAAATGACCATCGACAGGACAATGCTCCGGTTAACCGCAATCCCCGCATATTCGGCGGAATCGCGGTTGAAGCCGACGGCCTTCAACTCAAACCCGAGCGTCGTTTTATCGATGATATAAGCGATTACAATAACGGCCAGTACTGCAATGAACAGCCCCAGGTTAATGTACGAGCCGCCGAACATATCGGACAATGCGGGGATTCGCAGCGAAGCCGCATCCGGCAGCTTCCTCGACTCGGTTTCCAGAAATTCGCCCTTGAAATAAGCCGGCACCCCGTAATAGATCGTCCAGTAGCTGATCCAGTTCATCATGATCGTCGAAACGACCTCATGCACGTTGAATTTCGCTTTCAGATATCCGGGTATGACCGCCCACAATGCCCCTCCGGCAAATCCGGCCAGCGTCATAACAAGAAGAAGTACCGGCTTCGGGGCATCCAATGTCAGACCGACTGCCGTTGCGCAGAAGCCTCCGAACAGCATCTGCCCGGCAGCGCCGATATTGAACAGACCCGTACGGAAGGCGAACGCCACCGAGAGACCGGTAAAGATCAGCGGCGTTGCCGTTGCAAGCGTATTGCCGATCCGCTCCGTATTTTTCAGTCCGCCTTCCATGAGATAACTAAATCCCATGAACGGATTGTGGCCGGTAACGGCCATCAGAACCGCTCCCGCAACGAGCCCGAATAGAACGGCCAATAGTGCAATAATTGCATTCCTCATGCGCCTTCCTCCTCGACCTTGCATCCGGCCATCATCAGACCCAATTCGTTCTCGTTCGTATCCTCCGCCCGGACGATACCGACAAGCTCTCCGTCGTTCACAACGGCGATCCGATCCGAGACGTTCAATACCTCATCCAGCTCAAGCGAGATGAGCAGCACCGCATTTCCTTTGTCCCGGTGCTCAATCAGCCGCTTATGAATATATTCGATGGAACCGACATCGAGTCCCCGCGTAGGTTGTACGGCAATGAGCAGCGTCGGGTTCTGTTCCATCTCCCGTCCTATGATCGCTTTCTGTTGATTGCCTCCGGATAACGATCTGGCGAGCGATAGCGCGCCTTGTCCGGACCGGACGTCGAAGCTGTCGATAATTCGCTGCGCATATTCCCGGATTGCGGACCTGCGCAAGACTCCACGTTTGGAAAATGGCTTACGGTTGTAAATCTCCAAAATCATATTGTCTTCCACCGTGTAATCGAGCACCAGCCCCCGCTTATGGCGGTCTTCGGGAATGTGTCCGATCCCGCTGCGGTGCCTGTCGCGCACCCGCATGCCGGACAGCTCTTTTCCTTTAAACAACATGCTGCCCGATTCTACTTTTCTTAATCCCGTCAGCCCTTCCACCAGTTCCGACTGGCCGTTGCCTTCCACGCCGGCGATGCCCACAATTTCTCCGGCCCGTACCTGCAGCGAAAAGCTTTTCAATCCCAGCACCTTTTTGCTGTTCCGGACGGTCATCCCTTCGATGCTCAATACGACGTCTCCTGGTTCACTCGGTTTTTTATCGACTTTGAAGGAGACGTGCCGTCCGACCATCATTTCGGCCATAGCCGCCTCACTCGTTGTCTTCACATCGACCGTACCGACCGCTTTGCCTCGGCGGATGACGGTGCACCGGTCCGCTGCCGCTTTTATTTCTTTCAATTTGTGCGTAATCAGAATAATGGACTTGCCTTCCATGATCAGATTTCTCATGATATCCATCAGCTCTTGAATTTCTTGGGGGGTCAGTACGGCGGTCGGTTCGTCGAAAATGAGCACTTCCGCGTTCCGGTAAAGCGTCTTTAATATCTCCACCCTTTGCTGCATGCCTACGGAAATATCCTCGATTCTAGCATAAGGGTCCACATTCAGTCCGTACCGTTTTGACAATTCTTCGATTCGTTTAGCCGCTGTACTCACGTCAATTTGAAGCATGTTTCGCGGCTCCATGCCAAGGATGATATTTTCCGTAACGGTGAAGTTGTCCACCAGCTTGAAATGCTGATGCACCATACCGATGCCGAGCTTACCCGCCACATTCGGGTTCGAGATGCGTGTTTCCTTGCCTCTAACTTTAATCGTCCCGCGGTCGGGCTGGTACATCCCGAATAAAATGCTCATCAGCGTCGATTTGCCCGCACCGTTCTCGCCAAGCAGCGCATGAATCTCTCCCTTACGCAGGCAGAGTGTAATGTCATCGTTGGCGACGATGCCGGCAAATTCTTTGCGTATATTAAGCATCTCAATTACATATTCCATAAACGTCTCCTCCTTTCTTCGCTAACGGCCGACACCTGTCTAAGCCTGAAACAAATAACAGACGGTTGCCGCCGCCCTTCAGGGAGGCAGCAACCGTCTCACGGTGCAATAAACGAAGAAATTGTCGGGTATCCGCAGATTATTTAATCAAGTTCCCTTGCTCTGCAGCTACCGTAATTTCGCCCGATTTCAGCTTGCCGAAGATTTCGCTTACTTTAGCGACCGTCTCCTCGCTCAGATTCGGATTCGTTTCCGGAATGCCGATCCCGTCGTTCTTCGCGTCGAAAGTCAATGTCTGCCCGCCCGGGAATTGACCGTCAAGTTCTGCCTTCACCATGTCGTAAGCAACCTGGTCGATCTTCTTCATCGCAGAGGTCAGAATGACCGATTTATTGTCTCCATAGGCACCATCTGCATATTGATCCACATCGACACCGATGATCCAGACGTTTCCGCCTTTTTCAGCGCGCTTGACTCCCTCTTGGATCGCACCTACGCCTACACCGCCGGCCGCGGTGAAGATGACATCGACGTCTCGGTCGAACATTTGCCCTGCCAATTGGCCGCCGGCCGCGACATTGTCAAATGTCCCTTGGTAGACGACATTATCCGCTTTAATGGTGAGGTTCGTGCCTAAATTTTCGTTCGCATAGGCCAGCCCCTGCTGAAAGCCCCAGTTAAACTTCTGCACCGCCGGAATTTCCATGCCGCCGATGAAGCCCGCTTCGCCTTCCTTCAATTGAAGAGCCGCTGCAATACCAGCCAGAAAACCGGATTCATGCTCTGCAAAAAAGACCGCGACCGTATTTTCTTTTACAACCGGGTTGAAATCCCCGGAATGTGGCGCTCCGTCGATGATCACGAACTTCGCATCCGTATGTTTATCCTGTGCCTTAAAGACTGCCGTTTCGAACTTGAAGCCCGGAGTGACGATGAATTTGAAACCGGCGTCATACAAATTCCCGATCTCTTTTACGTAGTCGGCCTCTGTCGTGCCTGTTGGCTTCAGATATTTCTCGGTGATGCCAAAATCTTTTTTCGCTTGCAGAATTCCTTCCCAAGTCCCTTGATTAAACGACTTGTCGTCGATGGTCCCGGCGTCGGTTACCATGCCTACCTTCAGGTCCGATTTTGCGCCGTTTCCCGCCCCCGTGTCTCCGTCTTGTTTGGCTCCGCAGCCTACGACTAGAGTCAGAATCGTTGCAACGATAGCGAATAGTACGATTTTGTTCCTTTTCATTTCGAAAATCAACTCCATATCCTATGTTAGATTTCGTGACATATGTATACCATGCCTATGCCTATATCTACTATATGTCGAAAGACGACATATTTCAATAGAAACGTTTGCGCTGCCTCTGTTGCGGCCATTTCATATAATTCCCAAAGCACCGATCTTTATTCCCGAGTGTTGATGAAGCTGCCCGAACCGCCTCCGGTCCGGGATATCGCGGCTGCGATTATGGGACAAATATCGAGGCGTGAAAATAGTACAGCGGTACGCCGACGAGCAGATTGAACGGGAACGTAAACCCTAACTCAAGTCCCAGGTAGAGGGACGGATTCAGGAATTAGTGCCCTCAAGGTTACTAATTGCTGGTGATCCAGCGGATGTCATTAGATAGTGCCCTCAAGGTCACTAATTGCTGGTGATCCAGCGGATGTGATGGGAATAGCGCCCTCAAGGTCACTAATTGCTGGTGATCCGGCGGATGTCATTAGATAGTGCCCTCAAGGTCACTAATTGCTGGTGATCCGGCGGATGTCATTGGATAGTGTCCTCAAGGTCACTATTTGTTGGTGATCCAGCGGATGTGATGAGAATAGCGCCCTCAAGGTCACTATTTGTTGGTGATCCAGCGGATGTGATGGGAATAGCGCCCTCAAGTTCACTATTTGTTGGTGATCCAGCGGATGTGATGGGAATAGCGCCCTCAAGTTCACTATTTGTTGGTGATCCAGCGGATGTGATGGGAATAGCGCCCTCAAGTTCACTAATTGCTGGTGATCCGGCGGATGTCATTGGATAGTGCCCTCAAGGTCACTGATCCACGGATGTAGAGGAACTGGCCCACCCGGTTCTAAGTATGTTGGTTAAATATGCTGTCGTATAAAAAAAACCGCCAATGAACCCGCTTTGCGCATCTTGTAAGATGCCCTTCAGTCAGGTCATTGCCGGTTTATCTTCAACTCACCGCACCGCGGTGGTTTGTCGATCGACTGGCGATTCAATTTGTCCGCCGACTCGGGGTCAGCCCAGCTTTTCTTCCAGATTCGTCTCGAGCATGAACAGCATGATTCGTTCTCCCGTTTGCGTAGAAAGATCGGTATGAAACGAGACGACCCGGGTTCCCGAAATTTGTTCGATAATACGGTCCAACTGTTCCCGGCCGGCCTCCACCAGCTCGGAACGGATCCGTCAAGACACCGACTGCATCGCACCTTGCTGAAGCTGGTACATGCCGTAATACTTGCCGCGCAGCTCCATCAGCTCGTCGTGGTTGCCTCGCTCGACAATACGTCCGCGGTCCAGGACGAGAATCTGATCGGCCTGACGGATCGTCGACAGCCGGTGGGCGATGACGAACGTCGTGCGCCCCCGCTTCAGCACATCCAGCGCCTGCTGGATGACCGCCTCCGTCTCCGTATCGATGCTTGCCGTCGCTTCATCGAGAATGAGGATGGCCGGGTCGTACGCCAACGCCCGCGCGAACGAAATCAGCTGCCGCTGTCCGGCGGACAGCGTGCTGCCCTTCTCGATTACCGGCGCATCAATGCCGCCGGGCATGCTCTTGAACATCTCGTAAGCCCCGACATCGCGCAGCGCCTGCTCTACCTGCTCCCGGCTGATCGCCGGATTGTTCAGGCTGACGTTGGAGGCAATCGTGCCGGTGAACAGAAAAGGATCCTGCAGCACAATGCCCATATGCTGGCGCAGCTGCTGCTTCGGAATGTCCTTGATGTCCATGCCGTCTACTGTAATGCGTCCTTCTTCAATGTCATAGAACCGGAACAGCAGGTTCAGAATCGAGCTCTTTCCGGAGCCCGTATGGCCGACAAGCGCAACCGTTTCGCCTTGCTTCGCATGGAACGAGATATTGCGCAGCACATATTCGTCTTTCTTGTAGGCGAACGACACCTTGCTGAACTCTACTTCACCCTTGTATCGGCCCATCGTGCCGTTATCGACATCGAGCCCTTCCTCATCCATCAGCTTGAACACCCGCTCCGCCGATACTCTGGCCGTTTCCAGATTGGATAGCTGCGAGACGACGCCGACAATCGGCTGAAACATCCGGTTCATGTAATCGATGAATGCGTACAGCAGACCGACCTGAATCGCCAGACTGCCGCCCCAGAACATCCAAATGACGAGCAGAAACATGATGTTGCGCACCACATTGACCAAATTATGAGACGTTAAAGAGTTCAAGTTAAGCAGCTTGTTCTGGTATTTAAAATAATACTCATTCATTTCCTCGAATTCATTCATCGTTTCTTTCTGGCGGCGGAACGCCTGAATGATCGACATACCCTGGATCGATTCATTGATCATGGCGTTAATCTCGCTCAGCTTTGCGCGAATGGTCCGATTATAACGCCCGGCCAGCTGACGGTACAGAATAATCCATATGATCAGGATCGGCACCATCGGCAGTGCAATCAGACCAAGCCTCGCATCCAAAATAAACAGGAAACCGAGGATCGAGGTCATATAGACGATTGCCGTAAAGAAATTCGCAAGCACGCCGACGTACAGCTCCCGAATCGCTTCGGTATCGTTCGTGATGCGGGATACGACCTGACCTGCCGCCAAGTTATCGTAATATTGGACCGGCAGCCGCTGCGTATGCGCGAATACGTCGTTGCGCATCTTCTGTACGATCCGGTTGGCGGACGTCTGCAGCATCAGCCTCTGACCGTAGGTGAACAATGCCGCCAGTATAAGCAGTCCGAAATAAAGCAGCGCCGACCTTAGCAGAATAGGAAGCTCCGGCGCATAAAACCGGTACAATTCCTGTACGGTCAATCTCGTTGCAAGATACGCGGCCGTTTCCGATCCGTCCGGCTTGGTGACGGTCAATTGTCCGTCCGCGACCTCCCGCTCGCCTTCCTCGAACATGAGCGGGCCGTCTACCTGGTAGAAAGAGCGCCCGACCTGCAGAATGCGAACCTCGGCGCCGCGCGCCTCCCCTTCCGCAAAACGGTCCTCGCGTTTGTACCACTTGCCGCCGTATTGAACCGCAAACTTTTCTTCCCCTGAGACCTCATGCCATTTTTTCTCAATGCCTAAAATATTATCGTCAATCATCGATTTCGCGATGAGCGGTCCTACGAGCTCCGCGCATACGGCGCAGACGAGCAGCGCCAGCGCGATCAGTATTGTTTTTTTATAATGCATTGCATATTGAAAAAGCCGTTTTCCAGTCAAGCCCATGCTTTGCAGCACCTCGTTTCTATCTACATTTCCAATGACGATTCCAACTGCTGCCGGTCGAATTGTTCTTTGTACCACCCGCCCAAGCTTAACAGCTTCTCATGGGTGCCTTGTTCTGCGATCCGCCCCTCATTGAGCACAATAATCCAGTCGGCATGCTGGACAGCCGACAACCGATGCGTTGTAATGAACGTCGTTTTGCCTGCCCGTTCCGTACGGATGCCCTCAATAATCTCCGCTTCGGTTCTGGCATCAACCGCAGACAAAGCATCGTCCAGCAGCAATATTTCAGGACCGGCGATCAGCGCCCGGGCAATACTGACCCGCTGTTTCTGTCCGCCGGAGAGCGCAACCCCGCGTTCGCCGACCATCGTATCCAAACCTTCGGGCAGCATCTCGATGTCTTTGGCAAACGCCGCCCGCCGCAGCGCCCGCTGCAGATCCTCATCCGTACCTTCAGTAAGGCCGAAATAGATATTTTCCCGTACCGATTTGGAGAACAATACCGGCTGCTGCGGCACATATCCGATCCAGCCAAGCAGCCGGTCAATCTCCAGTTGCTCAATTGGAATTCCGGATATTCTGATCTCCCCTTGCCCCGTCGGATACTCCCGGAGCAGCTGCTTCAGAAGCGTCGTCTTGCCGCTGCCCGTGCGGCCGACAATGCCGATCGTTTGCCCTCTCTGCAATGTGAATGTTATACCGCTAAGGTTGTTGACCGAAGATGAAGGATATCGGAACGTGACATTCCGGAATTCAATCGATTCCGGCACTGCCACAACCTTAGGGCAGTCTGCCTCCACAATATCCGGCTTATAGCCGAGTGTCTCATTCACCCGGTCCAGCGATGCGTTGCCGCGCTGCATGACGTTGATCAGCTCGCCGATTGCGAACATCGGCCAAATCAGCATGCCTAGAAACACATTGAACGACACCAGCTCGCCAAGCGTAATTTCGTTGTGGAAGACAAGGTATGCTCCGTAACAGAGGCCGATCAGATAACTGAGTCCGACGAGGATTTTAATCGTCGGCTCGAACAAGGAATCGATGCGTGCGACGGCGATGTTTTTGGAGAACACTTCGTTCGTCTTGCCGCGGAACTGCTCCGCACTCGCCTTCTCCTGCACGAAAGCCCGGATCACCCTGACGCCGGATACCGACTCCAGCACCTGGTCGTTTAATTCGCCGAATGCATTCTGCGCGTCCGTAAACCGTTCATGTATTTTTTTGCCGTAATGTCGGATGATCAATGCGATAAAAGGAAGCGGAAGCAGCGCCGCCAGCGTCAGCTTCCAGCTGATTGCGCCGGCCATCACGATGAGGATCGTCACGAGGAACAGCGTTGAATCCACCAGCGTCAGGATGCCGAACCCTGCCGTCTGCGCAACGGCGCCGAGATCGTTCGTTGCTCTTGCCATCAAGTCCCCGGTACGGTTGCGTTCATAGAAGGTGGGCGTCATCCGCATCAAGTGGCGCATGAGCCGGGAACGCATCAGCCTTTCAAGTACGAATGCTCCGCCGAAAAGCTGATAAAACCACACATACATGACAAAATACCCGATGATAATAAGCGCTCCCCAACCGAGAACCATTTGCGCCATTTCGGCTGCGCCGATTCTTCCCTGGTAAATCCCGTCGATCGCATATCCGATCAGCCACGGCGGTATAACATCAATGATTCCTGCAAGCGCCAGCAGCGTAACGGCGACCGCATACCGTTTCCAATGCATCTTAAAAAACCAATCCAACTTCTTAAGTACAATAAACAAATTGATCACACCTTCCAGTATTCCAGCATCCACCCGAATGCCGACGGCGGTTTCCATTCATGAGATAAATACAAAAAGCGTACCGACCAATCGGTACGCTTTCTGTATTGCCGCGATCAACCGAGGCGGAAATATCCGCTTCGAAATCGACTTTGGCAGCAAAAAAGCGCACGATTACGTGACCGTAATCATGCGCTTCATGAAATGGGAAATCCCAATCATCAAGTCAATTCGCATTCGGATGGATTACGTTCATCGTTGATTTATGCGGTTGTAATGCGATGCCATGGGATACAATCATTATCCGTTTCATGAATCGTAATCCTCCTTTCAAATGATTTCTATTTGAAACTTTACCACCCTATGGAAATGATGTCAATAAAGATTTGATAAAGGTTGTCCTAACAGAAAAGAGGCCCCGCAATCGCCCGGAGCCCCTTCGCCGTCCTTATTCCTTCTTATTGTCGACATACTCGTTGGGAACCTCGAAGCCGTCCGGATTGTTATTTTTGAACTGGCTCAGTCGTCCCTTGCGGAACTCGCCGCCATGCACCGGCGAATTGCTTTGGCCGTTATTGTCGGTATTGCCGCGGCGGTTACGGTTATAGTTGTCGTTGTTCGGCATTGTACCATCTCCTCGTATCGTATTTCTTGAGACGGTTGTTATTGTCCGAAACGGGCAAGCATCCTATACATGGTTCGGCTCGTCCTTATTGGATGGACCGGACCATTCCGCCATCTACCTGCAGTGTTGCTCCGGTAATGTAGGAAGCTCTGTCGGACGCCAGAAATGCGACCGCTTCAGCGAATTCTTCCGGCTTGCCATACCGGCCCAGCGGAATCGCTCTCCGGTTGTCCTGCTCGATGTCCTCCTGCGTACTGTTGCGCAGCTCCGCCACATGCAGGTCCAGTTCCTTAATCCGCTCTGTAGCGATTCTCCCGGGAGCCACATTGTTAATGCGGATGCCAAAGGGAGCGTATTCATCGGCAAGCGATTTCGCCAATCCGATGACGGCCGCGCGATAAGAATTGGATAATATTAAACCGGAAAGCGGCTGCTTCACCGATATGGACACAATATTCACAATGCTGCCGCCTCCGCGGGATTTCAGATGCGGAAGTCCCTCTCTGATCAGACGGACAACGCTCAGGAAATTCCGCTCATGCGCCTCCTGCCAATGCGCATCGGTGAATTGTTCGAAGGTTCCCGCCGGCGGTCCTCCCGCATTGTGAACAAGAATATCGAGCCCGCCGCGTTGGCGAACCGTCTCCTCAACAACTCGCTTTACCGCTTCCGGATCACTGACGTCTGCAGTCAATGCCAGCGGCAGATGTCCTGTTGCCGCTTCTACCTCTCTTGCCGCCGCTTCAATCGCTTCAGCGGAACGGCTCATCATCGTGACCAGCGCTCCGCCTTGCGCAAGCCGTTTGGCCGTTGCAAACCCCAAGCCCCGGCTCGATGCGCATACGATCGCGACTTTACCCTCTAGTCCTTCTTGCACCGGTATCTCCATGTCGAAACCTCCCTCGTGCTATGTATGGCAACCATTACATTAAGAAGATACTTCATCTCCGCCCAACAATCAATGGTCCGTAACCCGCTCAAGGCTCTGACTGCCCTGATAAACGGAACTTTGTGACCTGGCACGAACCTTTATCAACATGCTCTTATGCAGCTTGATCCTATGCCGTCGCGGGACGCTAAAACAGGCCATTCGCATGGAATGGCCTGTTCACGCTTTAATTGGTTTAGAACAGGAAATGTGCAATCCCGACAATAATCGGCAGTCCGATAATCGTGCGAAGCAAGAAAATAAGCACCAGATCCTTCATCCGGATCGGCAGCTTGGAAGCGAGCAGCAGCCCGCCAACTTCCGACATGTAGATCAGCTGCGTGACCGACAAGCAGGCGATAACAAATCGGGTCATTTCGCTTTCAATTCCGCTTCCGAGAATGGCAGGCAGAAACATATCCGCGAAGCCGATGAGCATCGTTTGCGCCGCTTCTGCAGCTTCCGGCACCTGAAGGAACGTTAAAACGGGCACGAACGGCATAGCGATCCATTTGAAGAACGGCGTATACTCAGCTACAATCAGCGAGATCGTCCCCAGCGTCATAACGACCGGGATGACGCCAAGCCACAGATCCAGCACATTTTGAAAACCGCCTTTCAGAAAGCCTTGGAGGCCGCTGCGGTTAGCGGAAGCTTTAGCCAGCGCCCGGTTCATCCCCCAGGCGGTCAGCGATACTCCTTGTGGAGCTGCGGTTTCGCCCCGGTCTTCCAATTCCTTGTAATAGCTGTCTTTCTTTCGGGAAAGAGGAGGAATGCGCGGCATGACGAATGCGAGCACAAGACCGGTAACGACGATTGTTAAATAATACGGCAGCAGCATATGCTCTAAACCAACCTCAGCCAGCACGACAATACTGAACGTCAGTGAAACGACCGAGAATGTCGTACTGATAACGGCTGCTTCCCGTTCCGTGTAATACCCGTCTTCATACTGTTTGTTCGTCAACAGAACGCCGACCGTACCGTCGCCGACCCATGACGCTGCGCAGTCGATCGACGAACGGCCAGGAAGCTTGAAAACCGGTCTCATGATCCGGCTGAACAATGTGCCGAACAGCTCTAGCAGACCGAAATCAAGGAGCAGCGGCAGGAAGAGGCCGGCAAAGAGAAAGACGGCGAATAATAACGGCAGCAGACCTGTAAGAAGGAGTCCGCCCGTATTTTCCGACCAGATCCATTCCGGGCCCCATTGCAGTAAAGTTATCAGTCCGAAAACAAATCCGAGCACTCTCGACATAATCGATATCAGACCGACATCGAGAAGTTTTGAGAAATAAACGGAATTTCGTATCCACGCAGGCTTGAGCAGCTTAGCAACGATTGTACCCGCAAGCGCCACCCCCATCAGGACGGTCACTATTGCAGGCAGGGAACCTGACAGCAGCGTTTCAATCTGCTTGCCGAGCCATGCTACGGGTATTGTCATTCCACCGTTATACTTAACCGGAATCATAAACAATAGAATCCCGATCAGCGACGGAACAATAAATTTGATATACACACTTGAACCGAACGATTGTAGCTCCTTCGCGCGTATAGGCTTTTCCATACTTCACTCTCCTTATATCTAGCTGAGAGACTTTGAGGTCAGCTCAAAGCCCCCTATGTCAAAAATAAACAGGTTAATAACTGCACTATTATACTACTATGTCTATCCATTTGACAGAGTGAAAATGATTCCATTTTCCCCCATGACAAACAAGCCTCTGGAACCAGGTATAAGAAGGACCGTTCTTGCCCCATCCTAAATAACGGCCTGTTCTTCAACGGCTGCGATCCGTCATTTTGAACAGGCACGTTAAAAGGGAGGAGATGAGTTCCATGGCTCAAGACGTATTGTGCGAAGTAAACTCCTGCAAGTATTGGGCAGCAGGCAACAAATGCAGCGCATCCTCGATCTACGTGGTCTATAATCGAGGGAAACATGCCAGCAATTCCGAAGAGACGGATTGCAAAACGTTTGAACCGAAGGTGTAACTGGCTGGGCGGCCTTAAGAATGGCCGCCCCTCTTCGATTAGTTTGTATTATATCCAGTGGTGATAATTAATATCAATTTATGCCGTAAAAAAATACCGTTTCACCTCAGGAAGAGATAAAACGGCTAAGCGGAAGTGGCTGCCACGCCACTATTGGAGCTGCATCGTTTCGTGATGAACCATTACTGGTTATTTTCTTCCTTCGGCTTGTTTCCCACGCCATTCAGGATATCCGTACCGTGAAAGATTTCCGGCGGAGCCGCAGCGTCAACCGGCGTAGCCGACCGGTTAACGGTCGTGTAGGTTTGCTTCGCTTTTTTGTCCGCTTGCTTCAAAGTCGTTCCCTCCTATTCGCAGTCGCATGCTTAGCTTCGTTCCCAACCGCAGAAACTCCGCCCTCCGTAGCCTGCTCCTCCTGAGGGCTCCTTATCACATCGTGCACCGGATAAATCTTTTCCAGCTCTAATGTAGCATCGGGCACTTCACTTTGAATTTTCTCTTCCGTAAACAAACCGAACTCGGGATCAATGTCCCGCTCTGTGACCAGATCATCCGTTCCGCGGCCGCCCATCGTTTCATCAGCTCCTATGCTTGAATTCAACCATAGGATACCCAAAACCGGCCATATAATCATGTCGAAGCTCCAAAACAGAGTTTTCACATGCCCATTAAAGCCCCCGAAGATACAGCTCAAGCGGCCTAATACGGCGGTCCCTGATTTCCTCCGCGACCAGCTTGGCGATCCGGACCGCACCCTGTTCCTGAAAATGCGTATTGTCCTGAATCCCTTCCGAGAAGTTCATAAATTCGCCCGGGCTGCCCCACAGAAATATCGTCTTCGTTCCCTCTTCGCCGAGTGCTTCAAACAGTTCCTTGCTCTTCTCCGCCAGGTCGATCAGCGGTACCCCTTCATCTGCGGCAAGACGCCTGACCGCATCCAAATACTCGCCATGCGTATTGCTAATTTTTCCTTCTTCGTCAAAAAAACGCCGGTGGACCGATGTAATCAGCACGGGAAACGCACCTTTCTCCCGGGCAACGTCGATATACCTCTTCAAATATTGCGGATACGTCGTCAGCGGATCGGTATGGCGCTCCTCATCCGGCTTCTGGTCATTATGTCCGAATTGAATGAACAGAAAATCGTTCGGCTTCATCTCCGACACAATGACGTCCAGCCTGCCTTCATCGATGAAGCTCTTGGAGCTGCGTCCGGATTCGGCATGATTGGACACGACAATATCGTGCTTTAAATATAAGGACAGCATCTGCCCCCAGCCCCCGTAAGGAAAACCGTCCTCAGGCTGGTCCGTTACTGTCGAATCCCCGGCCAAAAACAAGGTTGCCGACTGGGAGTTCGGCGTGATTTCCAAGGCATTGAGCCGCGGCGCCTTTCCGGAAAAAGCAAGCTTCAGTTTGCCGTTGCGGACATTCACGGAGAACAATGAGCGGATGTATTGTCCCGGCGCCGTCTTCGCATCACGGATCACAATCCTTCCAACGCCGGCCTTGATCGTGGTGCAGGTTGGGACGATGTCGTCTCCGGACAGGACGGAAACCGTATAATTGCCATTGGGTACATCAACGGTAAAAGCGGCATTGAACGGGATACAGAAGGAGTGCTGCAGCCCGTGCCCGCCTTCTTCCCTTGCCTTAGCCGACACGCCTGCCAGCTCGAGAAATCCATAGCCTCTTTCCTCGTCATACGCGCAATCGGGACCGACTTTCACATATCCTTCAGCCGCTGCGTCTTCCGGCCCGAAATCAAACTTGAACGGTTGTGTCACCATAGCGTCCTCCTCTGTGCAGCTTGTCTCTATAATATCTTTTATCGTAGTAGATCGTTACGGATCCGGGAAGTCAAGAATCCGACTAAAATTTTCAAAAAACAGAGGTTTTTCCGATGCCAGACGGTTGATTCGGACAACAAGCAGCGGGATCCGGCAGTTTCCCGTCCTGAGAAAAGAAATTCGGCGTGATTACCTTATCCTGATAGGATCGATGAAACACCGGCGTTACCGCGGGTGAAACCGGAGGAATCAGCCAGGACCAGCGTCCGGTCACTTCACGCCCCAGCTTGTTTTCCCGTTCCTCAAAGCGGATGAACTGCTGTGCGGCCGTGTGGTGGTCGACAATCGACACTCCCCGTTCCTTGAACGAATGCAAGACAGCTGCATTCAGCTCCACGAGCGCCTTATCTCGCCATAAGGAAGACTCCCTGGTCCTGTCGAGTCCCATGAAATCTGCAACAACAGGAAGGCGATTGTATCGATTTTCATCCGCCAAATTTCGCGCCCCGATCTCCGTCCCCATATACCAGCCGTTAAACGGAGCGGCGGAATAGTGAAGCCCCCCGATTTCCAGTCTCATATCGGATATTATAGGAACTGCGTACCACTTTAGATTCAACGTTCCAAAATCGGCAAGCTCCGGATGAACGATCGGCACCTCGAGCACCAGCCGGTCGGGAACCGGAAACAATTGCGGCGGCCGGTTTCCAATCTGAAGCAGGAGCGGAAGAACGTCGAACGCCGTACCTTTACCCCGCCAGCCCATCTCCAGACAGCGCTTCGTCAGTTCGACCGACGCCGGATCTCCAACAATGCCGTCGCCCGTTACATAGCCCGCATAACGGATCAACTGGTGGTTCCAAATCCGGATTCGTGAATCTAGTCCCGAACTCTCCCGAAAGATCGTAATCACCGGACGTATCCGCCCTCCGTTGGTCGCATATTCGATATGGCGGAACAGATGCTCGGCTATTTCGTCTTCCGTTTCCGCAGAGCGGGCATCCATTAAATAGAGCGTTTCCCAGAACAACCGGCCAATGCAGCGGTTGCTGTTGCGCCAGGCCATCCTCGCACCGTGCTGCAGCTCCTCGGCCGTATGTTCGTACGTTCCGCGCTCTGCTATCGAAGTTCTGATCTGTTCCAATCTCGATACCGTTTCGGAGGCGGGTTTGCTTAATTCGTCGTAACACGCCTTAATAAACCGTTCAGCCTCCTCCTGTAGCTGCTCATGCTTCATTCCGTACGTAGTCTCCAATCCTTGTAATACATCCATTATACAGAATTCGACAAGGACAGGAAAATAAAGAGGGACGCCAGCAGGCGCCCCTCTCCGACCGTTTAGGATTGGATCTGATTCCGAACCGTCTCGATAAAGCTCTTCGACTGTCGCATTTCATCCTTCTTCGCCGCTTCCATAATGATGTGGCAGTTCGGTTTGAACTGATTCAGCAGCTTCATATACAGCCCATAGTTCATATCCCCTTGACCCGGTGTAACCGTATGTACCCTTCCGTCCGCCAGCACCTTGCGGTCCTTGGCATGGCAGGCAATAATGCGCTCGCCAAGCAGCCCGAACGCCTCCTCGATAACCGAGTCCTGCTGCCTGATATTATCCTCCGCCAGCAGATTGCCCGGGTCAAGCACAACGCCGATGCTTGTCGAAGGCACTTCGTCCAGCATCTCCTTAAGCGACTGTGCCGTCCCGATCAGATGGCCGCCGGCCGCTTCCAAGCCGATGAAGGTACCCCACTTCTCCGCCTCTTCAACCAGCTCCTCAAGCGTCGCCCGCATCGTTCTCCAGTCGGCATCCGTATAATCTCCCCCGGGATTCACTCCGGTTTCGGCGGCTACGATCGGACAGCCGAAGAACCGCGCATACCGCAGCAGCTCTTTAAACCTCTCGATATTGACTCTGCGAACCTCTTCGTTCCGATCGTATAAGTGCACATAACAGCCCAATACCGAAATCGTTACTCCGTGCCTGTCGAACTGTTCGCCGATATCCATCGCCAGGCCGGGGCTCAATTTGCCCGGACGGCTGAAATCGACGTCCTGAATCGCTTTCCATAAGGCTAACTGCACATGGCGAAATCCGTAAGCGCCCACCTCCGCGGCTAACTGCCTGTAAGGCAGACACCCGAACAGATGCGCCAGTACACCGACCGACATGATATCCTCTCCCTGTACAAGTATTCGAATTTATCTAAACTGTATCACATCCTGAATGCGTTTTCCAAGCCTTACCGGGAAGCAAGCCTTTTCCCCTTTCCTTCTTACATAGGGATCTTAGAGAGTCGCTCTAAGTCTCTCAGCTTACCGGAAATCTGCCGCCTGTCTTGTCTGTTCGGCCTCCGCAGGCCGCGTAAAGGATTCGCGGTATTCCGAAGGCGTCCTGCCTGTCAGCTTTTTGAATACCTGCGCAAAATAGCGGGGATCCTGATAGCCGACAAGCGGAGCCAGCTGATAAGCTCTACCTTTCTTCTTTATTGTCGTCCGCATTCGCCATACCTTCGCCGTTCGACGCGCCGCCATTTCCGTTGCCGCCGTTGCTGCTGCCACTGCCGTTGTTGCTGGGATTATGGGAGATGGGATTATGGAGGATGTTGTTTATGGCGGGTAACTTCACTAATAATGAAGTCTAACTCAGTATTCATGCTTATTAGTAAGGTCGGATAGCGGAAGAGTGAAGTAAACCTCACTATTACAGCAGTTGACTGCCTTATTATTGAGGTTTACCTCACTATCCGCCCATTACTTTCCCTATACAGATCACTTTTGCGCGGTGAGCTTCATTATTAGTGAAGCCGGCTTCACTAATCTTGAGCCGGTGCACCAATAGTCGTGCTGCGGTGGTCATACCTTGTTATAGGGCTATCTCTTCAGGCCGGAACAGCAAAAAAAGCGCCGCCCGTTAACCATTCGCTCAGAATGATTTACAGACCGGCGCTAACTTCTCCCTACATATCGCCTCGAGCACAATTTTACCCGAAGTACCGGTCATAGACCGTTCTGGCCCGTGCCGGATCCTCCGTCCCCTGGACGAGTACCCGGCCATCCGGGAACAATACCAGCCGCTCTCCTTCGGGCAGCTGCGCCTTCAGCAGAAACGGATTGCGGCTGACCGTACATACCGGTGAGAGCTTATCCTCCCACAGCTGAAGATCGAGCGGACCGGAGCCCTGAATTTGCACCGTATCTCTTCCGCACAGCGTAACAACCCGGTCCCCTGTCATATCCAGCGAAGGGTACTGCTTCAACCCGCACGTCGGACAGTCCGGCTTCGGTTCAGGCAGCTTCATGTTAAATACCTGATGCTGCCATACTTCCAGCGACAATAATCCGCTGCGCCGGGCGTCGGACGCGCCGGTTAAATATTTTATCGCTTCCACTGCCTGAAACGAGCCGACAATATCTACAATCGGAGAGATAACACCGATCATGTCGCACGATTGCCCGGTCCCTTCTCCCGATCCGATCAGGCAGCGCAAACAAGAGGTCACGCCGGGAACGAAGATGGCCGTCATCCCTTGTGAGCTCACGGCCCCGCCATATACGAACGGGATACCGCGCTTGAAGCAGGCATCGTTTAACAGCAGCCGGGTTTGAAAATTGTCGGTACCGTCCAGCACGAGGTCGATTCCGTCCATGAGCTCTTCCGCATTGTCCGGCGTTACATCGGCCACAACCGGCTCCAGTACGACTTCCGAATTGATCCGGGCCAGCTTACGCTGAGCCGCCACCGCCTTCGGAACCGACTCTCTTACATCCTCTTCGTCATAAAGCAGCTGCCGCTGCAGATTGCTCTTCTCAACGTAATCCCGGTCGACGAATCGCACCCGGCCTATGCCGGAGCGAACCATATGATTCGCAATGACCGTTCCGAGCGCGCCCATCCCGACAATGAGAACACCGGCCCCGCGAAGCTTGCCCTGCCCCTCCCTGCCGATCGGAGCAAATAGCATTTGTCTAGCATAACGTTCCATTGCGCGGTCAGACATGAATCTTACGTTCTCCTCTCATGATGCGCATCGTACGACATGCATCCGTTAACCGCCCGACACCGCCTGCAGCACGCGCAGCCGGTCTCCTTCCCGGAGCGGAATATCCGTATGCTCCAGCCAGGCAATATTATCTTCATTATAATAAATTAGAACATGCTTGCGCACCTCTCCCTGCTCCGAGAATAGATGCACCTTCAGTAAAGGGTAAGCGGCAACCATTGCCTCAAGCGCCTCCGACAGTGTATCCGCCTCGATCCGAAAGCTTGTCTGTCCTCCTGTACAATCGCTGATGAGCAGAGGAACGGTTACTTGAATCCGCATTCCTTACTCCTCCACAATCCACGGTTTTACCGACATAATACGCGACAGCTGCCCGGGAAGCCGTTCCCAAGTCACGCCCCTGTCAAGCGAGCAAAATACTTCGCCAGACGTTGTACCGAAATACAATCCGTACGGATCCATTGTATCCACCGACACGGCATCGCGCAGTACGTTGACATGGCGCTGCTCCTCCGGAAGCACATCCCCGATCGGCTCCCAGCTTTCCGCTCCTCTCTCGCGTCTGTATACGACCAGCTTGCCGCCGCGCATCGTCCGCCGCTCGCTGCTTTCGAGCGGAACGAGGAACAAGTCGCCGTTCTTCCCAACGCCGATCGGGAAACCGAACGGAGCGTCGTCCCCTTTTAACGTCAAGCCCTCTTCAATCGGAAACCACTCGTCGCCCCCGTTGGTCGTCATAAATACACCGCCGTGCTCCTGCATATAAAGCGTATCCGGATCTTCGGGGTCGGCCGCCATCTTATGTATGCAGTAGCCGACCTCTTCATACGGTTGCCCTGTCGGCACGCGCGCGAGTCCCTTGTTGCAGGTTTTCCACGTTACTCCCCCATCATCCGTACGAAAGACGCCGACCGCCGACATCGCAACCCACATCCGCTGGGCATTACGGGGATCGACGATGATCGTATGCAGGCACATGCCTCCCGCCCCGGGGAACCATCCCGGCCGGGTTGGGTGCTTCGTCAAACCGTCCAGCTCTTGCCAGGTTTCTCCTTTGTCGCGGCTTACGAACAGCCCGGCTTCCTCGACGCCGGCAAACAGCGTGTCCGGCTCCGATGGGTGACCGGGAACAAGCTGCCAGATCCGGTTCAGCGAAAAACCGGTTTCCTTCGCATATGCGGGACCGTGTTCGATCTGCTTCCACGTTTCGCCGAAATTGTCCGATACCCGAATCGTCGCTCCGTACGCCATGTGCGACGTCCCCGCAAAGATCCGGTTGCCGTGACGGCTGTCGCCGAGCACGCTGTACGCTTCCCATCCGGACAGGAACGGCCCGTGCAGACTCCAATTGCGCCGCTCCGCATCCGATGAGTAGTAGAATAACCCTTTATTCGTTCCAACCAGCAATAGAACCCGTGTGCTCATACTTTTGCCTGGTTTCTAAAACCTTCTTAAACTTACGCTTAAGCGGTTTTCACTCTAACGAGCGGTGGTATCGCAGGATATGGGCCGCGTGTACTTAGGCAGAGTTTTTCGGTCAATGGGCCCGTGAAGCGTTCCTTACGGTGATCCAACCACGAAACCAGTTTGCCTCCTCTCGGTTTCCGCTTTTTTTTAGCCGTACTTACTTTATGACTGTTTTTCACAAAGCTTATCTGTTTATCCTTGGTAATACACCCCTCCTTTAACGCTTCGGCACGCGTTCGTATCGGTATCCGGGACCTTGTTGTCGCTTCTTTCCACGTCATACCGAAAAAACGAACATACGTTTGCATACAGTATACCAAACTAAAATTCACATGTGAAGGCTTCCTGAGGCAGCACTATTAAAAAGTTTAAAATTTTCTCATTGCCTATGAACAATTCTCCGAAAAAGAGTAAAACTCCTTCCGAAAACGCATTCAAGTTAAGATTTAGCAGCTAAATCTATTTGACGAAAAGAGTCTCGCATTTTATCATATTAATACTATGTTAAACATCGTTGTCGGATTAAATAGAGTTTCCTGCTTTGACGCTTTTTCGGGCCAAAGCGCGAAAGTTTTGATTCCGGATGTATAGTTGAGAGAGGAGCAGATCAATTTGAAAAAAATGACTTGGCTTTCGCTGGCGCTTGCTGCCGTTCTGCTGGTCGCAGGCTGCGGAGCGAGGGAAGGAAACGGCGGAACGACGCCGGAAAACAACACGGGCGGAGCACCTGCTGCGCCGACGGAAGAGACAAAAACGTACAGCATAGGCATTTCCCAAATCGTGGAGCATCCGTCGCTTGATGCGACAAGAGACGGGTTCCTGGCTGCGCTTAAGGATGCCGGCATTGAAGAAGGCAAAAACCTGAAGGTTGATTTCAACAGTGCGCAGGGCGACCCAACGAACAATCTCTCCATCGCTCAGAAGCTCGCATCGGCAAAGAATGACCTGATTCTGGCCATTGCAACGCCATCAGCTCAAGCAGTTGCCAAGAATGTAACAGACACACCTGTACTCTTTGCAGCGGTTACCGATCCTCTTGACGCCAAAATTGTCACCGACCTGGAAAAGCCGGGCGGCAACATTTCCGGCGCATCGGATACGAACCCTGAAGCGATTACTAAACTGATGGATTTCATTGCCGAGCATTTGCCGGAAGTGAAGAACGTCGGCCTCGTCATTAACGAAGGCGAACCAAATGCGGTCATTATGGCCGCCAAAGCGGAAGAAGAGCTTGCGAAGCACGATATTAAGCTTATCAGAGCCGCTGTCACAAATACCTCTGAAGTAAAACAGGCTGCCGAATCGTTAGCGGGCCGGGTCGATGCATTCTATATCACCTTGGATAACATGGTCGTCAGCGGCGTCGATGCGATTCTGCAAATCGCACAGGACAAAAAAATCCCGCTGTTCTCCAGCGACCGTGATACGGTTGAGAATGGCGCCGTTGCAACGGTAGGCTTCAAATACTACGACCATGGCTATCAGGTCGGACAAATGGCCGCAGACATTCTGCTGAACGGAGCCAATCCGGGAGATATGAAAGTTACGCTGCCGGATAAACTCGATGTGATCATCAACTTGAGCGCCGCTGAACAGCAAGGCGTTGTCGTTACCGATGCGATGAAGAATTCGGTTCAAGACCCGGAAGAGAACTTGATTCCGTAACTTCGGCAATTATAAGGGGGTGAACGTAAAGATCGTTCACTCCTTTTGTTTGAGAGCAGACGATCTGTTCTCCAAACATATTAGGAGGTTATATACATGCTTGGATCTTTGAGCGGAGCGGTTGAACTCGGCTTGCTGTACGCCTTAATGGCGCTCGGCGTATACATCACGTTCCGCATACTCGACTTTCCGGATCTGACGGTGGACGGCAGTTTTACGACAGGCGCCGCCATCGCTGCCCTTATGATAACAAACGGCGTCTCCCCTTGGCTGGCCACGATCGCCGCTTTCGGCGGGGGACTAGCCGCCGGGGCATGTACCGGACTGCTTCATACAAAAGGGAAGATAAACGGACTACTATCCGGTATTCTCATGATGATTGCGCTGTATTCGATTAACTTGCGCATTATGGGCAAACCGAACATTTCATTGCTTGGGCTTGATAATTTGTATCTGAATGCTTCGGTTTCGCCGTTCCTGCTGGGATTCATTATCGTGCTTGTCGCGAAGCTTCTTCTTGACGCATTTTTCCGTACCGATCTCGGCCTTGCGCTCCGCGCCACCGGCGACAATGCACGAATGATCCGCAGTCTGGGGGCGAATACCGACAATACGAAAATTATCGGTGTCAGCCTGTCGAACGGGCTAGTCGCGTTGTCCGGCGCTTTGATCGCCCAGCAGTCCGGTTTCGCCGATATTTCGATGGGAATCGGGATGATCGTCATCGGCCTGGCTTCCGTTATTATCGGTGAAGCCATCCTCGGTCATATGACGATCTTCCGCGCAACGCTGGCTGCTATTCTTGGCTCGGTCGTCTATCGGATTATCGTTGCGCTCGCTTTGCAGGTAGATTGGCTTAAGACCTCTGACCTGAAGGCGATCACTGCAATCATCGTTATTTTCGCCCTCGTCCTTCCTTCCGCGCAGCGGTCGCTCAAGCAGCGAAAGCAAGCGAAGAAACGGACCTCGGAGCTTACCGGGACGGAAACAGGAGGCGAAGTCGAATGCTAAAGATATCGAATGCATCCAAGCTGTTCTTCCCCGGAACTCCCGATGAGAAGATCGCCTTGTTTAATATTAACCTGCACTTGAAGCCCGGCGATTTCGTTACGGTCATCGGCAGCAACGGGGCCGGAAAATCGACGTTGATGAACATTATTTCCGGTGTGTTGGCGCCGGATACCGGCAATGTTCAAATCCAAGGGAATGCAGTTCATCATCTGCCGGAGCACAGCCGCAGCCGCTGGATCGGTCGCGTCTTCCAGGATCCGATGGCGGGTACCGCGCCTCATATGACGATCGAGGAAAACTTGGCGATGGCGTACAAACGCGGAAAAAAGCGTGATCTAACTTTCGGTGTTACCAAGGCGAAACGATCATTCTTCCGTGATCAGCTCTATCGGCTCGGTCTCGGACTTGAAAACCGGATGTCCGCCAAGGTCGGTCAGTTGTCCGGCGGTGAACGCCAGGCGCTTAGCCTGCTGATGGCAACATTCACGCAGCCGCAAATTCTGCTGCTGGATGAGCATACGGCCGCCCTAGACCCGGCACGGGCCGAGCTCATCACCCGGCTCACCGAAAACATCGTGAAGGAAATGAAGCTGACGACGCTGATGGTCACCCACAATATGGAGCAGGCAATCCGCCTCGGCAATCGGCTGATCATGATGGATAAAGGCCGTATCATACTAGACGTAAGTGAAGACCGCAAGCAGGATCTGACCGTCGAAAAACTGCTGAAGGAATTCGAGCAGATCAGCGGTCATAAACTGTCCGACGACCGGGTTGTCTTCGGATGAGAACAATAAAGGCAGTCCTCCTAGGCGTAAGAGGACTGCCTTATTTGTTATAGAAGTACTATTACATATATTGTTCGTCCATAGGAGGGTCTTTGATGAACCGGTATCGTATAAAAGGGATTATATTCGATATGGACAACACGATTCTACGGTCGAAGATCGACTTCGAGGCCATGAAGCGTGAAATATTCCGTTTACTTACATCAAACGGGATCATACGGGAAGACTTTCCGGTTGCCCGGCACACCACCTCGACGCTTATTCAATATGCACAGAGCCACCCTGGGCCAACGGAGGATCTGTTATCGGAAATGTGGAACATCGCTGAAAAATATGAGGTGATCGGGATGCAAGACGCCGATCTTGAACCGGGCGCAGCCGGGCTGCTGGATCAACTGCGTGGCATATGCAGCATGGTTATTGTGACGAACAATTCCATTCATGCCGCCAAGACTGCCCTTTCAAGGAACCATATTGAGCATTATTTCGACCATATCATCGGACGGGAGCAAATGGCATCGATGAAGCCTGCTCCGGACGGTTTTCACGTTGCGCTGCAGCTGTATCCGGAAATAAAAACCGAAGAATGGATATCGGTAGGCGATGCCTGGATTGACGGCAAAGCGGCGCAGGAGGCTGGCGTCCGATTTATTTCCTACCGAGGAAACCTTGCAAAAATGAGCGAGCACGGGGTATATCCGTTCGGTTCGATCGATCAGATCGGAGACTTGCTCCCCTATCTTGCTTAAAGGCTCGTCTAACAGCAAGAAGCCCCCGCTCCGTAAAGAGCGGGAACTCTGGATGCTGCCATCCTTAAACGCTTTGCTTGCGTTTCCATCTCGAATAGCCCAACAACGTGACCAACAAAAACAGAGCGTATGTACCAATGGTCAATACAATATTTTCAGGGGCTGTCATCATATTGTCTCCGACGAGTGCAAACAACAGCATCGCCGGAATTTTGCCGAGTGCGGATGCAATTGCATAGGTCGTAAAAGGGACGCGGCTTACCGCCGAATAAATATTAACAACAATAGAAGGTATAATCGGAATGAGACGGGCAAACAAAATTGCCAGGAATGCATTCTGTTCGAACAGCTCCGTCGCTCTGCCGATGCCCTTACGTTCATGAAGCAGTCGGATACCCCACGTTTGGTAGCCGTATCTGAAAAACAAAAACATCAGTAAAGATGCCGCCGTTGATCCGGTCCATGTTACGATGCCGCCCGATACCGGCCCCCATGCAGCGCCGATCACCCCGCCTACGACCGGATACGGAATGACCGGAAACAACGCCATCACGACAGCCGCTCCTGTGACAAGAAGCACATTGCCGGAGGTTTGAAGCCAAGCGAGTATCGCTTCTCCATATGCATAGACCAAGCAACCCACGCCTGTATAAAAGACGGCCATACCGATTTTTCTACTCATCGATTGTCTCCCCGAATAATAACCAATTTCTCCAACCATCATACCTTGTTCATTCGGGAAGGGCAAAATGTAATCTTCATCCCCTTCAATTCAATAGGGCATTTTCACCGGACAATAATACTACTCTCTTGATACGGCAAGCTGTGTACGTTCGGCATGGCCATCCGCAACGGTTTCGGAGTGGTCTTGCTGCTCCGCTTCGCCTTTATCCTTGGATAAAAACCAGCCTCCCAATGCGATCAGCACAAGTACGGCATAGAACGTCCCTTTCCATACCGGATTCTTCGCAAATCCTTCCGGAATTACATGGAGCGACGGATGTGACAGCGTGTAGACGGCAAGCTTCACGCCAACCCAGCCGACAATTATGAATGCGGCGATTTCCAGCCCCGGCCTGCGGTGCAGCAATTTCACGAAGAACGATGCCGCAAAACGCATAATGATCAGTCCGATCAAACCGCCCAAAAAGATGACGATAAAGTGTCCGCCATCCATACCGCCGATATGCGGCAGGTTTGTCGTAGGCAGGACAACGGCAAGCGCAACGGCCGCCAAGATCGAATCGACCGCAAATGCGATATCCGCAAGCTCCACCTTAAATACGGTCGCCCAAAAGCCTGCGCCTTTGCCTGTCTTCGGCGTTATCTCCTCAGCCTTTTCCCGGTTAAGGGACTTGCGTACGGCCAGCTTGCGGACAATATGATTAATGGCTATGAAGAACAAATACAGCGCCCCGATCGCTTGAACCTGCCACACGCCGACCAGAAACGAAATGGCGAACAAAGATATAAACCGGAATACGAATGCTCCCGCCAGCCCGTAAAATAATGCCTTCTTCCTCGTCTTCTCCGGCAAATGTTTGACCATGATCGCCAGCACCAGCGCATTGTCCGCCGCCAGCAGCCCTTCAAGCGCGACCAGTACTAACAGCACCCAACCGTATTCCAACAACATTGAAATGTCCAAGCCTCTCACTCCTCTTTCCTATTGTTGATTAATCATCTATAAATAAAAAGACCTTTACCTAACAGGTAAAGGCCACACGAAAAGACCTTTACCCGATATAGGCAAAGGTCTCGCTAACAACGCGGTCGTTGCCAGTAAAGCCGGAGATTTCTCTCGTCATGACGACTTTACTGTACCAGCTACTCCCCTTTGGAGTGTATTCAGTTTTTTATTTACCGGTACTTACGGAGAACCGGCGCGAATGTTTCAACTTTTTTTCCGATGTTCAATATAAATTTCTTTCTCTATTAAAATGTATGACGGTAAAGCTCGAAATATCCATCCATATTGAAGTTTTTTAATCCGATTTCAGTGTACCATTAATTCGCTTTTTTTGCCACATGATATCGCCCCATGCGCATATACATAAGGTGTTCTAAAATGCTTCCACATTGAGTCTGAAAGGAAGATTTCGATGTATATTGAAGTTGAAAAGGGAGTCCGTCTATTCGTACAAGATTTGAACCCCGGGGCAGGAAGCCGTCCGGTCGTGTTCGTGCATGGTTGGCCGCTCAATCATACAATGTTTGAATATCAGTATAATGTGCTGCCGCAGCACGGATTCCGTTGTATCGGGTTTGATCTGCGCGGCTTTGGGGAGTCCGACAAGCCATGGGACGGTTATTCATACGACCGGCTTGCGGACGATTTGTCCACCGTTCTGGAAACAATGCAGGTGGAGGATGCTGTACTGGTTGGATTTTCGATAGGCGGAGCGATCTCCATCCGGTATATGTCCCGCCATGGCGCGCGCCGGATTCGAAAACTCGCTTTGGCTGCGCCGGCAGCTCCCGTATTTACGAAACGTCCCGATTATCCGTACGGCCTTCCGGTTGAACAGGTGAACGATTCGATCCGGCTGCTATACAGGGATCGCCCGCAAGTGCTTTCTGATTTTGGCAGCATGTTTTTTAACCGGAACGTCGGCCTCGGCATCTCCGGCTGGCTCTACAATCTCGGCCTCGAAGCGGCCTCCCACGCCTTGATCCGGTGCCTGGTTACATTAAGGGATGAAGATTTACGAAATGACCTTCGGCAAATTCGCGTTCCGACGGCAATATTTCACGGTGTGCATGACCGGATCGTTCCTTTTCCTAACGCACAGGCGGTACAGCAGGGAATAGCAGGCTCACATCTATACCCGTTCTATAACAGCGGCCACGGCTTGTTTATTGAAGAGGCTGAAACGTTCAATGCCGCTCTGCTCGGGTTTCTCTAATAGGATGTTCAGTGCATAATGAACCTATATTCCAGCCTTGGTCATTCTTTCTTCCAGAGGCTTCGGTTCTTTGTGTTTATGAAGCTTGCAAACTGCATCAGTGACAGGATCAAGAAGCCGGAAGACAGGAATGCTCTGCAGCAGTTCATACCCCTCGCGGTATTGGTTATAAGTGGTTATTAAATTAATTGTTAAAAACGGGTCATGTTTTCAAACAGCGTGCACAAACCGGGGTTTGAATTCAATTTAATATATAATATATTAGTAAAGGAGTTGAATATTAAATGGCATATTCCTTGAATTTGTAGTTTTCGGTTCTTTATTTTTGAATGCGATGATTCCAGGTGGACTTGACAGATTACACAAGTATAGGAAATGATATAATGATTATGCTTGCTATCATTTCTTGTATTGTTCTTACGATCGCAACATTAATTCTAAAGAAAAATGAAATTCAGTAGAATTGCAACTATCTCTCATAGTGTATGCTATAATTTTACGGATTTAATCCAGTGAATATCCCATATTTGCTGGGGTTCAAGCAATAAATATAGTGGGGACTGCCAATGAAACAATTTGATACTTCATCATATGACTTTTCATATATAGATCAGTGGATTGATAAAGGTATGAAGCACGCTTTGATCGATGTGGATAATACGTTGGTGAAGGCTAATATAACCGAATTGTATTTCTATTTGAAAAAACAGGCGTTACGAAGCCAATGGAGATGGATCTTGTGGTGTATATATTTCGCGATTCTGTGGGCGCCTTTGTATTTGCTGCTTGATTTCATCAATCGGGAATGGTTCCAAAGAGCGTTTTATAGGCGTTACCACGAGTTTTCGTACGACCAGATTGAAGAAGCGTCCGAAATGCTTTTTCAGCAAAAATGCTCTTCCAGCCTAATCGAGGTTACACACGATCTGATAGGATATTTGAAAGAACGGAACGTTAACGTGGTGCTTCTATCAACTAATATTGATAGCATGGTTAGACTGTATGCTAATTTTTATGGTGTATCCTATATGTCACTTTCCTTGCTTCAGAAAGGGACTCAATCTATCGTTCTCCTGAATGACTTGGAAAATTTCAAACTGCGTTCTGCAAGCTGCTACCCGCCGGCTTCGGTTATGGCTGTGGCCGATTCCAAGCATGATCTGCCGGTTCTTAACTATGCCGCCTACTCTATTGTTGTTGCAAATCGCAGGAAGGCCTGGATGTCCAAAATAAGTGGAAATTGTACAATTGTCCCCGGCTTACAATTGGATAAACAGGCTATCGGAAAATGACTTCTCTTTTGCTAGTTTGGCTCCTTCACATATTTGCTGATCGCCAAGTACCTGCCGAGAAAACGATTGGCAGTAATAATTTCATCGAATAAGAGGTGCGGTGTCACAATAGGGTGTTTAACCGCTTTTTTTGAAATAGCATATTCTATTTAGCCCCATCTGGAAGATTCATTCTACTATTTTTTCCACACTTATTTTTTCTAGAACAGTAGATATGCTGAATTCTGCATCTACAGCGGGAATAATATGACCATTATCGAGATAGATAAGTATCTCTCCTGAACTTGTTTTCTTGTACTTTTTGACTTCATTTAGGTTGGTGCCAAAATAGTATACTTTATTGCCGAGCACATACAAGTCTTTTGTAAAAGCCATTTGTGACATAGTTACAATTGGAATAGCCAGCAAAAACAAGGTTCCAATTACTAAAGTCTGAATGAAAAATGTGATATATAGGTAGTCTGCTAGTGACGATAGGATCAAAGCAATTGGTAAAATCCTACTCCAAACCCTACGACGAGAATCCACCGAAAGCATCGTATTGGTAAAATATGACTAAGAAGCAATCTGCATCCAAATGATTTCTTGGTCCCCACAAAGACGGCCCGCCGCCTGAATGCGGTTTTGATGCCTTTGTGTCCTTCGATGCTATCTTAATTGGTTTCCTTGAGGTCTACAATGTTTTTGACTGCCCACTCTTTAAGATCTTCGTATACTTTCATCATGGACATATTCCAATTCTTCTTGAATTCCACCAAAACGAGTCCATGCTAAAACAATTACAAGCAACAGAAAAATTGACAAGGCAGTTATCAAATAATTTCGCATAATGCAAGGTATACCTATTAAGAAGCTTTTAATTGCTTATTCGCATTCGTATTCGTATTCGTATTGATTCAATCACTACGGTAATAATTTATCAAATCAACTTTGAACTCATCTCATGAAGCAGACGATTGAGTTCCAACAGAGTATGCACCACAAAATCCGGTCTCGCTTTCGATAAAAGTTCAACCGAATCGAACCCCCAAGTCACCGTAATGATTCGAATGCCTGCTTTGTTGCAGGCAACAATATCTCTATGCTCGTCACCGATATAAATCGTTTCTTCCCTCAAGATACGATGTTTTTTGATAAATGCATTTATTGTGAGATGCTTCCCGAATAAGTTGGGTGCAGAATAGATGTGATCAAAAAGATCCATGTTATTATTCTTGAGGAATGTTCTTATGCTGGATTCCAGGTTGGATGAGATAATGCTTATACTCAATCCCGCACTTTTCAAACTGTGAATCAATTCTGCAATCCCTTCAATTGCTTCCATAGAAGCAATCGTGTCTTGGTACCTTCTTTTTGCGTACATCCCCATGCTCGGCACTTTATAAATCGGAACACGGAGCACTCTACACCTGTCGGTAATGGATAACGTACTCAAATATTCAATTTCTTCAGGTTGAATGATTTTGAAATTATATTTTTCCGCAAGCTCGTTATAAAACATAACCATCAACGTTCTTGAGTTTACGATTGTTCCGTCAAAGTCAAAAATGACGTGCTTCAGCACAATTGAGTTATCTCCTTATTAGGCCAGTTATACCTTCATAGAATAATATTACATACTTTTGCTCGAAATAACGCTCCATAATAAAGGAAGAGCCTTGCGCAGCACGATCCGCAGCTAGGCTCCCGCTTTCAACTATAGTGTTATCGCCTGCGGATGATCCCCCCGAACTAACTCGAGGTCAGCCGCGGCAGCATTCGACTCCACCTGCTCCGGATTTTTGCAGCCCGGAATGACGCTTGTCACCGCCGGATGCTGCAGGCACCAAGCCAGCGCCCATTCCGCCATATTGACACCCTCGGGCACCTCGTTGCTTCTAATCTCTTCAACTTGACGGAGCGCCTCCGCTTGATATTTTTCATTATGCCGATTTCGCACATCATTCGTTTCGAACACGGCACCCGGTTTGTATTTGCCGCTTAAATATCCGCTCGCGAGCGGAACCCTCGCCAGTACGCCTAGATTTTGCCGCTCGCAAGATGGGAATACGCGCTCCTCCGGCTTGCGGTCGAGCCGGTTATAAACAACCTGAATCACGTCCGCGTTCACTTCCGAAGCGGCGTCCGTCTGATGCAAATTATCGTTGCTGCCTATAGAAATGCCAAGGTAACGGACTTTTCCCGCTTGAACCTGCTTGTCCAATATCGTCCATAATGCATCGTTGTCAAACACATCGTCGCCGCCGGAATGGAACTGATAGAGATCGATATACTCGGTCCGCAGCGCCTTAAGCGAATCATCCAGCTGCTTCAGCACCTGCTCCGGCTTCCACAGTTGGTCCCGGTCGAGATGGCCTTTGAAGTGATGGCCGAACTTCGTTGCGACGATCCAATCGTCCCTGTTGTTCTCAATATAACCGCCAATAAGCCGTTCGGACAAATGATCGCCATAGCACTCGGCAGTATCGATGAGGTTAATGCCGACCTCTTTGGCCTTGTCCAATATGGCGTCAACTTGCTTCTGCGTGAAATCCATGCCCCATTCTCCGCCAAATTGCCATGTCCCCACTCCGATGACGGAAACGTTCAATCCGGTTCTGCCAAGCTTCCGATACTTCATAATCCCATTCCTCTCCCTTCATTTCCCATATACTCGCCGTCCCGTCCATTATAACTAAGCGTAAACAATTAGGAAAGATTTAAAACGCCCCCCCGACTATTGGTCGGGAAGGCGTTTTAATTGAATTGCACCAGTAGATCGATCTATAAATAATAAATCATTATGGTGTCGGTGAATAACAAGGAGGTGCCGGATATGTGCCGATATTTATCAAACAGTCTACCCGTAAACCTGAATGATTGTGTATTTTTTAGGCCGGGACCTTTCGAGCTCTAACGGAAAACCTTGACCGGAGGGTGATGTAACGGACAGCTTGAACCTTTATAAGGAAAAATAGACGAACCTCCGTCTGTAACGGTCACTGGCGCCGCTAAATCGATGCAAATGGCTTCCATTCGTGTCTTTTCGGCCCATAAACGTCTCACCTGTCCGTTAGAACTTCAAAAGACAGGAAAAGGTCCATTTAAACTGCATCTATGTCCATTAGCGGTTGAAGCATCCTCCTGCCCTCGCCGGGACCTGTCATAGAATCGGGATTTAAGGAACGCTCTACTAGTTAACGGCAATATTTGGCATCGGCGGCGTTGACATCCCATTACCCAGGAAATAACCCGTGTGCGGCGGCTGGTTGTACGCTACATTTTGCCATGCAATTCCGAGTCTGTATACCGGGTCATGCATTAAGGTGAAGATGCGGTGCTGCGTGACATCCGTCGTCGTGTAAATTCTCAGTTGATTGCTGTCGGACGTACGCCAGATCACCTCTTCCCGCCAATCCCCGAACAAATCGGCTTGAAGCGACGGGTTTCCTTTAGTCCAATTGTTCGAGTTGGTTCCTGTCGCAGTCAGCAAATTTACCGTTCGGTTGTTCTCATAATCCCATTTCATGATCGTGCCGACTCCAACGCCTGCACTGCCGCTCCAATTATGATCCAGCAGCTCGCGCGACAGGTCGCCGTCCCACCAAACCGCAAAGTTCGCCGGCGGAGCGGAGGTTGAGATCAGCGTGCCGTCTGCTCTGTACAATCCGCCGTTCGTGCCGCGGGCCCATGCTTCCGCCCCGGGGTACCTGGGGTCAATATCCGACGCAAGGCCTCTCCCCATATCGGCACCCGTAGGAACGCCCCACAGAATTTGGCCGGTCCTCGCGTCGCGCATCATATATCCATACTGCGCATTCGTAGATTCATGCACCGTGAAGACCTCAAGCCCTGGGCGGCCAATGTCCAGATCGCTGACATGCATCGCGTCGCCATGGCCCAGTCCGGTTGAATAGAGACCGGTGCCGTCATCATTGACCACCATATTCCCATAGACAATTTCGTCTTTGCCATCCTCATCCACATCGGCTACGCTTAAACTGTGAAACCCTTGCCCTGCGTAACCGCCATTACCGGACTGATTGGAATCGAAGGTCCACTGATGCGTTAGCTGGCCGTTGCGCCAATTAAAGGCGGCAAGCACTGTCCGGGTGTAATAACCCCGCGCCATAACGATGCTCGGACGCTCCCCATCGAGGTACGCGACACCCGCCAGAAACCGGTCGACCCTATTGCCGTAGCTGTCTCCCCACGAGGATACGTTTCCTCTTTGCGGAATGTAATCGGTCGTTGCAAGCGCCCGTCCGGTCAAGCCGTCAAAGACGGTTAAATATTCCGGGCCGCTGAGAATATATCCGCTTGAGTTGCGATAATCGGCGTTCGCGTTGCCGATGACCGCCCCTTGGCCGTCGATCGTGCCGTCCGCCGTCTTCATCACGATCTCGGATCGCCCGTTTCCATCAAGATCGTAGACCATAAATTGCGTGTAATGCGCTCCGGCTCGTATGTTCCGCCCCAGGTCGATTCTCCACAAGCGAGTCCCGTCCGGCTTATAAGCGTCAACGTATACATTACCGGTATAACCGGACTGTGAGTTATCTTTCGAATTGGAAGGATCCCACTTGAGTATAATTTCATATTGTCCGTCGCCGTCAAGATCCCCGACGCTGGCGTCGTTGGCGCTGTAGGTGTAAGATTCACCCGCCGGCGTCACTCCCCCCGGCGGCTTCTGCAGCGGAACGGACATATAATTTTGTCCCCATACCGATGTTGTCTCGCCTGCTTGCTCGCTTCCCCCGATTACCGGGCGGATTTCGTACACGGATTGCTCCGTTCCTTGAGGATCAAGGTAATTTGTGCTTGTTGTTAAGGCAGTGCCGGTAATTCTCTGGCCGTTGCGGTAGACATGGAATGCAATGTCGGCCGGATCGGTGCCGAGCATTCTCCATCCGACATATACGCCGCTCGTTACCTTCACGGCTACCGGACTCCTGTTCAACAGCTCCATTTGGCGCGGCCTCTCGCCAGCCGATCCTGCCTCGCTGATTTCAACGCCGTTAAGGCGTTTGTCATTACCGGAGATGACAAGGTTCATCTGACCGTCCGACACGGCAACCGTACCGTTTATTTCGCCGAAGCTGCCGCTTCCGTTGCTTGTTGAGCCAAGTAACGCACCTTCTGCCGTCACCGTCGTCCGGTTAGACGCAATCTGATCGCCCGCAATGATCTTTACCTGGTATTCACCGTTCGGCAGATCGATATGAAAGGTGTAGTCCGAACCGGAAATGACAAAATCCCGGCGGAGATCGTCCGGACCGCCACGGTCGCGCTGGTCAATTGATGCGCTCAGACCGAAGCCGGCCGAACTCGTGTAAACGGTTCCATTTGTAACCTGAGTGTAACCCGCCGCCACCGGACTCGAGCTGCTGCCAAAGTCGAATTTGAGCGACAGAGGAGTAATCTCGATCGCATTCAACCGTTTGCCAATACCGGAGACGGCGATGTTTAACTGGCCGTCCGTGACGGATATGGCGCCCTCTGTTTCGCCGAAGCTGCCGCTGCCGGTTGCGATTGTGCCGATCTCGACCCCTTCGGCATGAACGGTCGTCCGGTTGGATGCGATCTGATCGCCCGCAATGGCCTTCACCCGGTATTCCCCATTTGGAAGATTGACCGAAAATGTATAATCCGAGCCGGAAATGACAAAATCCCTGCGAAGATCGTCAGGCGCTCCGCGGTCGCGTTCGTCGATTGCTGCTGCTAACCCATATCCTGTTGAACTGCTGAACACCGTCGTGTTGGAAATGCGTGTATAGCCGGAAGCAACCGGGCTCGAGCCCGATCCGAAGTCGAATTTGAAGCTCGCTGCCGCCGACGCCCTATTCGGTACGATTAGGACCGCCGTTGAAAGAAGCGACAATACTATGGCCGCACACACCAAAATGCTTACTGATTTCCGTCCTCTTCTCATAATGAACCTCCTTGTCTTATTGGTGAAGCCTGTTTTTCAACCTGAAACTCACCTCCCATATAAACAATGACTGGCAAATCTGCACCTCAATTCCAGGATGTGCTTTTACTTTAATTTTCAGAATTTTCAAACACAATATAAAAATCAGACTTTTTTGTTTAAATTTCCGTGTTTTTTGAAATTAAAAAAAAACTCCCTTGCCGGTTCAAGGGAGTGTGCACGATTTTTTGGTTTTAATTTGCCGCATTCGTACTTTCTTGTATTTGAAACAAAATGGCGACCACATATTTCCGCGCTTCCGCATTCAACAGCCGCAGCTCCGTCCCGTCGGGTGAAACAGCCGGATTTAAGAACCGCACCATCGTTCCATCCAGATCCTCGGAAATGCCGGCAATCGTATAGCCGCCGTCCAGCAGCTCATCGACCGCCAGCTTCTCCTTGCAGAAAGCGATGAACTCCGACATTAGTATACGCCTCCCGCGGCTCGGTCCTTGTCCGGCAGTTTATCCCGCTCATTGAACCGTTTGCGATGCAGATAATGGCCATAGCCCGGCGTTCCGACATATTTTTTATCCCGAATGACAAACTCTCCCCGGACAAGCACGGAAACAGGCTCGCCGCTCACTTCCATTCCTTCGAAGGCGTTGTAGTCCACTTTCATATGGTGCGTCCCGGCGGAAATGGTCCGTTTCGCATGCGGATCGAAGATGACGATATCCGCATCGCTGCCGATTGCAATTGTCCCTTTCTGCGGGAATAATCCGAACAGCTTGGCGCTGGCCGTAGCGATGATATCGACAAACTTGTTTAAGGATATCCTCCCTTTCGCCACGCCCTCCGAATAGAGAATACCGAACCGGTCCTCGATCATAGGCCCTCCGTTCGGAATTTTGGAGAAATCCGAGATGCCCAGATCCTTCTGCCCCTTAAAATCAAACGAACACTGGTCGGAGCCGATGGTCTGTAGCTGTCCGTTCCTTAACGCGTCCCATAATACGCCCTGGTTCCATTTCTCCCGTAGCGGCGGCGACCAGACATATTTGGCCCCTTCAAAATCCGGCTTCTCCAGACAGGTCTGGTCGAGCACCAAATATTGCGGGCAAGTCTCGCCGTAGACATGCAGTCCCTTCTTGCGTGCCTCGGCGATTTTCCAGACCGCTTCGGCACAGGTGACATGCACGACGTACAACTGGGAGTCGGCAAGCTCCGTCAGGCAGGCCGCGCGGCCAGTCGCTTCGCCCTCAAGCTCCGGGGGTCGCGTCAACGCATGATAGATCGGTTCGGTATGGCCTTCTTCGAGCGCCTTGTCGATTAAATGGGCAATAACATCGCCGTTCTCTGCATGGACCATGACAAGCGCTCCATGCTCTTTGGCGAGCAGCAGCGTTTTGAACAACGTTCCGTCATCCGCTTGAAGCACGTTCTTATAGGCCATAAATACTTTCAGAGAGGTAATGCCCTCTTCCTCAATGATTTGGGGAAGCTCGAACAAAACATCGTCGTTAACCTCCCCGATCATCAGATGGAAGCCGTAGTCGATGGCCGCCTTTCCTTTCGACTTGTTATGCCAGGTCTGAACCGCATGGCTGAGCGGCGCATTTATCGAGGTCAGACAAAAATCGATAATCGTTGTCGTACCGCCGAAGGCCGCGGCAATCGTACCGCTCTCGAAATCGTCTTTCGTAATCGTGCCCCCGAACGGCATATCCAGATGAGTATGGGGATCCACACCTCCCGGAAAAACGTAACAGCCCGACGCATCAATTGCTTCCGCTCCGTCAACTTCTAGATCGACACCGATCATGACGATGATTCCGTCATCAATAAGAATATCGCCAAAGTACGTATCCGATGCCGTCACGATCGTTCCGTTCTTAATGATTTTTCGTTTCATCTATACGACCTCCTTCTCGGAAGATAGAGCGCCGAGCTTCTCAATCGTCCGTTGTCTGTCGTTCCAGGTCATCGGAGGCCCGCTTGCCGTCTCCACCATATCAATCGCCCCGTCTACAGGGCAGACGATCGAGCACAGATTGCAGCCGACGCAATCCTCTTCCCGGACCTGCAAATACCGGCCGCCGTCGGGATTGCTCAGCATGTCGATGCATTGGTGCGAAGTGTCTTCGCAGGCAATGTGGCACTTGTTGCAGTTAATGCAAGTCTCCTGATTAATCCTCGCAACGACTTTGTAGTTCAGGTCGAGGTCGCCCCAGTCGGAATATCTGCTGACGGACTTGCCGACAAGCTCCTGAACGGATACGATCCCTTTATCGTCGAGATAGTTGTTCATCCCGTCGATCATCTCCTCCACGATCCGAAAGCCGTGATGCATCGCTGCGGTGCAGATCTGCACGCCTGCTGCTCCCATCAGCATAAACTCCACCGCATCCTGCCAGGTGGATATGCCGCCTATGCCCGAGATGGGCACGCCGATCCTCGGATCCCGAGCGCACTCTGCGACCATATTGAGCGCAATCGGCTTGACCGCCGGCCCGCAGTAGCCGCCGTGCGCCCCTTTGCCCCCGACATGGGGAATGGTGTTCCATGTATGGATATCCACGCCTGCAAGACTATTAATCGTATTAATGAGACTGATCGCATCGGCCCCGCCCGATACCGCATGACGCGCCGTGACCGTAATATCCGTAATATTCGGCGTCAGCTTCACGATCACCGGCGTTTCCGCCGCCTCCTTTGCCCACATCGTTTGCTTCTCCACCAGATCGGGCTGCTGCCCGGAGGCTGCCCCCATGCCCCGTTCGGCCATGCCGTGCGGACAGCCGAAGTTCAGCTCCAGGCCGTCGACGCCTGCCGCTTCGACACGCTTGACGATTTCGTGCCACTTCTCGCGCTTTGGCTCCACCATTAAGGATGCGACAAGCGCATGCTTCGGAAACCTTTTCTTCGTTTCATAGATTTCTTTCAGATTGACCTCAAGCGGGCGGTCGGTGATCAGTTCAATATTGTTGAAGCCTGCAACGCGCTGCCCGTTGAAATGAACCGCCGCAAATCTTGAAGACGTATTGATGATCGGCTCGCCCAGCGTCTTCCATACGGCTCCGCCCCACCCCGCCTCGAACGCGCGCTGAACCTGATAACCGGTATTAGTCGGCGGCGCGGATGCCAGCCAGAACGGATTAGGCGCATTAATACCGGCCAAGCTGATGCGCAAATCTGCCATTTCGGTCACCCTTTCCATTGAAATCTTTACGGTTCCTGTCCCGGCCGAACTTTCTTTCGTCAGCTAGTAGACTGATCCATAAATATCGTTTTGGATCGATCTACTAGTTTTCCTAGCTTTGGAGACGAACCCGGACCTAAAATACGTTATTCCTGTTTGGCTAACTTCGCGGACTCTCGTTCCGTTCTCTCGAATACGACTCTTGTTCACCCTCCGGATTGATTTCACCTAATACCAAATGGCTATTAGACAGCAGTGCTAACCGATGCCGAAAAATGTCTGCTGATCGCATACGCGGCCTGCTTGCCCTGTTCCGCCGCCGAAACGACAGTCGCTTCACCGCCGCCGGAGCCGAATACGACATCTCCTGCCGCGTACACCTTCTTGTTCGATGTTCTGCGAGTAACCGCATCAACCCGAACGACCCCGCGATCGTGCTCAAGCCCCAGCTGCTCAATCAACTGGATATGCCGCTGCTGCCCGATCGCTTTGATCACCGCGTCCACCTCGAGCAAAAACTCCGAGCCTTCAATAGGAATCGGAATCGGCCTGCCGTCTTTGCCGACAGCGTCCGACAGTTCCATGCGTATGCACTCCAGATGGGTCACCTTGCCTTCCCGATTGCCGATTATACGCTTTGGCGCCGTCAACCACCTGAATTCTACGCCTTCCTGCTTGGCGAATTCGAATTCAAAGTCATACGCGGTCATCTCGTCTCTCGTCCGGCGGTAAACGATCTTGACGTTATCCGCTCCAAGCCTCACCGAGCAGGTGGCCGCATCGATTGCGGTATTGCCTGCGCCGATAACGGCTACTCTCGCGCCTCCCATCGGGATGTCCGGCGCGCCTGACTTTGTACGCTCCACAAGTTCAATTGCATCGTATACCCCTTCCAGCTCCTCGCCTTCGATGCCGATCTGCGGGACAAGTCCCATTCCGGAAGCCAAAACGACCGCATCGTATGTTTCAAGCAGCTCCCGGGCCGTCATGTCAACGCCGACCTGTACGCCTGTCCGGATATCGACCCCTAATCCCTTGACCTGCTCCACCTCCCAGAGTGATACCTCCTGCGGCAGACGGAACGATACGATTCCGTGTGTATCGAGCCCTCCGGCGAGCGGCTTCGCTTCGTAGATTACAACGGAGAATCCGTTCCGCGCCAGCTCGCGGGCTGCGGACAGCCCTGCAGGACCGCTGCCGATCACCGCTACCTTCTTCCCGTTTGGAAGTCCCGGCGCAAACAGCCGCTTGCCGCTTTCCATCGCCCAATCGGTCGCATACCGCTGCAGCAGACCGATCATAATCGGCTCGGACGTATCGTTTAGGACACAGGCTCCCTCGCATAAGATCTCGGTAGGGCACACCCGCGAGCAGCTGGCTCCTACAGGGTTGGCATCCATAATTGACATAGCGGCTCCCTTTAAGTTATCCGTCGCGATTCGCTTAATAAATGAAGGAATATTTATACCCGTCGGACACGCGCGGATACAAGGAGCGTCATAACAATACAGACACCGGTTCGACTCATCCATCGCCGCTTTGCGGCTTAATCCCGGCGTCACCTCGGAGAAGCGTTCCACAATCTCCCCGGGAGACAACGTGCCAAGCCGGCTTCGTTTTTCCATTCCGCATTCCTCCTGACATAGGGATCTTTGAGCGGAGCTCAAAGTCTCTCTGCTTTCATAGGGATCTTTGAGCATGACATAGGGATCTTTGAGCATGACATAGGGATCTTTGAGCGGAGCTCAAAGTCTCACTGCTTCTCAAAGTCTCTCTGCTTCTCAAAGTCTCTCCGCTTCTCAATGTCCACAGCTTTCACGAACGCTTGACCGCATGTTCGCTTGCGCAGAGCTTAAGCGCTGTCCGGTATAACAGCTCCGTTCCCAGCGCAATATCATCCGGCGCAGCATATTCCTTCGGATTGTGGCTGATGCCGTCCTTGCACCGGACGAAGATCATGCCGTAGTCACAGTAGTATGACATTGCGAGCGCATCGTGGAACGGACCGCTCATCAGTTCCGGTACGGACAGCCTCATGTCCGCCGCCGCTTCCCGCATCGTATCCATAATGCGAGGTGCGCAGTAACGCGGCTCGCTGTTCGTATCCTCGCGGATTTCCACTCGCAGACCGTTATCCTTCGCCGCTTGATCGATAATCTCCCGCAGCTTCCGCTCCAGCCGGTTTCGCCGCTCCAGATCAATATCCCGTAGATCCACAGTGAACTGTACATGCTCAGGTATAATGTTACGGGAGTCCGGAAATACCTTGAGCGACCCTACTGTCCCGACTGTAGGTGCCCCTGGCTCGCCCGAAGCGAGCATTTGAAGACCGCTTATAATTTTCGCTGCCCCTGCAAGCGCATCTTTGCGCAGCGGCATCGGCACCGACCCGGCATGACCGGCAAAGCCGAACAGATCCACCGTCCACCATAGCGGACCGGAAATGCCGGTCACAATTCCTACCGGGGCGTCCAGCGATTCGAGTACCGGGCCTTGCTCAATATGAAGCTCCAGAAACGCGCTAACTTGGCCCGGCTTGTATTCCGACTCGGCAAATTTATCCGGATCGCCGCCAAATGCGGCTAGCGCCTCCCTTCGCGACACTCCTTGCTTATCCGTCCGGTCCAACTCGCCTTCCTCGAGCCGGCCCAGGATGCCCCGTACACCGAACAGGCCTTTGTTAAACCGGCAGCCTTCCTCATCGCTGAAGGCCGCTACCTCGATCGGCACGGCAGGAGCAATCCCAAGATCTTTCATCGTCTGGACGACTTCAATCGCGCCGAGAACGCCGACGACGCCATCGAATCTCCCGGCATACGGCTGCGTATCGATATGAGAGCCGATCATAACCGCTGGAGCTTCCGGATCAAGCCCTTCCATTCTGCCGATCAGATTGCCGAATGCATCGATGCGCGCTTTCATGCCGGCTAACTCCATCCATCCCTTGACGATTTCGACTGCCTCGCGGTCCTCCTCGGAAAGCGTAAGCCGGCAGACCCCCGTTTCACTGATTTTGCCGATCCCGGCGAGCCGTTCAATCCGTTCTCCAATCCGATTTGCTTGAATGGTCAGTTCCCGCATATCCCATCCTCCCAACCGATAAAATATATGTCATATATTATAACGCGGTGAATACTATTTTCACTTATTCTTAGAGAATCCATCTACTGATTTGAACATAAATCTCTCAGGTGTGTTATATTATTTAACATGATTGGCCGATGCCCATGAAAACGGCATGCATCCGAAACCGGGCTTTTTTTCATCATCAAATTTGTAAATTAACGCCGGAAGCGAGGGATAGGCTTGGATTCAGACCTCACACTTACAGTCGGAGAAGCATTGAAGCGTCCATTATTTCAACAGGCGCAGGCGGTTGCCGGGTACGGAGGACTACACCGCCAAATCCGCTGGGTCCATATTCTAGAGATCGCCAGTTTCGAAACGCTGATTCATGGCGAAGAGATGATTTTAACGACCGGGGCCGGCTTTGACCCGGATGCCTCCTCCTCCGTCACCTTCATGGAAAATCTCATTAAGCAACAGGCTTCCTGCCTCTGCATCGAGCTGGGAACCTATTTCCGCAGCGTTCCAAGCGAGCTGCTCGAGCTTGCGGACCGTCATCAGTTTCCGTTAATTCTGTTCCCTCATACTGTCCGGTTCATCGATATTACGCAGGATCTGCACTCGATCATCATTAACCGCCATCATCGAATGCTGCAGGAGCTCGAAAGCTTATCCCGCGAATTTCATCGCCTGACACTGACCGCGCAGGGGACAATGAATGTGCTGAAGCTGCTGTATACAAGCACGCAGACGCAAATTGTGTACCTTCCGCTTCCCGGCAAGCCCGTCTGCCTGCCGCCCCTGTCCCAGGAAGAGCAGGAAGCGCTGCTCCGGACGTTCGACGACTTGGCCGATGAGGAAAGCCTTATTCCGAACGAAGCGCATCAGGTCTATCCATACCGGAACAAATTCGCCGTTATTAAACCCGTCGGCGCATCGAGTCAGACCTGGGCTTACCTGCTGATGCTGTGCGACCGTCCCCCCAGCGAATACGATCACCTGCTCCTGGATTCGGCATCGTTATCGATTGCGCAGGAGCTGCTCCGGATGCGATATATCGAAGAGCGGAAGCTCTTTGCGGAGAACCTGTGGGTTGACGAGCTTCTGAACCGGAGGCTGGAGGATGAGCAGCAGCTTAAAGCGCTTATCGGACCCGACTACAAACGGATGAACGAATGGGGATTCCGTGTCTGTCTGATCGAGATCGAAAATTTGTATGACGAGAGGTTTAATATGCCGGAAAGGGAGCGGGAATCGGTCCGTCTGCATCTGTCGCTCATCCTCCGTTCCACCTTCGTCAAGCATTCCTACAGACCGCTGATTACGTTAAAGAACAACCGGCTTGCCGTCATTGCGCTCGACATGAAATCGAAGACGCGAACGAGAGCCAGATTGCAGCAGGCGCTGGAATCGGTGCTCGCCACCCGGCAGGACGAGCAACTAAAGAATCTTCGCCTGATCATAGGCGTGGGCAATTCGTACAGTCATCTGCAGAACGCCTATAACAGCTATCAGGAAGCGGTGCAGGCGCTGTCGCTTTATTCCAATTACAAGAAGCCGATTCTATTCTATGAGGAGCTCGGCATCTTCCAGCTGCTGCTTCCGTTAAACGACGGCACGACATTGCAGCTGTTCATCCGAAATTTTCTTGGGCCGCTCATCGATCATGATGAAAACAAGGGCAGCGAGCTGCTGCTGACGCTTAAGGTGTACCTGGACCATGACGGCTCCAAACAGATCGCGGCGCAAAAACTGTTTATCGTCCGCCAATCGCTTTATTACCGGCTGGAAAAAATCACGGAGCTGCTGGGCGAAGATTTCATGTCACCGGAGAACCGCATCTCCATCCAGGTCGCCCTGCGCGCTTACCAGCTGCTCCATCCCGGGAAGTTCGTCGAATCACGGCAAAGAAAAATTTAACTAGGAGCTCAACGCCAGCCGAATTTCCGTATAGCCGAGCCCCTGCGCTTCCGCCACCGCCGGGTGGGTGACAACTCCGCCCGTAACATTAATCCCCTTGGCAATCGCCGGATTGCGAAGCGCGGCTTGCATGCAGCCTTCCCGGGCGATTTGCAAGCCGTAAGGCGTCGTCGCATTCGTAAGCGCGATGGTTGAGGTACGGGCGACTGCTCCCGGGATGTTCGCAACGGCGTAATGAATGACGCCGTATTTCTCATAAGTAGGATGATCGTGTGTCGTCACGCGGTCGATCGTCTCGACCGAGCCGCCCTGATCAATCGCCACGTCTACGATCACCGAGCCCGGCAGCATCGACTTGACCATCTCCGCCGTCACCAGCTTGGGGGCGCGCGCGCCCGGAACAAGAACCGCGCCTATAAGCAGGTCCGCCTGTCTGACCGCTTCCCCGATCGTATAGCTGTCCGAAACGACCGTTTTTAACCGTCCCCGGAACTGGTCATCCAGCGCCCGCAGCCGGTCGGGATTAATATCGAGCAGCGTCACGTCAGCCCCAAGTCCAACCGCCATCTTGGCTGCGTTCGCGCCAACGATTCCGCCGCCGATAATAACGACCCGCGCCGGCGGGACGCCCGGGACGCCGCCCAGCAGCACTCCTCTTCCTCCTTCGGCGTTCTCCAGAAACCGGGCTCCCAGCTGAATGGACATTCTTCCGGCGACCTCGCTCATCGGCGTCAGAAGCGGCAGGCTGCCGTTCTCCAGCTGAATCGTCTCATAAGCGATTGCCGTCACCCCGCCGTTCACCAATGCTGCGGTAAGCACAGGATCGGGCGCAAGATGTAAGTAGGTGTAGAGAATTAATCCGTTCCTGAAATATCTGTACTCCTCCGGCAGCGGCTCCTTCACCTTAACGACCATATCGGCGGACCATACCTGCTCCGCCGTTCGGACGATAACGCCTCCCGCTCCGCGATAATCCTCATCCGCAAATCCGCTGCCGGTTCCGGCACCCGTCTCCACCAGTACTTCATGCCCGTTATCCGTATACGCCTTCACTGATGCGGGCGTCATCGCCACCCGGTGCTCCCTGTTTTTCGTTTCCTTCGGCACGCCGATTTTCATGTTCATCTCACGCTTTCCAATGGAGTATTCATTACTTCTGTAAACGTCCGGACAATGAATTGCAGGTCTTCGTCAGTTGAGGAGAGCGGAGGGGCAAAGGTTAGCACATTATTGAATCCGGCAACGGTATCGCCGTTCTTTCCGATGATCAGCCCCTTGCTCTTGCATGCCGACATGATCGCCTTCACCGTCGCGGCTGAAGCCGGCTCCTTCGTTTTCTTATCCGCCACCAGCTCTATACCAAGCAGAAAGCCGAAGCTGCGGATATCGCCAACCAGCGGATGCGCAAGCAGCCCCTCCACCCCGTCCCGAAGCCGTTTTCCGAGCGCCGCGGCACGTTCCACCAGCCCTTCCCGCTCCATAATCTCGAGATTTTTGATCGCCAGCGCGCACGATGCCGGGTTGCCTCCGAACGTATTAATATGCCGGAAATGGCTGTACATCGAAGAGTCCTTGAACGCCTCGTAAATTTCCTTGCGTACGGCTGTCGCCGACAGTGGCAGATAGCCGCTCGTCAATCCTTTCGCCATCGTGACGATATCCGGCTGGACTCCGTAATTCTGGTGCCCGAATTTCCGTCCGGAACGACCGAAGCCGCAGATGACCTCATCCACGATAAGCAGTACACCATGCTCGCTGCAAATCTCCCTGACCCGTTTCACATAGGCCTCATCCGGAACAATGATTCCGCCGCCCGTAATGGCCGGCTCCATAATGACGCCCGCGATCGTCTCTTTGCCTTCCCAGACAATCGCTTCTTCTATCGCTTGCGCACACTGCAGATTGAACTCCGCCTCCGACTGCCCGGCCGGTCTGCGGTAGCTGTCCGGCGGCCGGACATGAATGAAGCCTCCTCCGAGCGGTTCGTATTTATATTTGCGCTGGGCCTGTCCCGTAGCGGACAAGGCGCCCATAGAACTTCCATGATAAGCGCGGTATCGCGAAATGAATTTGTACCTTCCGTGTTCTCCGATTTGCTGCTGATACTGTCTGGCGATTTTGAACGCGGCTTCGTTCGCTTCGGAGCCGCTGTTCGAGAAGAAGATGACGTACTCTCCCTCCAGCCACTCGTTCAGCTTCTCAGCCAGCGCGATAGCAGGCATGTGGCTTTGTGTAAGCGGATAATAGGGGAGCGTCATCAGCTGCTCATAGGCTGCCTGCGCCAGCTCCTGCCTGCCGTACCCCGCATTTACGCACCATAACCCGGACATCGCATCCAAATATTTATTTCCATTATGATCGGTAATCCACGATCCGCTGGCGTGCGTAACGACCATCGGCTGCTCCGTGCCGTTGTACTGCGCCATGTTGTGCCATACATATTTCCGGTCCTTCTCCAGCACCTCATTCGTATCGCGGTTCAGATTGAGCATACGTTCAGCTCCCATCGTTCTTTTTAAATCTAGCGCAGGACTTCACTAGTAACGCTATTTATAGATCGGTCTACTCCTACGAATAGCGGGCGGTGTTTTTTGCGGGTATAGAACTCCATTGGCCGCCGATCAGATTCTTTAGCTTAACCGCCTTATTACCGGCTATAATGGACATCCGTTAACTCGCCTCCTTATTCTTATGCTGCCAAACTGCATGCAAGTACCGTTTATAAATGAGTCAGCTGTCCGTATGTTTCCGGGCGGCGGTCGCGGTAAAACTGCCAGCTCTCCCGGACTTCCCGAATGAGCTTCTTGTTCATATCCCCGACGACGACTTCATCCCGGTCCCTGCTTCCCATAGCTACAAAGCTTCCCCGCGGATCGACCAGATACGATTGGCCGTAGAATTCCCCCATCCGCCACGGCGCTTCCACACCCACGCGGTTAATCGCGGCCATATAGTATCCGTTCGCCACCGCATGAGCGGGCTGCTCCAGCTTCCACAAGTACTCCGATGTTCCGGATACGGTGGCCGAAGGATTGAAAACAATTTCCGCTCCGCCTAACCCGAGCACCCTCGCACCTTCCGGAAAATGACGGTCGTAGCAGATGTAGACGCCGACCTTGGCAAACGCCGTATCGAATACGGGATAGCCGAGATTGCCCGGTTTAAAATAGTACTTCTCCCAAAATCCGCAGCCCTTGTTGCCCGCTCCGACATGGGGAATATGATGCTTCCGGTATTTCCCGAGATACGCTCCGTCCGCATTGATGACCGCTGCGGTGTTGTAATACGTTGCTATCCCCTAGAAGTGGTTGCTGAATTCAAGCGGCTTCTGGCCTGCGAGCATCCCGCTCATAAACCGGCAGAATAATGACGATTTCCAGCTCCTTTGCCAGGTCCTGAAACAGCCGGGTTGTCGGCCCCTTTGGAATTTCTTCCGCCGCATCGTACCATTTGGGCATCTGCTCGGCGCAAAAGTAAGGACCGAAAAAAATTTCCTGCAGGGAGACGATTTGGGCCCCCTGCTTCTTTGCCTCCCGCACAAGCTTCAAATGCTTCTCTATGGCGGCTTGCTTGTGTGTTTCCACAGGCTCGCCGCCATCCACATCATGTCCGGCTTGAATAAGCCCGATTCGGACCGTGTCCATACTCTTCACCTTCCTGCTCCGTACGTTCGAATTATTCCGCCGCCATCTCCACAATCTCGTTCGTATAGGCCGTATTCAGATCAGCAGGCTCTTTGATAACACCGAATTGATGGGCGATATCCGCGGTTTGTTTAAACATGTCTTCATCGATATACCCGAGCTTCGTCAGGTCGAAACCTTCAGGCGCGACCAGCTTCGCCACTTCCTGCATCATTTTCAACTGATGCTCTCTGGTTGTGCTGCCTCCCTCCACCGCCTTCATGACGCTGTCCACGGCCGCCTCCTGGTCGGCAATCGCATCCTTCCATCCCTTGAGAGAAGCCCGCACAAACTTGGCCGCCGTCTCCTTGTTGCCCTCCAGCCATTCCGAATTGGCGAACAGGTTGTCTTCAAGCATCGCTACGCCTTCCGTATTCATATTAATGACCGACAGCCCGCTCTCCGGAATCCCCTCTCCAAGCACGACCTGATATTCGTTGTAGGTCATTGCGGACGCCGCATCCAATTGTCCTGCCAATAATTGGTCCATCGTGAAGCCCTGCTTCACAAACTCCAAATCTTTATTCGGGTCGAGGCTGTACTTGTCGAACAAAGCTAATATTTCGAACTCGTTGCCGCCCATCCAGTTACCCACCTTCTTGCCGGCCAGATCGGACGGGGAAGCGATTCCCGCCTCTTTCTTCGACACAAGCACCAAACCGCTCTCCTGAAAAATCTGGGCGATTTCCACAAGCGGCATGCCCGATTCCTGATGCGCCAGCAAGCTTGCCACCCAGTCGATGCCAATGTCGGCCGCCCCGCCGGCAACCTGCTGCTCCGGCACGATATCCGGTCCGCCCGGCAATATTTCCACCGCCAGCCCTTCTTCTTTGTAATAGCCTTTATCCAGGGCGACATAGTAACCGGCAAATTGTGCCTGCGGTACCCATTTCAGCTGCAGCTTCACCGGAACCGGCGCCGATGCTCCGACTTCTTCCGGGTCGGCGTCCGTTGGCGAAGCGCCCTCCGGAGCAGACGCCGGTGTGTTGCTTCCGCAAGCCGCCAGCACCGTGATCGCCAATACAATTAGTGCCGACAATACGGCGCCTTTGACTTTTATTCGTTTCCTGTTTTTCATGATTTCTCTCTCCCTCTTAGCCAAAATCTAAAATCAATACATGGTTCAATGGATTCTGTCTATGAAACGGCCTCGGCGCGCGGAGCGCCGCGACATGGCCGGCTGTGCCGTATCCACTAGTCTCTATGGGAGGGGTGCCAGCGGATAAATACCTTCTCTAAAGCATCCACGAGAAGATAGAAAAGGACACCCGAAACCGCGGCGACGACGATGCAGGACCACCCCAGCGGCATTTTCGCTACCTTGATCGAGTTGGAAAGCAGATAGCCGAGCCCTCTGGAGGAAAAGAAAAATTCCCCTACAATCGCTCCGATCATGCTTGCCGTCGTATTGATTTTCAATGCCGTAAACACATACGGCAGGCTGTGAACGATACGCAAATATCGGAAAACCTCCGATCTCCCTGCCGCATAGGAACGCATCAAATCGAGCGACAACGGATGAACAGCATTCATGCCTTTGTGGGCATTGATTGCCATGGCCGCCATCGTCGAGACGGTAACGATGGCGATCCGCGAACCGATGCCGTCGCCCGCCCACAGATTCATGATCGGCGCCAGCGCCACAATAGGCACCGCGTTTAAAGAAGCGACAAGCAATATCCCGCCTGAACCCCATCTCGGCCAGGCGGTGGCGAGCAGCGCGATCAAAAATCCGAGGGCCGAACCGGCAAGCATGCCAAGCACGGCCTCCGTCATCGTATAACCGGTATAAGTAAGCAGCAGCACACGGTTTTCCGCCATTGCGGCCGCGATTGCCGACGGCAACGGCAATTGATAGGTTTTGAGGCTGAATAATGAATGAAAGATTCCCATCTCCCATATAGCCAGAAAAAGGAGGGCCATGAGCAGCGGCAGCCAGACCCGATTTCCCGGGAAGCGACGCCGCGGCCGCTCAACGCTGCGTTTTTCCTTCACTTTTACGGCCGGTTTCGATTCGGGCTTGTTTGCCACGCTCTCCATCATCGCTCATCTCCTTTGGAGCGGTACTCCGGCTGCCAAGGCGCCGCCGCCCGCTCCGCCAGCGTAATGATCAGGTAACTGACAATGCCGAGCAGCGCTCCCACAACGACCGTTGACCAGAACATATAGACATGTGAAGGTCCGTAGTAGAGGTTGCGAAGCATAATGACGCCAATGCCGTGCCTCGCCCCCATCAGCTCGACAAGGATCGCCCCGGTCACGGCGAGCGGTGCGGCAATTTTGAGCCCGCTGAACAATCCGGGCAGCGCTGCCGGAAGCCGCAGCTTCCAATAGACTGCCCAAGTCCCGGCCGCGTACGAATGCATCAGCTCCAGTGCGGAAGGATCAACGCTTCGGAGGCCCCGCAGCATGTTCAATGCGACCGGAAAAAATGTGATATAACCGGATATGAGCACGCGCGCCAGCTGCTCGTCACGCACAATGCCGTAAATAATCGGGGCCAGGCCCAGTATTGGGATCATTTGCGAGGCGACCGCGTATGGGAAGGTCATTCGTTCCAGCCATTTGGAAATGCTCATCATAACCGCGAGCAGAACGCCTGCACACGCCCCGGCCGCAAATCCAAATCCCGCGCTGGCAAATGTCGTAGCCCCTTCGCTCAGCAAGGTACCGCCGTAGCTGCCGAAAACAGAAATCACTTTATGAATATAAGGGAGCTTCGATTGCGCCAGCGGCGTCTCCAGCACATGAAGCAGAAACCAGGAGCCCGCTTCCCAGACTAGGAGCAGGGCCGTTCCCCAGACAGCGACAGGCAGCACGCGGTTCCTCAGAAGGATGCTGTGGCCTCTCATGCTATACCCCTTCAAAGCTGCCCCGGATCCCGGCAACCAGACGGACAAACTCCGAGCCGTCCCGCATTTCCCGCGTGCGCGGTCGGGGCAGCGGTATTTCGGCGACCGCGGAGAGCCTGCCCGGGTGGGGCGAGAGCACGAATACCCGGTCCGACAAAAATACCGCTTCCGGGATGCTGTGCGTGACGAAGACGACCGTATTCCGGACCTTGCTCCAGATCGCCAACAGCTCCTCGTTCAGCTTTTCCCGGGAAAATTCATCCAGCGCCGAGAACGGCTCATCCATTAGCAATATTTCCGGCTCCATCGACAATGCCCTGGCGATGGCGACACGCTGCTGCATCCCGCCGCTTAATTGCCACGGATACTTATCGCCAAAGCCTTGGAGGCCTACTAATTCAAGCAGCTCTTCAGCTTTGCGGTTCCGCTCGAGTTTAGGAACGCCCATCAACTCCAAAGGGAGGGTAATATTGCGGCGTACCTTTCTCCAGTCGTACAGAACCGGGCTTTGGAAGACAATGCCGTATTTTCTCGCCAACCTTGCTTCCTGCGCCGTTTTTCCGGCAACTCTTAGCGTTCCTGTGGACGGCTGCAGCAAATCGGCCATGAGCCGCAAAAGGGTTGTTTTTCCGCAGCCCGAAGGGCCAAGCAGAGATACGAACTCTCCTTTGCCGATGCGCAGGCTGACTTGCTGAAGCGCAAGCACCTCGGAATTTCCCGTGCGATACCGCATACTGACCTGATCCAGTTCAATTTCGGGAACCATTGCCGCCTTCACGCCTCCCGCCCCCTTCTAGCTCAATCGAAATGTATATGTTATGTTTATTTACATGTTACACGCTTGAGAACAGGCTGACATTAGACAAAGAGTAAAACAGTTGGCCGAATTTTCTGTCAATTTGTCCAGAATGGAGGACACCGGAGAATGAATCGGTGGTTTTATACAAGTGGCATGTCAACAAAAGTAACCCAAGCCATTATTAAAGCTGTTCTTCCTCCTGATATGCAATTTTGTACTCTAGAAAATCAAGGACCATTGGGCCCCTAAATGTAAAACCAATTAATTGAAAAAACCGCTGGAGAAAACGATCCAGCGGTTTTTATTTAGTTTCCATGCACCAGGTCTGTACCCACCGCATTTATACGATCAGCTTCCAGCAGAATCCTTATGAAAAAGTAAATAAATAGCGGAATTTTTTACCTCTATATTCAAAGAAACTTGGAAACCGCGGCAAATAGCGGTATTTTTTACCGTTAAGCCAGCATGTTCTGGTCAGACAAGTGGATCGGATCGGAATAAGACCATGAAATTCCTCTATTTACCGCATATCGGGTCGTCCAGTCCTGAATAAGTCCACAAATTACCGCTATTTTTGAACGCTTGGATATCACTTAACTCAGTTCTAATCGAAACCCTTAGTCGCACACTGCTTTTCAGCAGGCTTTAGCTGGAATGCAACTTTCAAGTCGCAAAAGGAATCTGCCGACTTGACCGTTCGTCGTTTATTCATGAGGAAGCTTTTCTACCGAAACCCTTCCGGAGAAAAACACTGCTCCTCCCCCCATATCGGCAACCCGGTCCGGTACAAGCGAGTTGACGACATTTCCGGCATCCGGGTCATCGGCCCATAATCCTTGGCTGACCACGACGCCCCTCATTACTTCTTCTCCCACGGCTGCAATCAGCTTGCACGACCCGCGAGTATTTCGGATCAGCACCTCTTCTCCGTCTTCGATCCCTAGCTCAGCCGCATCCATTGTGTGTATATGCAGCCTCTGTCTATTCTCGAAGGCGACATGCTTCCCGTTATGAGCAAACGTAGAGTTCAAGAAATGATGATTCGGTGCAGGAATGAACTGAAACGGGAGATCTTCATCCACGGCAAGCGGTACATAGGTCGGCAGAGGAGGATAACCGGCCCTCGCCATCGACGCCGAATAAAGCTCGATCTTCCCGCTTGGCGTGCGAAGCTTCCCGGACAGCACAGGCTGCCTGTCCGCCTTCGCGAATTGCTCTTCCCTTAACCGCTCCAGCGTTATTCCGGCCAGGTTCGGATTGGCCGGGTTGTCGAGCGCTTGGCGAATCATGTCCTCTTCCGTATCGTCGAACGCCGAATCCTGAAAGCCCATTGCTTTGGCAAGCATTCGAAACACGTCCACGTTCGACTTGCTTTCCCCGTACGGAACGATTACCGGCTGCTGGAGCTGGACGTAATGATGCCAGTAGGAACGGTATACGTCGGTATTCTCGAACGACGAGGTCGCCGGCAGTACAATATCCGCGTAACGGGCCGTTTCGGTAAGAAACAGATCGTGCACAACCGTAAACAGGTCTTCGCGCTCGAGCCCCTTTCTCACCTTGCCTGCATTTGGCGCAACTACGGCAGGGTTGGAGTTGTATACGTACAAGGAATAAATCGCCGGATCAAGCTCAAGCAAAGCGGCTCCTAGCTGATTCATATTAACGGACCTGGCAGTCCCGCGCCGCAGATCCGGACGCTGCAGAGCCGCCGAATTGAAATCGAGAAAGGCCCCGTTCCCCTTAATCGCGCCGCCCCCGCGATGCAGCCATTGACCTGTCACTGCCGGCAGGCAGGCGACAGTGCGGGCAAACATTCCGCCGTTATCATGATGCTGCGGTCCGTTGCCGATCCGGATGAACGAAGGAGTCGTCCCGCCGTACATTCGCGCAAGCCGTTGGATGTCGTTCACCGGAACGCCGGTAATGGCCGATACGTAATCTGGGTCATACTGCCTGACATGTTCCCTTAGTTCTTCATAACCGACCGTATAGGTTCGGAGGAATGCTTCGTCCGTCAATGCTTCGGCAAAAAGAACATGCATCAGCCCCAGTGCCAAAGCGGCATCCGTTCCGGGCTTCACCGGGATAAACCAGTCGGCCCATCTGGCGGTCCGGTTTCTGTGCACGTCGATGGAGACGATCGGTGCACCGTGCTTTTTTCGAGCCTGCTCCGACATCATCACTTGATGCATGTTGGTGCTTACCGCATTAATTCCCCACATCACATGCAGCTTCGCATGCACCGTATCTTCAGGATCGGTACCGTAGCTGCCTCCCATCGTATAGGCATAGCCCTCGGAGCCGGCCGATTGGCAGATCGTGTATAATAACCGGCTTGCGCCCAGCCGATTGAAGAATCGCCGGCCCATTCCCTCCGTTCCGATTCGGCCCATGTTGCCGTAGAAGCTGTACGGCAAGATGCTCTCCGGTCCGTCGGTTGCGATCAGTTCTTTCCAACGACTTGCAATGGCTTCAACCGCCTCTTCCCAGCTGATCCGCTCGAACGATCCTCCGCCCTTCGGCCCCGTTCTCCTAAGCGGGTATTGCAGCCGCTGCGGGTCATAGATCCGCTCTCCCATATGCCGAACCTTGTTGCATATCTTTCCCTGGGTTACGGGATGGGATCGGTCACCTTCAATCTTCACAATCTTCCCGTCTTTCTTGTGAACCAGCAAGGCGCATTGATCCGGGCAGTCCAGCGAACATACGGACGGAAAGATGCCGGTTGCCGAACGGCTAGCCATAATCATGCTTCTTCCTTACGCAGCCGGGCATCCAGCACGAATGTGCCGAAAGGCAGCAGCGAAGCGATAAAAGCTCCCGACACTCTTAACAAGGACCAGCGGTGCCGAACCCACACAATTAACAACAAAGCTACGAACAGAATAAATAAGACACCGTGTGCCATGCCTATCACCTGAACAAATACCGGCATATTGGCAAAATATTTCAGCGGCATTGCCATGAAGAGCAGTAAGAGATACGAAATCCCCTCAAAAATCCCGATTCCCCGCAACCATCCAATCGTCGATTTCCACATGCTAAATCCTCTCCTCGCACACGTTTTCTTTAAATCCATGCATCCCTTTTCCTACAGCGGGAGCTCTAGTCTTATCGCCGCAATGCGGCCAAATCTACCTTCGGCACCAGTCCTTCCTCCGCTGCCCTGCATAGCAAAGCCTCGACCGCACCATATCCTTGCTCGCCTAAATTCGCGGAGAACTGGTTTACATACAGATCGATGTGCGCTTGAGCGACATCCGGCGACATCTCCTGAGCATGGCTCATCACATATTCCCGCGATGCCTGGGGATGTGCCCAGGCATATTCGACGGACGCCCGGATCCACCCTGCGATTGCATCCCGGTCGAGCGACCGGCGGGCAATAATGGCCCCCAGCGGAATCGGCAGCCCCGTATCCGTCTCCCACCAGCTCCCAAGGTCGGTCATTAGCGACAGCCCATAAGACGGATAGGTAAACCTGGCTTCGTGTATCACTAATCCGGCATCTACTTTGCCATCTCGCACGGCAGGCATGATTTCATGAAACGGAAGGATGACAATATCTCCTACTCCCCCTGGAATATGCTTGGCGGCCCAGAGCCGAAACAGCAGATAGGCGGTTGACCGGTCGCTGGGCACCGCAACCTTCCTGCCGGATAAAGCTGCCGGATCGGAACTGCCTTTGGTTTCACCGGAAGTCAAAACGAGCGGACCGCAGCCGCGGCCGAGCGCACCTCCGCACGGCAGAAGCGCATAGTCGGACAGTACCCACGGCAAGGCGGCGTAAGATATTTTCAGTACCTCCGGCCCGCTTCCGGCAGCGGCGAGTCGATTGGTGACATCGATATCGGCATACGTAACATCCAGCTTCGGAGCACCGGGCAGCAGTCCGTGTACCCAAGCGTGAAAAATAAACGTGTCGTTAGGACAAGGGGAAAATGCGATATTCATCTATAAAACCTCCATTATTACCGAACTGGCATTTTCCAGTGCCTGCAAAGCTTCCCGGATCCGCCAGGCGCTCCGGTCACGTGGACCAACCGGATTGGATACGGCCCTCAGTTCCAGTACCGGCAAACCATATAACCGGGCTGCAACCGCTACGCCGTAGCCTTCCATCGCTTCAGCCGCCGCTCCAGGCACCCGGACCGCCAATTCACCGGCTGTCTCTGCCGTCCCGGTTACGGTCGATACCGTCAGAACCGGGCCCGTTACGGCAGAAAGACCTACTTCCCGCATTGCTTCGGCCAGCCGCTCCGCCCGCTGTCCGTCCGTTTCAACAAGCGTTGAGCCGAATCCCAGTTCGTCCAACGTGCGGTAGCCTTCCGGCGTCTCGGCTCCCAGATCAGCGGCGATAATCGCATTGGCTATCACAATGGAACCGACCTCAGCCCTGTTCGAGAAACCTCCTCCGATTCCGGCACTGATGACAAGATTATAATCCCCTGATGCCAATACTTTAGCGGTGTTTGCCGCAGCGGCAGCCGGGCCGACGCCGGCCAGTGCAACTTCAAAACGGTCTGATCCGCGCAATCCGCGCAATACAGCTTCTTTTTCCGCCTCAACAGCCGTCATCACAAGAATAGGTTTCATTCGCCTTAAACTCCTCTTCGCACACTTCTGAATCCAGCAAATGTACATTACTCAACAAATAAGAATCTCGTACTAACAGTGAACCATGTTTCGGTGAACTTTTCAATCGGCTTCGCTTTGCACCAAAGGAAAACAAACCTTTACCTTCCGGTCCCCGGATGGATAAAGGTTCGTTTGTTTATATCGCATTTGTTAATCTTTAGTTTCCGGATTTACAGCATCCAATGGCGCGTAAGGTTTATCGTCCATAACTTCGTCGGCTTCAACATACCGCTGGAGTGCGGACATCTTATTATCCCAATACCGCTCGTAATAGGCCAGCCAACGCTTTAACTCCTGCAGCGGCTCCGCGTCCAGCCTGAATCTCGTCTCTCTGCCAACCTTCCGTTCTTTGACCAGCCCCGCATCCGCCAGAATTCTCAAATGCTTGGACACGGCCGTTCGGCTCATCGGAAAGTGGCCGCTAATAACGGTGACCGGCAGCTCCCCGTCAACAAGCAGCTTCAAAAGCTTCCGCCTGGTCCGATCGGCGATGGCCTGGAATACATCATGCTTGGGCGACGCGGCAGACATCATTGACCCTCGACATAGTCGCGCAATTTGTATTGAAGTTCGCCCCAGCCATGATCCATCCGGTCGCGAACCACTGCATTGCCTGTATTCCAACCGGAATGAATAAGAGTAAACTCCGTCCGGTCTCCTTGCTCGATTAATTCGAACGTCAACGTCCAATCTTCTCCCCATGTGAAGGAAAGCCGGTTCGGCGGGTCGAGAACGGTTACCTTGCAGGATGTCATTCCATACGGACCTGCATCCATTTGAAACTCATAACCGATCTCGGCCTGAAAGTCATTTGGCATAAACCATGTGGCGATGCCTTCCGATGTAGACACCGCTTCCCATACTTTTCGGATCGAAGCATTAAAAACCATATGTTTCCGGATATCGGGTAGTGCAGCTTGTTTTTGATCGTTCATCATGTTTACCTCCTGATAAGTCAACTTAATTTTGTGAAACCATTTGGTTTCGTTTTTAATTATACGAAACCAAATGGTTTCATGTCAATCATACAATTTTGAATAAACGGCAGTACTTGCTAAATGAAAACACCTGCTGCAGTCTCCCGCTAATAAATAGAAATTAATATTTTATGCCGTTTCTCGATTGTTGAATCATTGTCTCCTCTGTTCTACAATAAGACGTATCGGGAGGTGGTAATACATGGCAAACTATTTTGCCGGAACTAACAACGACTCATGCAAAGCCTGAATGGGAGCGATCCTTTGAATGGGGCGGACATTGATATAAGATCGCCCAACAGAGCCGGTATCGTTTCTAATGATGGGCTTTGCACCTTATTTTCATCAAAATAAATAAGGAGCTGACCATCCAATGAAAGAACCATTCATTAGAAACCACCACTATAACTTTATTAAGAAACAAATCGATTATCTTCAGCACGCTTATCGGACCGTCTCCGACCCCAAAGTCGTGGAATCCGTCAGATACGGAACGGAATCCAACATCATGGGACTTTTTCCGGATGCAGATGATATTCAACAACTACTCACGGGGAAGATCCCAACGTTACAAACTGCAGAAGATTTCCAGCAGTATCTTCTTTCTCTGGAACCGTATATGACGGCATTTCCCCAAGTAACGGCAACACAGATTCGAAAGCTGTTTCCCAAAAACAAAAAATTGACGATTCCCGACCTGAAGCTGGACTATCGTCATATCACTTATCTCGGCTGGCTTGATATTTCGGCCAATAAAATAATCATCGTGTATCCGTTTAACGGTCAAATCCTCGGAATCGAGGGAAGGTTTACCCCTACCGGCAAAAAAGGCGCTTGCTTTTTATGCAACCGACATGAAGAGACCGCATTAGTTACTGCTGTTACCAAAGCGAGACCGGCCAAGTCCTCGCCGGATTATTACAAAGCGGTCGGAAACTATATGTGCATGGACAGTGAAGCGTGCAACAAAAACATTACGGACGTTGCTTCACTGGAAAGATTTATACACGAGGTGTTAGGATAAAACAAAAGGAGCTGCGTCGGCAGCTCTTTTAATTTGAAATTCGCACCCCAGGCATTCCCATTATGCCTTGCGGCCGCCCGCCGCCTTGTCCATCTCCGCCTCCGAACTTCCTTCCGCGAGTGAATACGAGTCCATTATACTCGTTATTTTCAGTTCATTCACCTTCTCCTTCCCCAGGGTTTACATATTTTTGCGATGATTCGACAGATTTCGCTTTAAATAGTGTGTATTCTTCTTTTTCCCCCCATTTACACTATCTCTTACAGAACATACAATTATTGATATGGGAGCTTTGATACCGATTCTTTATTTGGGCACTTGGATTCGGTGGAGCTAGTAGTGCAACCGACCATCCGCGATTTGTCGTGGATGGTTTTTTTAATTTCATAGAGACGGGGAGATTCCAATGAGTCAAAAAACATTGTGCGCCTTGCAGCTTATCACACAATTAGGTATCGATACTGCGAAATTCGAACAATGGAAAATCAAAAACCTTCGGCCTGTGGAATCGCGGGCGCCCCTAGAGAACGAATTAATTCCGAATTCATCCTCATACGAGAGCACAAAATGTTACAACCGTACGATGTCTGCTCCTCCCACAGCGGAAACGAAGCTCATCTCCGAACCCTCACTAAGGATGCGTAAAGATTCTCCTCCGGCGAATTAGAATACATAATGGCGTTATATTTTGTTACATACATATTCTAATTGACTTTATTGCAGAAAAAAAAGCTGCCCCGGGGCAGCTTTATATGTCGTGAATCAACCATGGCAGCACCGCCTATACGGCAGCCACTCCGCGATTCCAATAATATTCATTGCCCTCGAAGGCTTCGTTCAGCGTACTCGCACAATCGTTACCTACCAGACTGTGACTTGCCGAAAAGAAAAACCCAACCACGGAAAACAGGATTTTCATATTTACCACTCCTCATATTGTAAAGTTATTATTATTGAATTTTGATGTTCCCTTTTATAACGCAGCTATTATCGATTTCGTTTATATGTTATATAATATGACATGGTGTTGGAGACGTCAATATTCGTTTTCTTATAGGAAAGTTCAGAAATTCTTATACCCCCTAAATCCCCCTAGAAGGGGGACCCCAAGGGCTCCCCGCCCTCTGGACACCCGAAAGTAAACCCTCGGTAAGAGCCCGGCTGCAGCAACGATGAAGATACGAGGAAACTGCGCTCCATCCCTGAGGGACACGCTGATCTTTCTGCGCAAAGCACAAGGCTCAGCTTACGCCTACTCGTCCCTGCGGGACTTGCGATGAGCAGAGCTGATGAAAAACAATGGAAGCGCACGGCCATCCGGAGCACTATGAAATCAACAAGATTACTATTTTTTTCCCGCCTTTGCGTGATATAATGAACTAAGAATCGACAAAATATGCCAAAAGCGACTGGATTCTAATCTTTTTTTGCTACGAAGGACCCACTGGCTTAGCTCTCCGGATATCCGTAAGAAAGGCAAGTACAGGGTCCACAGGACGATTCAACGAAGGGGGCTTCATATGAAGAAATGTTACTTGCCAGTTGCCTTAATTGCCGCTGCCATTTTATTCGCGGGCTGCAGCAACAATGTGATGACCGAGCTGGAAATGCCGAAGCCCGCGGAAACGGGGGAGAAACCGACCCTCGAAGTACGGATTGAGACGACCGGCAGCAGCGCGACTATCTTCGTGACGACCGATCTGATCATATCTGAGGAACATATCGGCATGAAACGCAAGCACGGAGAAGGGCATATACATCTCTATGTTGACGATGGGGAGAAAATTGCCGTCAGCAGCCACAAATATCTGATCGATAATCTGCAACCCGGCAAGCACAAGGTAAAGGTGTCGCTGCATAACAACGACCATACGCCTTATGGCGTTTTCAAGCAAACCGAATTCGAAATCAAATGAAAGGAGGTCAATCATGTTCCGGTCCTTCAGCATTCAACTCAAGCTGATCGTCGCCGTTTCTTTCATTACAGTTATAATGACCGGTTTGATCGTCACGTTCCACGGGCTGGATCTTCAGCAATCGGTGCGCCAAACGATGTTTAGCCAGCTTACAGGCATCTCAACGGCGATCAACGCCCGATACGAGGAATCGCATTCGATTTACGACGTTCAACAAATGTTCGACTATATCCAGCTAAGGGACAGCAATGTGCTGGATCTGACGTTGCACAAAATCGACGGCAAAATTCATGCATCCACCGACCGTTCCAAGCTGGGAACCGACTCCCCCGATTATGTAGAGCGGACGCTTACGGAGAGCAAAGCATTTGTCCAAAGGCAGCCCGCCAGGGACGGTTTATCGCCCGTTCGTTTGATGGCTCCGCTGTTTGAGGACGGCGCAACCGTCGGTGTCGTTGAGCTTGTGCTCAATGCAAGCAGAGAAGAAGTGCTCATTGGCCAAAAGGTAAAAACAGCCATTGTCATTGCCCTCTTGTGCAGCGCGGCTTTTCTGATTATTTTTTGGTTTGTGCTGCAAAGGATCATCATCAAGCCGTTATACAAACTGCGTCAAGCAGCGGTCGCCGTCCAGTTGGGAGCACGCCGGCATAAGGTTGAGATGCGCGCCTCATCGGAAATCACTGAAGTCGCAGATGCATTTAACGATATGGTTGAAAAGCTGGACCAAAGGTACGAGGAGCTGCAGCAAGCGCTGATCATCCTGCAATCGACACAGGAACAACTGGTGCAAGCGGAGAAAATGTCCGCGCTCGGCAGGCTGGTCGCCGGCGTCGCGCATGAAATCAATACGCCGATCGGCATAGGCGTTACCGCAATATCGTATTTGGAAGAGCGCGTGAAGGAATTTGCCGGGTTATACGGGCAAGGCCGCATGAGGAAGTCCGATCTGGAAAGCTTCATTGCGTCTTCGCTGGAAAGCGTCCGGATCGTCCATTCCAATCTGGAGCGCGCCGCCGAGCTGGTCAAGAGCTTTAAGCAAGTATCCGTAGATCAGGCAAACGAATCGAAGCGTTCCTTCCTTATCGTTGACTATATAGAAGATACGCTGCGCAGCCTGCAGCCGACTATCAAGAAAACAAGGCAGCAAGCGGTTGTACTCGGCGACCGCACTTTGGAGGTCTATACTTATCCGGGAGCCGTCTCCCAGATCGTCACGAACCTTGTTATGAATTCTCTCTTTCATGCCTACCGTCCCGAAGACGAGGGTTATATGCTGATCCGCATCGAGAGCGCTAAGGACAGGTTTATCATCCGGTACGCCGACGACGGCAAAGGTATGCCGGATGAGGTGTTGGACAAAATATTCGATCCGTTCTTCACGACGAACCGCAGCAATGGAGGATCGGGACTCGGCATGAACATTGTTTATAATCTCGTCACCCGGCAATTAGGCGGGGCGATTAAAGCTTTTAGCTCGCCGGGCCGAGGCACGGTATTTATTATGGAATTTCCGTTCTTACAGGAGGAAGCGCATGAACTACAATCTGCTTGAAGACGACGAACTTATTTTCGCCGAAGAAGACGCCGCCGGAACGGACACACACACTGACGTCTGGAAGGTCCTTATTGTCGACGACGACAAAGAAATTCATCAGGTCACGAAGCTGGTGATGAACGATTTCGAGTTTGACGGGAAAGGACTCGAGTTTATCAGCGCTTATTCCGCCAAAGAGGCTCGCGAGCTGCTGCCGCTTCATCCGGACGCCGCATTTATTTTGCTTGATGTCGTGATGGAAGAAGAAGATTCCGGCCTGCAGCTTGTCGAATATATCCGAAATAAATTGCACAACAGCAGCATCCGCATTATGCTGCGTACCGGTCAGCCGGGACAAGCGCCCGAGAAAACGGTTATTCTCGAATATGATATTAACGATTATAAAGAAAAGACGGAGCTGACCAGCCAGAAGCTGTTCACTTTATTCGTATCGGCGCTCCGGGCTTACCGGGATATTACCGTGATCGAGAAAAACAAGAAAGGTCTGGAGGAGATCATCAAATCCTCGCCAAGGCTGTTCGAGCTGCAATCGCTCGGGAAATTTTCTTCCGGTGTGCTCACGCAGCTCACAAGTATTCTTAATTTGCATCAAAATGCGCTCCATGTCGGCAGTGTCAGCAGTCTCGCAGCTACCAAAGGCGAAAAGGATATTATCATCATGGCCGCAACCGGGGAATATTCCGCCCTGGTCAACGAACCGGCACGCAATGTCATTCCTGCAGACGTATTGCAGGAAATCGAGCACGCGTTCGAGTATAAGACCAGCTCATTTAACGATACTCATTTCGTTGTCTTCTTTCAGAGCAAGTTCGGCTCTGAGAACGTCATCTACTTAAGGGGCAACAGCCGCCTGAGCGAATGGGACCGCTATCTGATCGAAATCTACTGCTCCAATGTGTCGGTTGCTTTCGAAAATATGTACCTGAATGCCGAAATGGAAAACACGCAAAAAGAAATTATTTATACATTGGGGGAAATTGTTGAAAACCGCTCTAATGAAACCGGAAATCATGTGAAACGGGTCGCGGAATATTCGAAGCTGCTGGCGCTTAAGGCGGGTTTGCCGGAAGAGGAGGCCGAGCTGCTGCGCCTGGCATCGCCGATGCACGATGTCGGCAAAGTCGGCATTCCCGATTCGGTGCTGAACAAACCGGGCAAACTGACGGCCGAAGAGTACGAGCTGATGAAGAAGCATACGCTTCTAGGCTACGGCATGCTGAATCATTCGCAAAAGGAGATTATTCAGACCGCTGCGACCATTGCGCTTCAGCACCACGAGAAATACGACGGTTCGGGCTATCCGAACGGACTGAAAGGGGAGGAAATCCATATTTACTCCCGAATTACCACCATTGCCGATGTGTTCGATGCAATCAGCAGCGAACGGGTCTATAAGAAAGCTTGGCCGCTCGAGGACTGTCTCAGCTTGCTTCGCTCGGAACGCGGCCGGCATTTTGATCCGAAGCTGGTTGACCTCTTTTTGGACCATTTGGATGGAATCCTTAACATACGTTCCGCCTATGCGGACAGCTATCCTGCACCGGAATGAAAAATTTTCCGTTTTCTTCAAACCGATTGGCCCAAACGTTCGTTATCTCCTACGATACAAATTATTTTAGCAGAGAGACTTTGAGATGCGATGAGACTTTGAGCTCCTCTCAAAGATCCCTATGCAATGCTAAAAGACCCTAAGGAGGTATTCTAATGTCAGTAAAAAGATTAGCAATTGTGCTCATGATCGCAGTATTGTGCACGCTCCCTCTCTCAGCCTTCGCAGCGGCTCATTCCGCAGTCAAGACAGATGCGGAAACCGCTGCCGAGCTCGGTCTGCTGCTTGGTGACGGAAACGGCGTCGATGCCGCCTATCTGGCCAAGAAATCGACGAGGATCCAGGCCGCTATTATTTCGCTTCGCTTGCAAGGACTTGTTGACGAAGCCATGTCTCATTCCGGTAAAAGCAATTTCTCGGATGCAGGTAAAGTAGGCAAGAGTAATCAGGCTATTTTGGCCTACTTGAAAGAACATCCGGAGCTCGGCTGGTCAGGCATAGGCAACGGTCGCTTCAATCCGCAGGAAGAAATCAGTTCCCAACAGCTCTATAAAGTGCTGCTGGAAATTGCAGGCTACCGTTCAGGGGAAGATTTTGCTTATGCCGAAACGGAGAAATTTGCGGAGATGAAAGGATTGCGGGAAATTTCCGGCACTTCCTCTCTGACGAATGCGCATATCGCAACTGCACTCGTGGAAGCGTTGAACGTCGAAACGAAATCAGGCGGCATGCTGTTCACCGTCCTTAAATCGAACGGCATCATTCCGGAATCGGCCTCGCTCCCGGACGGCAAAATTATCCTGTGGAGCGATGACAAGGTTGGCACTTTCTTCACTGACAGCGAAGGCCGCACACTATACATCTTCACGAAGGATGCGGACGATCTGAATTCCTGCCAGGGCAATTGTTTGGTCAATTGGCCGATCTTCTATGCGGAGCATTTGCAGGTCCCAGGCAAATTGAATAAAGATGATTTCTCGGCCATCACGCGTGAAGACGGCTCGATGCAGACGACTTATAAAGGCTGGCCGTTATATTACTTTATCCAGGATAAGGCTCCAGGGGATGTCAACGGCCAGGGAGTGGGCGGCGTGTGGTTCGCGGCGAATGCGGAGATCGATCCGATCACTGCCGGAGTACCTGCCGAACCGACCGAGCCGGAGGTAAAAACGTACAATGTCGATATTAAGGACTTTTCATTCGGCACGGAGCCGTTGACGATCGAAGCGGGCTCCAAGGTCGTGTTCACCAATCATGACGACATGGCGCACAATGCCGTCGCGGTTGACGGCTCTTTTGAAACCCCTCTTCTGGCCAAGGGCGAATCCTTTACGGTAACGTTCGACAAGGAAGGAACGTACGATTATTTCTGCGAGCCGCATAAACGGTTTATGACCGGACAAATCATCGTAAAATGAACCGAGGTATAAGGAATGAATAAATTACGCAATACAATTTTTCTCTGTTGTATGTTGTTATGTCTGTTTGTGCTTGCCGCATGCGGCTCGAATGAGGATGCCGCTCCGGCGACACAGCCGGATCGTGAGGCTTCAACAGCGGAGGCCGATCAAGCGGCAAATCAAGAAGCATCGACAGAAGAAACCGGGGAAGTAAAATCAACGTCAAACGAAGCGGCCGAAGCAGAGCCTATTCAAGAGGAGGATACTCCTTCCGCCGCTGAGCACGATGATACCGGACAAGCCGAGCAAAGCCATACATCCAATCATACTTCTAAAGATGCAGACAGCGGGAAAGCAAACGAGGATAATAAAGCTCCCGCAGAAGATAAGGCGGTAGAGAAGAAAGAACCTGCAGCGCCGCAGCCCGAACCCACAAAGCAGGAAGAGCAAGCACCCGTGAAAACCGATGACGTCAAACCGGTGGAGACAACGAATTCCGCTCCTGCTCCTGCCCCTGCTCCGGCCCCGGAGCCGGTTCCAGCGAGCACCGCCGATTCCGGTCCTGCGGCCCAGGTTCACATTGTAGAAATCGCAGATTTTGCATTTTCCCCAAGCGAACTGACGATCAAAGCGGGAGACAGCGTTACGTTTATCAATAAGGATGCGGTCGGGCATAGTGCTACTGCGGATGACGATTCTTTCGATACCGGCATGCTCGGCCAAGACAAGTCCAAGGAAATTACGTTCGCCAAGGAAGGGACGTTCAGCTACTTCTGTCTGCCTCATCCTGCAATGAAAGGAACGATTACCGTTACAGCCGATTAATTTCAGACCTCGAGAAACCGTTTATATTGGCGGTTTCTTCTTTTTTTGATAAGATTGAACTTAACTTCGCTTGCCCTGGAGGCTCTGGTATGCGCAATCTTACCGATTATGAACTGATGCAGCTCATTAAACTAAAGCAGCACATGGCCCTCGACATTTTATACGACCGGTATGCGACGCTCATCTATTCATTTGCGATGAAAGCGCTGAAGGACGAATCGTCGGCCAGAGATATCGTTCAATCGGTATTCCTGCGATTGTGGACGACAGAATCGGGTTATAACCCCGATAAAGGGCGGTTTACAAGCTGGCTGCTCACAATCACACGCAATATAACCATCGATTGGATCCGGAAAGAACGACGGGAAAATAATTCAGTGGCACTTGAAAAGGAAGAAATGGAACGGATTCCGGATGAGCTTAATGCATCCCCGGAAGACCGTATACTAAAGGAAACGCTAAAAGAACAGATCCGCAGCGCGTATAATCATTTATCCAAGCAGCAGATCATGCTGCTGGAGCACTTTTATTGGCAGGGATACAGCTTAAGCGAATTGGCCGACATCTATAATCAGCCGCTTGGAACGGTAAAAAACCGGCTGCACCAGACTTTGAAAATATTGCGCAGACATCTGCGGGCGGAAGGGGAGGGAATATGATGCAGGACAACGAACGGACATCGGTATGCGACTTATGTTTGGACTATGTGTCCGGCGTATGTTCGGATGAACAGAAATCGGCATTCGAGCGTCATCTTCCCGGCTGTGCCGGCTGCCGTAACGAGATCGATGAACTGCGTATTGTATGGGAGGCGCTTCCCGCAGATATGGAACGGATCGAACCGCCGCATGATTTGAAAAAACAAGTGATGGATGCCGTCTTGGCTGCCGACTCCGGTCATGACAATAGAGTACCCGAAGCGGTATTCGCGAAGAGACGCAACAACTTCCGGCGATGGAAGCCGCTGGTGTCCGTTGCGCTGGTCGCCGCTTTTTTTACAATAGGAACTATATGGAATTTCCAGCTGTATCGTCAGCGGGTAGACGCACCAATCCCCCTTGAACAAGCCATTAATGTTCCTGCAGCTCAGATTGAACGGTTAGTCCAGCTGAGCCGGTTAACCGAGGATACCTCATCGAGATCCTATGGGGTAGCTTGTATCGTCGATAACGGACAAAGCAAGCAATTTGTCGTCTATCTATTCGGGGCTCCGGCTACAACCGATACACAGGCTTACCAGGTCTGGCTGCTCCAGGACGGAGAAAGGAGAAATGCCGGAACATTCCGGGTGAATGAGCAAGGGATCGGTGTAATGGCGATGCCAATCGCTACGGAGCAGCTCGCTTTTGATGAAATCGGCATCACATTAGAACCGGACGACCGGGGCAAGCAGCCGCGCGGCAGTAAAATGTTCGCTTCCGTAAAGTCTTAGCGCGGAGTAATACTTCGCGATTCCTAAATACAATAAAGACCGTCCGGCTTCTACAATGCCGAACGGTCTTTTAGATCTGTAGCTTGCCGCCGTCAGTTCACCAATTTCCTCCATTCGGGGTATTCCTCCAGGTACCCGTACCGATCCAACTCCTTAAGCGCTTCATGGATGCTCTGCTCATCTTCTCCAGACTGACTTGACAACTCCAGCAATTCGTCCAGACTGACACGAGGATGCTCCTTGCAGAACGTAAGTAAGCCCTTGGCGGACCAAGATAACCGGTCGTCCCGGTATTCTCCGACCATCTGACGAAACAACTTATGCGGAAGGATATTCAGTTCGACCAGGCATTGCAGCGCCTTCGTCGTCTGCTTCGCACTCATCCGGCCAAGTTTGGCAATTTCAATTAACGCGGGCAAGTGAGATTCCGTCGAATAGCATTTCAATACAATGTACGTCATTTGCGTGTAAATATCCATACCGGGCATCGAAAATACTTCGTTCGACAGCATGAAATGGCGCCCGGTTTCATTGGCCTGTTCACTAGACATTTCAGTGTCCTCCTCTCTCCGAATCATTCAGCAGCTTGCCGGAATTATGTCTGGCCTGTCGGAAGATTTGTGCCAGACTGAATTTTGTGCTGCTTTCCGGAATCGGGTTATCATCGCCTGGCCCTACCCCCGATCCCGACTCATCCTTTTCCGGCGTCCGATCCGATTCATGAAGCTCAGCCGGCACTGAATCGTTATATGAGAGAGCGACCGGAGCTTCCATTGCCGGATTTTCAATCGGCCGCTTTTCCATGACATATCTGGTTACAATGTCTATTACGCCTTGACTGAAAACGCCTTCGTTTTTTAACCGATTTAAATAATCGATTACCTCAGGCGTTGTATCCGACGGAATATACAAGGTTACGTCCTTTCCGGGACGGACATAAACGGTGGATCTCCGTTTCTTCAATCCGACCCGCTCCCGCCCTCGGACAGCCTGTCCGCTTCAACGCCCGCCGCAGCCTCGTCCGTTTGCTTCAAAGCATGATCAAGCAGCAGAAAGGTACCTCTCGCGTTTCGGAATTGGCTGTACTCTGCCGTGTCGAACCGGATTGGCAAACCAAGCTCGGCATTCAGTTTCTCGATCCAGGGCTGCAAAACGACCGCACCGCCGCCGATAAACCAAAACTCGCCCGCATAACGGACATGCTTCCAGGAGTTACGCGCATACTTCAGCACCTTCTCCGCCAGAATACGCATGTGCCGGTTAACAAGGCTTGTCATATCGAATACAACCTTGCCTTCCGCAAAAATTTCATATTCCTTGTTGACCAGCATTTGTGTCAGCTCCGCCGTACTCGCAATCCATTCTTCGCCTTGCGCGTTAATTTCGTTGCGGATATTTTCCAATGCATCGTTCAGGTGGATCTTCGTCCCCGTCGAATGACGCTGATCCAGATCGAGTCCCGGTCTGAAAAAGGCAATATCCATGTCAACCCCTCCCACATCGGCTATCCCAAAGCCCTTATGGGACAGATGGGATTTGGAATTGGCCTCAATATCATAGACTGCGGATACATCGTCAATGCCGATATCCGTTGGCAGAGAGAATTCCAACTCCACTGTGACTCCTTTAAATACAGGCGTCGTAACAAAGGTGACAGAATGCACGCCTCCTGTAATCTTGCGGGCAAATTCATTCCGGAATTTCGAGATCTCGCTAATGGGCAGTCCCGTACCCAGCTTTACCGCGGCTTTGATCCGCTTCTTGCCGCCCTCTATCGCCTCCACATGTTTGCGGGCGATGGCATAGGCCGATGCCGTCAGCAGCGTAACCATCGTCTCCGGCCGCTGGGCCTTTTTCTGTGAAGCTTTATCACCTACTATTTCGTGAACGATGCCTTCGTCTCCGATCGCCAGATTCCCCACATAAACGTGGCGGTATTGTTCGCTTTCAATGGCGGGCGAAGTAATCTGCACGTCCAAGAAATCGAGCGGATCGCCTTGCTCAGTCAAGAGGACCCTCTCCCCGTACGGTTGCGCCACCACATTCGGAAAAATAAAACTGCAGTCCAGTTGGTCATAAATGCCTTTAATATGACTGCTGCCGTTGTCGATCGATAGATTGACGGCAGTGGATAGGATTTCGTTCTTCGCCAAGTGGATTCCCCTCTCCTCTCCAATTTCGAAGTATTATTATACCTTTCGAAACGGTTCAATGAATCGGGAGGGTTATTAGAGGATTATCATTTTTGCAGGATAAATTTCAAAGTTCGAAGTTTAAAGTTTAAAGTTTAAAGTTTAAGATTTGAACTTTAAACTTTAACGTTTAAATTGTAAAGCTTAAACGTCAAAGCTTATGTATATTTCATCTACTCTTTCTCCGGTATTTCATATATGCATCCAGACTGGTTGATTTTTCAAGAAAGAATCCCGCCGCTACAGCCGACACAACCGTTACAGCTAACATAAACCATCCGTCAACAGCATCCAGTATCCCGTTTCGGTGAAGCAATCCGAATATGACAGCCAGAAAATCTGGAAAAAACAGCAGCAGCATAGCGAATTCCATCCATTTAACTCCTTTAAAAAATAAGTAGGCAACCAGACAAACCAATCCCAAAGATACGAAATCCCCGATTCCTATTTCCTGCGGATTGGCTGCTAACCGGTATAATAATAACGCGGCTTCAACGGTTACGACAACGATGATAATTGAGAGAACGATTCTTCTCCCCTTATTCAGCTCGTCCCGGTCAAAGTATTCCATTATCTACGCCTCACTTTCTTTTTCTTATAGTAAAATGATTCCCAAATCGGCTTTGTTTCACTATCGCAAGATTCGCATGTTTCCTTTAATAACTCCAGATGCAAAAAAGACGATCGTCGAAGATCGTCTTTTCTGCATCTCATCTATGGTAAGCTCAACCCTTTTGTATAGAACAGCGAAGATCCACCACCAGCTGGTCCAGCGTAACTTGAGAGAGCTCATTCTCTAGTGCGGACTGGGCACGAAGCATATTTTCCCGAAGAACCGCTTCAATATTTGCCCCGATCGGACAATCCGGATTCGGATGATCATGGAAGTTAAACAGTGCATCCTCTTCAACGACCTCGACCGCGCGGTAAACATCAAGTAATGTGATGCGGTCAGGACTTTTAATAAGCGTCGCTCCTCCCGTACCCGCTTTGACTCGTACCATCCCGGCTTTCTTCAGCTTTCCGATCAACCTCCGGATAATAACCGGATTCGTATTTACGCTCCCTGCGATGAGATCCGAGGTGCACGGTTCCGGAGCCATCGAAAGAATCGACAGGATGTGAACGGCGACGGAAAATCGGCTGCTTATTTTTTTCATATAATTCACCTCTCGTTGCAAACATTATAGTTACAACGATTGCAGAAGTCAAGATAAGTTCCGGGCGCCGTATTTCCGCTCCGATCGTGATTTTCACTCCCCGCACTATACGCTCTTATTACCTGCCGCCCGGCCTCATGCCGTTACCCTCTGCAAGGTTTCCGGTTTCTCCCAGCTTGAGAAGTGATCTTCCCATATGACATGGTATCGGCCATCCTTGATTTCCAGAATAATTCCTTTCGTTCCATCCAGCAATGAGATGACAAAGTCTCCAATCTTGAACATCTATCGTTCACCCCAATCTGAAGACGATTCCATGCCCGCCCTTCGGGTACACCCATTTAATGTTTTCATGTGGACAGCCGATCCGGCAGCTTCCGCATTCGTGGCATCCCTCATACCCGACATGCATGCGGATCTCTTCCCATTTGTACACCTCTGCCGGACAAAAGATTGTGCAGATTTTATCCGGGCAGCTCGTTAAACAAACGTCGGCATCCATGACATGGAGATGCGATTTCGTGTCTGCATTAAAACGAAGGAGATACTGCTTTTCCTCGATTGTTTGCGCTTTCGACTGCTCGCTCATCACTTCATCACCTTCCAGGCCCGGTACATATCCCGCGCAATCTTAATCTTCTCCTTAGCCGATCCGATGTCCCGCCAAATTTTGCGCTGCTTTTCCTTCTTGGATGTGCCGTCGACGGTAAACATTTGGCTTGCCGCACGATTCATCATCGGGATATACTGCTCAAAATATTGAGGGAATTTATCAAAATGGTGGGTAGCATCCTTGTACTTTTTTAAATCCTGGCCGACAAAGCCTTCCATCAGCCGCTGACGGTAATGATCCAACACCTCCTCCGAGAAATCCCCTGCCTGTTTCGCCATTACAATCGTTTCGGCAGCCAGACGGCCCGATGTCATCGCCATGTTAGAACCTTCCCGGTGGATGGCATTGACCATTTGCGCGGCATCGCCGACGACAAGGACACCCGGTCCCACAATCCTCGGCATGGAGTAATAGCCGCCTTCCGGAATTAAATGCGCCAAATATTCCTGCGGCTCGCTGCCTTGGATAAAGGGGCGGATCATCGGATGGTTTTTGACATACTCCAGCAGGTCGTATGGTTTTATCTTATGTTTGATTAAGCCGGATAGTAACGTGCCGACGCCGATACTTAGCGTATCTTTATTTGTATATAGAAATCCGGTCCCTAATATGCCTTTCGTCGCATCGCCGAACAGTTCGATGGTGCACCCCTGTCCGTCCTCAAGATTAAAGCGGTCTTCAATGATTTTCTTGTCCAGCTTCAATATTTCCATCGTCGCCAGGGCCACTTCATCCGGTTTAAACTCTTTATGGTATCCGAGCGACTTCGCCAGCAGCGAATTGACCCCGTCGGCTAGCACGACAACATCGGCATAGAGATCGCCGTCCGGACGATCGGTGCGTACGCCAACGACGCGGCCGTCTTCCACAATACATTCCAACGCGACGGTCTCGTTCACCAGCAGCGCGCCTTGATCCACGGCCTTCTGAGCGAACCATTGGTCGAATTTTGCCCGCAGAACGGTAAAATTGTTATATGGCTCTTGCGCCCATTCCAGACCTTTATACCCGACGGTCAGCGCCGACTCCTTATCCAGCATCATAAAACGCTGTTCCACAATTGGGCGCTCCAGCGGGGCTTCCTTATAAAACCCGGGAATCACGTCCTCCATCATCTGCCGGTACAGAACGCCGCCCATCACATTTTTGGAGCCCGGATATTCCCCCCGCTCGAGCAGCAGCACGCCCACTCCAGTTTTGGCGAGCTCATACGCGCAAGCGATTCCCGCGGGTCCGGCTCCGACGACAATACATTCAAATTTTTCCGGCATGCTCTTCTTCTCCTTTACCCAAAGCTTGTTTGAACTGCTGGATCAGCAGCGGAACGATCTCGAACGCATCGCCGACGATGCCGTAATGGCAGGATTGAAAAATCGGCGCGTCCGGATCTTTATTCACGGCAATGATCAGTCCGGAATTTTGCATGCCGACAATATGCTGTATAGCGCCCGATATGCCTATGGCAAAATAAATTTTCGGCGTTACCGTTAAACCGGTTTGTCCGACCTGATGATGATGTTCAATCCAGCCGGCCTCCACGACATCGCGGCTGGCGCCGACGGCCGCGCCAAGCACATGGGCCAGCTCCTGAATCAGCTGAAATCCTGCCGCGCTTCCGAGACCTTTCCCTCCGGCAACGATAATATCCGCTTCATCGATTCGGACCTTGTTCTTCGTCTCGCGGACGATTTCCAGCACTTGCGTCCGTATATCTTCCTCCTTCAGCGAGATCGCCTCTTCCACCAACTCGCCCCGCCGTCCCGGTTCGGGCGGCAATGCTTTCATCACCTTCGGGCGTACCGTCGCCATCTGGGGCCTGTACTTCTTGCATAGGATCGTGGCCATAATATTGCCCCCGAAGGCGGGACGGCTGGCAAGCAGCAGACCGGTCTCCTCTTCCACATCCAGAATCGTCGTATCCGCCGTCAAGCCTGTCGGCAGATCGGTCGCAACCGCACTGGCCAGATCCTTGCCGGTTGAGGTGGCCCCGTACAGAATGATTTCCGGTTTGTATTTCTGCGAGCAAGCCAATAAAGCTTTCATATACGTTTCCGTCCGATAAAACTTGAATATCGGATCATCGTATACATATACGGTATCGGCTCCGTATTCGAACGCCTTGTCCGCCAGCTGCCGGACCCGGTCTCCGATCAGAACGCCCGCCAGTCCGGTTTTCCTCTTATCGGCCAGCTGCCTTCCCGCACCTAACAATTCCAGCGATACCGGAACGATCTGCCCGTCCTTCGCCTCCAGAAACACCCAGATCCCCTTGTAATCCTCAAAGCTCATGTAGATTCACCCCTTACCTGGAACAATTCCTTCTTCTCCAGCACAAAGCCGACCAGCTGCTTCACCTGCTCCTCCGGCCCTCCACTTAGCATTTGTCCGCCTTGCGGCTTCTGCGGTGCCCATACCGACGATACGATTGTAGGCGACCCTTTCAAGCCAAGCTGGGCTCGGTCGACGCCCTCCAAATCATTGACCGACCAGATATGCGGCTGATATCTCGCCGCCTTGATCATGTTGGGCATAGGAGAGTATGGAACCTCATTGATCTCCTTCTCAACGGAGAAAAGGCACGGCAGCGTCGACCGGATCACTTCATATCCGTCCTCGAGCTTGCGGTGAATGATGGCGTAGCCTTCTTCCCGGTTGATCTCGACGACCTTCTTCACCGACGTAAGCGGCGGTATATCGAGACGCCTCGCAATGCCGGGTCCTACCTGCCCGGTATCCCCATCGATCGTCATCTTACCGCAGATGATCAAGTCGACCGGCTTGACGGCGGCGATCTTGTCCAATGCTTTCGTTAGCGCATAGCTCGTTGCAAGCGTATCCGCTCCGGCAAATGCGCGGTCGGAGATCATATATCCCTCGTCCGCCCCGATTTCGATGCATTTGCGGATCGCCTTCACAGCCGGCGGCGGCCCCATCGTAAGGACGGAAACCGTTCCGCCATATCTCCCCTTCAACCTGACGGCCTCTTCGACCGCATGCGCATCATAGGGATTCAGGATCGCCGGCGCACTGGAGCGGTCCATCGTATTTGTCTTAGGGTTCATCTTAATGATTTTCGTGTCAGGCACCTGTTTAATGCAGGCAACAATATGCAGCAACTTCCGCAGCTCCTCTCTATCTTCATAGTTTGTCTAGTCCGAATACTCTAGTATATAAGGCAAAACGCAATAAAATGCTTCCTTTCCGCACTAGAACCTGTCCCAAGCGTAAACGGCTTCGCCGTCCTTTGACGGACGAAACATCGTTTCGCGACAAAAGATAAGACTGTGTGAGCAAGCGCTTACAAAATAGAGTTCCTTTGGAAATCCTCTAATGAAACTTATAATATCCAGTACTCCCTGCGGGTAGAAAAAAACAAAAACACACCTTTATAAAATATGGTAAATGGAAGTGCCTAAACAACCAACATTACCTATTTGCGAGGTGCGTTTTTATGAAATAGCAGCTTGAATTGCTGCCCTACCCTTACTATAACATACTCAGCTTCAATGAGGAATCATTGATTATTTCGGTCATGCCAAGGACTTCTGCCGCAATTACATGGGGCTGCAGCAACAATTGATTTTCAATTGTTTGTGTGTTATAGTTCTATTATAACAATTAGAACATATATGTCGGGAGGTGAACGAAAAGTGCTGCTTCGTATCGACTTACAGTCGGAAGTGCCAATCTACACTCAACTGGTCAATCAGATTATCGAAGGCATTGCCGGCAGACAGCTTACACCCGGAGAAGCGCTTCCTTCCGTCCGCGGCATGGCGGCAGACCTGGGCATTAACCTTCATACCGTGAACAAGGCGTACCAGCTGTTAAAGCAAGAAGGGTATGTGCAGATTCACCGGCAGAAAGGAGTCATTATTAATCCCGACGGCTTTCCTTCCGCTGATGATGACTATATGGTACGAATGCGTGAACAGCTTCGCCCCTTAGTGGCGGAAGCGGTATGCCGGGAACATACGGAAGAGCAGTTTGTGGAAGAGTGCAGAAATCTGTTTCAACAGTTTAAGGCTGAGAGACTTTGAGAAGCAGTGAGACTTTGAGAAGCAGTGAGACTTTGAGGAGCTGAGAGACTTTGAGAAGCTGAGAGACTTTGAGCTCCACTCAAAGATCCCTATGTCATGCTCAAAGATCCCTATGTAATCGGAGAGACTTTGAGCTCCACTCAAAGATCCCTATGTTAGGAGGAAAAAAATGGCTGAGTGGTCTGTGTGGATTATTTTACTTGTGTTTATTCCGGTGGGCGTTCTATTAACGGTGATCCCTTACTTAACCCGGAAAATCGAAAGCTTTGGCGTCACGATCCCCGAGGAAGCGCAGCAGCATCCGGAAATCGTCGCAATCCGCCGGCAGTATGTATGGATTAATGCGGTCTTAGGTGCGGCGGCTACCCTGTCGGCGCTGTGGTTTATAAGGGGCGCCGGCGATGAAGAGACATGGGCTATGCTGTATGTCGGTCATCTGCTTGGATATATCTTCTTTTCCTTTGCGATTTATTTAAAGCAGCATTTCACCGTGAAGCAGCTCAAATCGGAGCAAAAATGGTCGCAGCATGCCGCCCGCCACGTAATCGTGGACACAAAGTTCAGGCAGAGCAAGCTCACGGTATCTAACGGCTGGTTCCTGCTGCATGCGCTCATTATCGCAGCAACGCTGGCTACCGGAATTATCGGATACGGCAGCTTCCCGGAACATTTACCGATGAAATACGGTTTTGACGGCGAAGTTACCCGCAGCGTGGATAAAAGCTATCCGGCCGTTCTATGGCCTGTTGCTCTCCAAACCTTTTTGCTGGCTTTGTTTATATTCCTGAACTACGTCATCGGCCGCAGCAAACAACTGGTGGAGCCAAGCGACCCCGAAGGCTCGCTGCGGCGGAACGCCGTGTTTCGCAGACGCTGGTCCGCTTTTCTGACTGTGCTAGGGTTTTTAACGATCGGATTAATTCACTTTACGCAGCTGAGCATGCTGTTCGAATGGAGCGCTTCGGTCGTCTTGACCGTACCGATGATTTTTGCCGGCATTGTTGTTGTCGGATCCATCGCGTTGTCGGTTGTGACAGGCCAGGGAGGCAGCCGAATCAGGCTCCCTTTCGCCAATCCCAATCCGGCAGCCTCCATAGCCGATCAGGATCAATATTGGAAGCTTGGAATTGTATACTTCAATCCCGGGGATCCCGCTCTATTTGTAGAGAAACGATTCGGAGTCGGGTGGACGATCAATATGGCGAGGCCGCTCGCATGGATCATCCTTCTGGCAATTATCGCCGTTCCCGTTGTAATAGCGGTGGCGTTCAACATATAAGGGCATGTAGATGACTCGCTTTTCTAGCATAGACAGCTTTGCCGTCCTCTGGCGGCAAAGCTTCATTTCCATAACACCGTACCTAGAGCGAGCAGCAACGATATTCGCCTTCCTTTTACGGGCGATGCTTCGTTTTGTGGAGTAATATAAGCGTGTATAAGAGTGAAACTTATGCTTCTATTATAAAAGGCTATGTTAAATATGGATGTTGATTTATAGGGAAATTTAAGGAGGATGTCGATATGAACACCCCCCCCCCTTAAATTTTATTTAGTTTCTTTCCATGTAAACTCGCTAGAACCAGCGGCTTTTTCTGCAATTATTGGAAGATTTTCTTTGCCGCCCAACTCTTCAATTCGGAAATTATATGGTAATAATAGCTTTTTAGGGTCTTTCTCCTCAGTATACGTTGTAGCATTATCGAGGTAAGAATCAACAACTTTTTTCAATTGTTCAATTGTTATTTTGTTGCGGTCAAACTCTATTCCCACTCTAAATAAACTCTCTTCAGGGTTGCTAGCATACCCCGTAAGAATAATACCTGGTTCCTTGTTAAGCTCATTGCTACTTTCGGCAAAACCCTTTCCTATTTGAGAGAATTCGTTATTTTCGTTACCACTCTTACACCCTGTGAGTAATGACAACAAACCAATCAAAACAATGATAAATAAAAAATGACGTAAATTGTATCTCACGATTTAACCTCGTCTTTCTAAGTAAATAATTCGTTTCTGTAACTGGATACAAACATGAACGAACCAGCATATTTTTCTTATTCGACGTTGTATTCTCGTATTCCTTGCTATCTAAGTAACGGAACCAAACTAGATAATGTTGCAAATACTTGGTTGCTACACCATTAAAGCGGTCAATCCAGCGTTTCAGCCGACTATGATAGTTGTTTACATTCTGAATGTGGTAAACGCCTTTAACACGCTGTTTACCATCCGACTTGAAAAGGTAACGGGCTAAGCCTTTCGAATTAGCGAAGGAACTAAATGCCCTCCACGAATCGGTACAAAGTACGTTTGACTCGTGATATTCCTTTTGCCCTTTTCAGAGAACAAGAAATAAGTCTCATCATTTCGATGATGCCCTGAAACGTTTCGGTTGGAATTTGTTTCAGAGCGGCAAGAATCCTATGCCGCCAGTAAAACAGGGTTACATGAGTTACCTCATCATGCAACAGCTTGGCACATTTCCTCAGCGAAAAACCCTCAATCATACATTCGATGAATCGAACCCAAAGATAAGGTCTTCTGGTCCGTTGAAGAGGGGTGTTGGTGAGGTCGTTGAATGTTTGACGGCAGGATTTACAGCGGTCACGTTGCCGCTTGACCTCTCCAGTACGTGTTTTAATAACGTATTTTCCAAATCGCACAACCGAGTGATTATTGCAATGCGGACAAACAAGCCCATTTTTATTCTTTTGTTCCTGGATTTCATCAATCGCACGATTTTTAAAAAAAGAGGATCCCGTACCGCTAAGCGGGCACGGGATCCTGTTCCTGTTATGTGACCGCAACCTAGGCATCTGCCGCGGACTTGATATTCTTGAGATCCTTGAATCCGATAAACTTCTTGCTCTGCTCGTTCCAGAGCCGGTAACGAAGCGAACGAAGACTGGTTACCAGACCGATGGAAGTGACGTTTCGGAACGAGGGATGGCTGTTATGCACCCGTTGCAAATGGTAATTCGGCACCCGGGGACTTAAATGGTGAATATGATGAAAGCCGATGTTTCCCGTGATCCATTGCAAAATCTTCGGCAATCTGTAATACGAGCTTCCTTGCATGGCGGCGCTTACGTAGTCCCATTCCTCTTCCTTCTCAAAATAGGTGTCCTCAAATTGGTGCTGTACGTAAAACAGCCATATACCGGCCATGCCGGAAAGCAAGAACACCGGTCCTTGAATCAATAGGAAGGACTGCCATCCGAACATCCAGCATAACAGACCTGCGGCTCCGGCGATTCCCGCATTCGTAATATAGGTATTGATGCGCTCTTTTCGACCTGCACGTTTTCGGTTAAACCTGTAATCGATTAGAAAAATATACACCGGTCCCAGACCGAACATCACCAGCGGATTGCGGTATAAACGGTAGATCATCCGGCGCAGCGGGGGCAATGACAAGTACTCGTCTACCGTAAGGGTCCAAACATCCCCTACTCCCCTTTTGTTCAGATTGCTGCTCGTTGCATGGTGGACGGAATGTGTATATTTCCATTGAAGATACGGGCAGCAGGTTAACACACCGGTGATCGTGCCGACGATTGCATTTAGACTGCGGTTTTTAAAAAAGGAATTATGGCAGCAATCATGGAAAATAATAAAGATCCGGATAAGAAAGCCCGCCGCCGGAACGGCAAGTGCCAAAGTCAGCCAATAGGAGACGGACAAACTTAAATAAGCAAAATACCATAAAATAAAGAAAGGTAAAGTCGTATTCAAAAGCTGCCAAATGCTGCGTTTTAAATGCGATTTTTCAAAAGGCGCAACATTATATCTCCACTGATCCTTATCTTCTGTATGAATATTTAAAAACTCCTCTCGTTGAGCCCCGATTTGCCAAATCATGATGAACAATCCGCTTAAGATTAATTCCTGTAAGCCCTGATTCGTGTCCTATCAAGTATAAACGATTAACAGGTATAAACGAAGGGTAAAATTCGACAATTTTCAAAATGATTCATCAAGCGGTCAAGGTCATCATACTTCTGTATAATTCTTCCGAACTGGAAGAAAATAAGTGTATACAGGCGGAGGTGGTATGAATGCAATGGTATGAGAAGCTTAACGATTATTTTCCGGAACACGAAATGAAAAACCGCGGACAGTTAAAAGCCTTGCTTGAAACTTATCCCTACTATCACAAGGAAGAAACATCCGAATACATTGTGTTGTATGCCGAATTTCCGACCTTTATCTTTATTGATTATTTGCTGGTCACCTCCAGAGAGAGAGGTAAGGGAATCGGCTCCAAGGTGTTGGACCGATTCAAGCAAAAGGAAAAAATGATACTGCTTGAAGCCGAACCCGTTGATGCAAGCGATGAAGACACCGGCAAACGGATGAAATTCTATTTAAAGAACGGGTTCAAGAAAGCCGACCGTATCCGTTATACCCGCGAGGATGCACAAGGAGAAACGTTCGAGATGAACATTTTGTATTGGCCCCCGTTCGAGGAAGACCAAACCGTCATTATGGAAAAAATGCGGAAGGCCTGCAGCGAAATTCATAATTTCCATTCCCAGCGCTACTACGGGCGAACCTTGGCCGATCCGGACGAATCGCTTGAATGGAAGCAGTAACAAACCGTCGGCTGTTCCTGACCGATTAAATACTTACAATATAAAAGATTTTTTAGGCAAAACCTAGAGAATCACGATGAATACAGCAGAGGGGGGTATCCCCCTCCTTAGCAATTTGGCTTCGGGTCTTCATCAACTATCTTACCTCATGCAGGGCCTTCATGAAAGCTCTCAGCGCACGATGCTTGTTTAATGTTCTCCACTGATCATACCGTTCCTGATCGTCATTAAAGAACCACTCCAGCTTTTCCTTTAATTCCTCCCAATAGGCCTGCGGATTTTCCGCTTGTTTCGCTTCTTCCGCAAGCGCCTCAACGACCTCCGACCAGACCGCGGCACCGTAGGAACGCTCCGGGTATTTATCGGCTAGCGCTGCAGCGGATTCGAACGATCCCGTCGTATATAGCTCCACCGCCAAGTAATTGCCGATAAATCGGTGGCTTAGATCCTCTTCCATAACAGCCGCAAACTGCTCCCCCGCTTCTTCCAGCTTGCCCTGCTTCATTAAGGCCGTCGCGTGGATTGATTTTTGGTATGATGAGAGGCGGTCCATTTCTGCATACATTTCGTAGTACTTGCTATAACTCGCCCATTCCTTCCTCGAGTAGTAATAATCGACCAGCATTGATATATACCTCCCCGTAGGGTTCAATGCCACCATCTGTTTGATATAGGGCAGCGCCTCCGGATCCCTTTCCCGCTTATCCAACTGAGAAGATTTGGCGTCATACAGCCGGATGATCATGCGAAGGCTGTGACGGTCCTGACGGTTCGAATCAAATGCCTTCTTGTAGGCATCCATCGCTTCATCCAGCCGTCGTTCCAGCAGCAAGCGATCGACTTCTGTCAAGGACCGTTCGTTCAGATAGAAGAAAGGCAGGCTTCCCATCGTCTTCTCGTTCAACCGGTATCCGTTACTTCTCGTCAGCAATTTTCCGTCCTTGTCAAAAGCTTCGACACTCCACGAGAAACGGTTCTCCGGATTGGCAAAGCCAAGCAGCACGGAGGTGTCGATTACCGGTTCGTCCTCGCCGTAAGAGCTATAAACGATGCCAGACATATTGTCATAAAGCGCTTCGACCGGCAGTTCGATCTGCGCTTCCGGAATATGAGTTTGCAGCACGGTGCCGACCGAACCGCTCTCGCTTTTCAAGGTTCCATTAAGATTATAATATGCCGCCCCGTCGACAGGCTCCCAACGGAATCGGATCGTATCCCCCGTAATGACTGCCGAATCGACGGGCTCCTTGATGTCCATCAGCGGATAGAAGGTGATCTCCTTGGTCAGGTTCCCGCCCCCCTTAATATCAATCCACTCATCGTTCATTACCGGCCACGTCCATCCGTCGATCTGAGCAAATTGAATCCCGATCGCCAACTGATAGCTCCCCGGCAGAACGCCTGTAAATTCGAAGCGCCCCCTCGTATCGGTTATCGTTTGATAAGGTTCTCCTTCGATTACGCTATGATGTACCGCTTTACGTTCCCGCAAATAAACGCCAACCTGCGCCATCGGAGTGCCGTCGCTTCGTTTCACCGTGCCGGATAAGGTTGAAACTACGCCTCCGTTTTTCCCCACTGCCTGTTTGAGATGCTCTTCCAACTGAGTTAACAGCTCCAGATTGACAGGCGTTCCGTGATCCAGTTCGGGAAACTTCACCTTCTCCCGCTCCAGCTCTTTCTTATAGGCCTCAAGCTCAAGGCTCACTTCCTTAAGAGCTTCTTGTATGTCCCCTCTGCGAATGAGCAATTGCGCCCGAAGCTGTACAATACTGCCGTTTAAATAATCATAGTCCGGGTTAAGCTGCAACGATAATTCATCCAGCACCCATTCCGCCTTTTCCGCTTCACCATGCTGTGCATACAGCTTCGCCCGTTCATACATCAGCTCCAGCCGCTGGTTCGCAAAGTTGTCGTTCAGCCGTTCCTCCCCAAGCTCCAGCGCTTCCAGTGCCTGTTGCAGCCGTTCTTCGCTGCCGTAATAATAAGCAAGCTGTTTGGCCGCGCGGACCATATAACCGTCTGCCGGTCCTTCATTAAGATAAGCTTCCAGATAGGGCAGCTTCTCTTCCCAGCTCAAGTCAGGGACAGCATTAATGGTTGAGCTGTCATTCGTCTGCACGAAATCTGGACCGATGTACACATTATAACGATATGCGCTCCCATCCGGACCGGGTTCAATGATATATTTCCGGATCAGCTCCCATTTTTCCGTGTCCGATGTGGAGTGCAGTACATGAAGCAATCGTTCCTTTCCTTCGATGCTCCCATGCTCGAACTGCTCCTGTGCGAAATGGACTTGAAGCTTCGGAACAATGACCTGGAAGAAAAGCGCCCAAAGGATACAACCGGACAGCCCCGCAAGAACCAAATGTTTGATTTTAATGCTTACTTTCACTGTAGGCCACCGCCCTCTCGTAATCATCCTTCCAGTACGTGTTGCCCGCCACTTCAACGAGCTGACGCTGTTCTCTTATAACGGGAGGTTCCACAGTATGCCCATTCAGATTATTAAACGTTACCAGCGCAAAAAGGAAACTCGCGGCGATACCGATCGGCACGAGCGGCAGCTCGATCTCTTTATTCCACCAGGAAACGACTGCGTCTTGCCATGTCCGGGGATGCGTCCGTTTAATCACCTCGTCTTGCCGCGTAAACTCCACTGCCTCAAGCTCCTCATCCAGTTTCTGTTTCAACCGCTCGCGCTCAGCCTTCATCCCCATCCTCCTTCTGCTCCAACATCGCCTTCAGCCGGCTCCGTCCTCGGGCCAGCCTGGCCTTAATCGTATTTTCGTTGCTTTCAAGCAGCTCCGTTATATCCGCCACACTCATTTCGTTGTAGTAATAGAGCGTGATGACCTCCCGATATTTATAGTCAAGCCGCCGAATCGCGTCGCTCAACCGATTATTTCGCAGCTGGACAAGCAGCTGATCTTCCGGACCGGGCCCGGATCCGGACGTTTCCATTATCTGCTCCACCCGGTCGGACGGAAGCAGATGCTTCCAGCTCCAGGTGCGCTGCCTCATGCGGCAGCGGTTGATTAATATACGGCAGAGCCAGCTCGTCAGCTTACTCGGATCGTTAAGCTGCCTAATCTTGTTATAGGCTTGAATAAACGTATCTTGGACGGCTTCTTCCGCAGCCTGCCGGTCTTTCATGAGCAAACAGGCGGTCCGCAGCAGCATGCCCCCATATTGCTCCATGAGCGCTTGCAGCGCGTATTCATCTTTTTCTTTTAACTTCTGAACGACATCCAGACCGGCTCCCCCTCTCCTACTAATCAGATGCGCCCGCACGTCTTTAGGTTGCAAATTTCAAGAAAAAAACTACGACAGCAAGATTAACAAATATTCCGGATCCAGGTGCGCAAATACCGTTTGTTTCCGCTGGATCAGCAGCAAATAGCGACCTTGAGGGCGCTATTCCCGCCAAACTCGCTGTTCAGCAGCAAATAATGACCCTAAGGGCGCTATTCCTGCCACATCCGCTGATCAGCAGCAAATAGTGACCCACAGGGCGCTATTTACACGAAACACACCAAATACAAAAATGTATGCTGATTATGTTGTCGCAGAAAAAAGGCAACGCCGGGAACATCTCCGCAGACATTGCCTTTATCATTTACTTCTTGACCTTATCCACTATACCTCTGTCACTGCGGACGGACTCGCCGGCTTCTTTGACGTTTTGTTCATTTTCTTGTCTCTTCGGCCTTCGAATAAGTAATAGAGCACGGGCAGCAGGATCAGGCTGACAAACGTTGAGAATATCAAACCGAATATGACGGCCGTTGCGATCGGATTCTGGAAGGAGGAAGCTTCACTCCCTCCGAGGAACATCGGAAACAATCCGCCTACGGTTGTCGCCGTGGTCGTAAAGATCGGGCGAACCCGTAATTTGGCGCCTTCCACAACAGCGGACAGCAGATCCGGATACTCTTCCCGGTGCTTGTTAATGAAATCGATCAGTACGATTGCGTTATTGACAACGATACCGACCAGCATAACGATCCCGATCATGGCCATAATATCAAAATCTCGTCCGGTTAACAGGAAGCCGAGCGAGACGCCGATCATCGCAAAAGGAAGAGAGAACATGATCAGGAACGGCAGCCGGAACCGGTTGAATTGAATCGTCAAAATCATGAATACTGCTGCGAACGAAACGGCCACGGCAATAAGAAGCTTTTCAAATCCTTCCGCTTGCTGCTGCTGGGTTCCGGATAAAGACAGCCTGATCTCGCTCTGGTAATTGTTCACAAGCCGCGTGACTTGACTGACAACGTGTTCCTTCTGTGCGGCATCAAAGTGGATTGTCATATTCATCTCATAATTGCCGTTCTTACGCAAGCGGCTCGATTCGGAATCAACCTGCCTCAGCTCCGAAACATCCTCCATCGTCAAATTCAGGCTGCTCCGGATCGGCAGCCGGTATAACGCGTCCGAGCTTTGCCGGTATACAGCCGGAAATTCAATTGAAGCCGTTGTGTTCTCTCCATCGATCCGGATATCGATGTCCTTGACGCCGTTCAGAACGAGCCCCAAATATTGCTCGACTTCCCGGCGGGATATCGAATGATGGGCCAGCTGCTCCCGCGAAAACTCGATCACCCATTCCTTGCTGTCTTCCGTCAAAGCCGCTTCCGTCCCGGTGACACCCGGAATCATTCCAATTTCTTCTTTGATGGCCGGAACGCCCCGCACGAGCTCTTCCATCGAAGAAGCCGACATGGAGATGGACATCCGGCCGGACATATCGCCCTGCCCCTCTCCCATACTCAGGAACGAATATGGAATCGTCTCATCAAGCGTCTGCTTGATGTCCTCTTCCATCTCTTCGTCGCTTTGCTCCATGTCCTTCCGGTCTTCGAACAGAACAATAAACGTACCCTTGGCGGTATTCCGGTCATTGCCCCAGTACAGCACCTCTCTGACGCCGTCAACGGACAGCATTTGTGTCGCAGCCCGATTCATCATGGCAAGATGGGTGTCATAATCGATCTTCTCGTCAACCTCAACATTAATAAATAAACTCCTGTCGCTGACATTCGGGATATAGTTTTTGGGAACGAAAGCGATCAGTGCGTACAAGGATACTACCAGTACCAGCACAAATACGGTCAACGTGCGCCATTTTCTTTTTAACACATAAACAAGCAGCTTCTCGTACGCGGCCATGACCCGGCCCGCGCTTTCTCTCTTCTGTTTGGGCGGCTTGATCAGCTTGTTCGATAAGATCGGAATAACGGTGAGCGCCACAATTAGAGAAGAGAGCAGCGATACGGTTACGGTTAAGCCTAACTGCTTCATGAAGACACCGATCATCCCATCCATGAATGAAATCGGGAGAAAGACGGCAACCGTCGTCAATACCGAGGACAAGACGGGTGTGAACACCTCCTTCGTACCGCTCACAACCGCCTCCAGCCGGCTGGCTCCCTCCTGGATTTTCCGGAATATATTCTCGATAACCACAATACAGGCATCCACGATCATCCCCGTGCCAAGCCCGATTCCCATAAGGGTAATGATGTTGATACTGTATCCGAACAAGGCCATTGACACTAGTGTCGCACAGATGCAGATCGGCATGCTAAGGCCGATGATCAGCGTCGTGCGAATGCTGCGGAACACCAGATAAAGAATGACGGCGGCAATCGCGGCGCCGATGAGAATATTCATGACAAGCTCGCGTACGGCGAGACCGATGAAGGTTGAAGCATCCCAGGCGTACAGATAGTCCCACTGGGTGTCCTGATCGGCATTGTGCCGGCTCAGTAAAGCCTGAATCTGCTCGGATATTTTCACCTCGCTTGCGCTTGCCGCTGCAAAAATATCGATCTCATAATAAGGCTTGCCGCTCATCATCGTATAGGCATGATCCGCAGCCTTATCCGTCCGGACATTCGCCATATCGATAAGCCGTTCCCCGGAACTGAAGCGGTAATGCTGCAATTCGTCCATGCTCTTAATCTCCGCTTCGCTACGTACCCGATATTGGTCGCCGCCGTACTCCAGCGTTCCCATTAACGGGGATGCAAAACTTTGCTGCAGCTCTTCAATTAACTGCGAAGCATGCTGCAGGCTATGGATTTGAGACGGCATCAGCTCGAATTGATAGCTTTCCTTATAATTGTCCAGCGAATGCTCGATTTTACTTACTCCCGGAACTTCTCTCAGCGCCGGAACGAGCCTGTCCTTCAGTTCCTCGCGCACACCTTCCTGATCCGGATCGTCCGAGGTTACCGCAATCACCATGATGACATTGTCGCTTGATGAATATTGCCGGACATCCCGGTGTTCCAAATCCAGCGGCACCGTGTTAAGCTTCTGGTTTAGCTCTTCCTTCAGCTTATTGATTTCGTCCGGTTTGGCTGTGTCCTTCAGGATGACTTCCATCGAAACGTTTTTCGTCGTTGTCGCGGACTGGACATCCTTAACGATATCTTTGCTCATTGCGAGCGTCTCCAGCGGGATGGCGATCTCCTTCTCCATCGTATCCAGATCGGTATCTTTATTGATATAAGCCGAGATCATCAGAAATGGGGCATCTACGTTCGGCTGCAGCTTGATCGGCAGGATCAACGCAGAGAATATGCCGGAAATAAGTACCATTGCCGACAATAAAAAGATCGCAAGCGGACGCTGCAGGATCTTTTTTGTCATGATTGTTCCGCCCCCTTAGTCGACCACTTGCACGGCATCGCCGTCCGACAGAAGGCTCTGGCCTACAATGACAATCGTATCACCTTCGGCCAAGCCCGAGACAATTTCCGCATGGTCTATATTTTTACGGCCGACCTCCACATGCTTCTTGTTCACCGTCGATTGGCCGGACAGTGTATATACATAGGACTTTCCGTCTTCCTTAAGAACCGCGGCGACAGGAACCGCAATCGTCTTCTGCGCCATGCTGTCGTCAAGAATCACTTGCGCACTCATGCCCGGGCGGAGCTCCCCGTCCCTATTTGCAATCTTCGCCTGCAGTGTAAACCCGCTCTGCGGACTACTCCCTGCTGAAGGAGATATGTACAGGATATCGGCGTTTAACGTTCGGTCCAGCACCGGGAAATAGACCGGCATTTGCTCCTTCTCCCGAATTTCCAGCATATCCTTTTCGGTGATCGCAGCCGTTATATGCAGCGGGTCCAGCCGTTCGATCAGGACGAGTCGCCCGCCCGGACTGACCTGCTGGCCTTCCGATAGTCCGGATAAATCTGTGACAATGCCCGAAACCGGACTCGTAATTCGGGTCCTTTGCAAATTCCGGGACGCTTCCGCAATTGACAATTCCGCCTCTTTCAGGTTGATCTTGAGCAAGTCGATTCTCGTGTTGTTATTTTCTCTAAGCTCGATTTTTGAATTTTCCAGCTCCAGCAATACCCGTTCCTTCGCCAGCTTCGCCCGCTCCAAAGCGGCTTTAAACTCAGTCTGGTCAAGCTCGAACAGCAGCTGCCCCTTCTCAACCGCATCGCCTGTCTCCACCAGTTTGCGGATCATCTTGCCGCTTGTCTCGGACGCAATTTCGATCCGGGATGAAGCAACGACGCCAGCGTCCACTTTCACCGGCACACCCATTGACATCGATGTCACTTCATAGACTTTCACCTTCTTGACGGGTTCCGGCTCCTCGGCGCCGGATAACGGGTCCATGCTCGTGCACGCTGTGATAGATACCAGACTGGCCAACAATAATGCCGCTACTAAACGTTTCACTTCTACAACTCCCATCCATCCTATTTCATTCTATATGTCCCTCTTTGATGCAGATTCTCACGCTTTTGACCCTATACCATTATCTTTTATACCAGAAAGTCTAGGAAATAAAAACCATCCCGGGATGGTTGCGATGCTGGACTTTAGTCCAGTTGACATATGTTCGCCCGGAAAATCGCGGAGCAATTGTCTCCAGCGGCCCTTTGATAATAGGCGAAAAGAATCGGTTATACCTATGCTTTAACGAAATATTCTCTATAATACTGATAGTTTGAAAACGCTTCGCCGTCCTTTGGCGGCCAAGCTTCGTTTCGCGGAGAATTCTAAGGAAATATAAGTGTGAAACTTATAAATTAGAATTAAACAAAAAAAGGGTAAGGTCACCCGCCCGGCAGATGACCTTACCCTAAAATGTCTTTACCACTTTTATTTCCCAGTCGCGGAATCGACTCACAAAGTCATTTCAACGGCCCTTGTGTCATCTCAACCCGGCACCTGCCCTTTCTTCTTCATCTCCCGATTCCAATGGCGGTGCTGGCCGATCGCCTGGATGAATTGCGCGCTGAAGTCTGCGAGGTCCTGTACGTTTCGGATCGTGAGTACCCCGAGCTCATTCACCAATTGCGCCTTCGTATCCGGCCCGGCCATGGCCACGCCCTGAATCTGCGAAGCGTTCAACAGAGTGTATCCCTCATTCGCCGCGCCGATCGTCTTGGCATGCTTGAACGCCTCGTTCACAAAGTGAATCGCGTCGCCCTGCGTCTTCATACTATCCGCACCCTGTTGCCCTCCGGCGATATAGACGGCATCGTAATGGATGGAGCCGGCGGTGAGGAAGCTCTTGGCCACTTCCAGCTGCTGGTTGTCCGCGCTTGTGATCATTCCCAGATTTTTGCTGACGATTTCCGCCCGGAGCCCGGCATTCTGCAATGCCGCCATCACCTGCATGACCTCGGCATGATTAAATCCGTTATCCGCCAGAATCGCGACCTTGCGCGTCCTTGCGTTCTTGACGGAGTTCATGAGACTAAGCGCCGGCGAAGAAGCGGTCACCCCGCTCCCGCCCGGAGAAGCAGGCGGCGTCGCGCCGATACCCTGGGCGATTTGAACCGCCAGCTGACCGTCCACATTGGCGAACATGTCCACCACCCGCTGCCGTACTTGCTTATCCCTAACATTGCCCACTTCAAAATGGAAAGCTTCGACAATGTGCTGTTTCTCGATATCGGACATGCTGTTCCAGAACAGCTTCGCCTGGCTGTAATGGTCTTTGAAGCTTTCGCTCCGCTCCCGGACCTTGCGCCCCTCCACCTTCTCCGCGTAATGGGCGTATCCGTCGGGAGACGGCTGCGGCGCATTACCCTGCAGCATATTCGGCGAATAGCTTGTCCTGTCGCGGTCGATCGTCATCCGGTGATAACCGTCTCGCTGGTTGTTATGTACGGGAGCGACCGGTTTATTAATCGGAATCTCATGGAAGTTCGGCCCTCCCAAGCGAATGAGCTGCGTATCCAAATAAGAAAACAACCGTCCCTGCAGCAGCGGGTCGTTGCTGAAGTCAATGCCCGGCACGACATGGCCCGGATGGAAGGCGACCTGCTCCGTCTCGGCGAAGAAGTTATCCACGTTGCGGTTTAAGGTCATCTTGCCGATTTTCTTCACCGGAACAGTCTCCTCCGGCCAAATCTTCGTTGGATCCAGAATATCGAAGTCGAACTTGAACTCTTCTTCCTCCTCCAGCAGCTGCACGCCGAGCTCGTACTCCGGGTACTCGCCCATCGCGATCGCATCCCACAAGTCGCGGCGGTGGAAATCAGGATCCTTGCCAGCCAGCTTTTGCGACTCGTCCCAAACAAGCGAATGAATGCCGAGCAACGGCTTCCAATGAAACTTGACGAATCTGGCCTTGCCTTGCGCATTGACGAGCCGGAACGTGTTCACCCCAAAGCCCTCCATCATGCGGAAGCTTCGCGGAATCGCCCTGTCGGAGAGAAGCCACATGATCATATGCGCGGTTTCCGTGTTGCTGGACACGAAATCCCAGAATGTATCGTGCGCCGCCGATGCCTGGGGAATTTCATTATGCGGCTCCGGCTTAATGGCATGCACGACGTCCGGAAATTTGATTGCATCCTGAATGAAGAACACCGGGATATTGTTGGCGACCAGGTCGTAATTGCCGTCTTCCGTATAAAACTTGGTCGCAAACCCCCGCACGTCGCGGGCGGTATCGGCCGATCCGCGGGAGCCTACCACAGTTGAGAAACGGACGAAAACCGGTGTCTTGACGGACGGATCCTGAAGGAATTTCGCTTTTGTGTATTCAGCGAACGGTTCGTAGACTTGAAAATAACCGTGGACACCGAATCCGCGGGCATGAACGACGCGTTCCGGAATCCGCTCATGGTCGAAGTGGGTCATCTTCTCCCGGAAATGGAAATCCTCCATAAGGGTCGGTCCGCGCGCGCCGGCCTTAAGCGAATCATCGGTGTTGGTCACCCGCACGCCCTGGTCGGTCGTCAGCGGCCCCGACGCGTTAGTCGCCTTGAACGCCTCCAGCTGCTGCTGCTTCGCCGATTCGTTTTGCTGTGACTGGTCCAATCGTTTCATTCCTTTCGAATCTGACTAGTAACCCATTTTCAGGATTGGTTTTTTTTACCTTCCATTCTCGCATATTTTCTCTCTGTCTCATTTTTTTATACGTTACTTTTTAATCACCATATAGTCTCCCGTTTTTAACTGCAAGATTTCAGCCAAAAAAGCTTTGGCCAGCGCCTCGGCAATGTCGGATCGTTCGTCCTCGTCCTTCGCCAGTATCGCTAGAGGGTTGCCCCCCAGATACCGGTTTTTATCCGTTGTAACATAGGCCAATATCCCTTTGATGTCCGCACCTTGGCTCATTTTTTATCACCATCCGTCATGTTCATGCTCATCAATTGCGGCGATTTCTTTACACTCTCCAGCAGAGGCGTATTCAGGATCGTCTCTCTGAGCAGCTCAAAGTTGTTCACGATCGGAACGAGCGCTATAATAATTTTGCCTTCCGCCAGATCCTGAAAGGCGTATCGCCGCTTTCCGACGGACCGGGTAGCCTCGAACAGCATCGCCTGCCGTTGCCCGAAATGCTCCAGCGTGACCCGGTAGAACGGTTTTTTCGCCGTTATAACCGCAGCAAGTCCCTCTTCTCTGAACCATTTCCTGGCCAGCTCCTCTCCTACCAGATTGGTAACCAGCATGTTGTCGACATACAGCTCCGAGCCTCTGACCTCGATTCTACCTTCCCGTACGGTTGCAAAATCCTTAATATGCTTCCCTTTCGTAAACCGCCGGAGGATCAAAAATACGATGAACCCTGCGATCGCCCCGATAGGGGCTTCAAGCCATACCGTCTGTTTCAGCAGCTCCATAACGACTCCCGTTGCGAATGCCGACAGCAAAGCAAAGTAATTACGGGCTTCAAAGGTTTTGGCAATGCCGTCGATGTAGGAATCTCCTCTTAGCGTATATTCCGTTCCTTCCAATTCGTTCAAAGAATCCCTCTCTATTTTCCGGACTTCCCGGAACTGCTGAATGGCCAGGCTAAGAAAAGTAACGGCCACGAAATTTTTCGTCATTAAGGTCGGGATAATAAATGCGCCCAAAGCCGCCGCGAGCGCTCCCGTAACAAAATGAATCAGGTATCCGTTCGGATGGCTGGGGTATTGCCGGTAATCCTGCTTGATCGTGAGCGCGCGCGCCAATGTCCCTACTATCGTAGCCGTGACGATAAGATACAAGTGTTCCAGCGAAATGATATCTCCGCTCTCCAACGCTTCCGCCTCCTGCCTTCCTCTTCTTGCGATTTTCACCATTATCCCCTTACGATCTTGCGGCTAAACATCACATCATCCCTGTAATGGGTTTAAAAGTTTCTGTGAAGGAGATACTTTTTCGTGAATATCATTGCACGGAATAACACTGCACTATTAGATGCGTTTCTTTCAGCCTATTTTTTTGACGCAAAGGAGAGTCTGCAGATGGCAATCGGAGATAGCGTCATCCGCAAGGAGGCGCTTGACAAGGTAACGGGTGCGGCAAAGTATACGGACGATTTCTCCTCCGCGGCAATGCTTCACGCCAACATGGTGATCAGCAGCCAGGCTCACGCCAAGATTAAGTCCATTGACACTTCAGATGCGCGGAAGGTTCCGGGTGTGCGGGCGATTCTGTTCGGCCAGCCGACTCCGCTTACAGGTGAGGAAATTCACGACCGCCTGCCCATCGCTTACGATAAAGTGCGTTATCACGGCGAGCCGGTTGCCGTCATTGTCGCCGATACCCCCGTACTGGCCAAACGGGCGGCCGACCTCGTGCGCGTAGCTTACGAACCTTTGCCGGTTGTTAATTCCCCTGCGGAGGCGATTCGATCGGGTGCTCCTCTCCTACACGAACAATTGGGGGATTATAAAAAAAATCGGCACGTTTATCCGGAGCCCGGGACCAATATTGCCAATCGCATTAAAATCCGCAAAGGGAATATGGATAACGGATGGGCGGAAAGCGAAGTGACCGTAGAAGGCCATTTCACCTTTTCACCGTCCGACCATGCGGCCATGGAAACGAGGTGCGTCACCGCCGAAATCCGTCCCGACGGACATGTCCTCATTTCATCGAGTTCCCAGGCGCCTTATATGATCAAAAAATTGTTAGCGACCTATTTCGGCTTCGCCGAAGGCAAGATTACCGTCAACACCCCTTTGGTCGGCGGAGGCTACGGCGGGAAAGTTGCGGTTCAACTGGAGCTGATCGCTTACATGGCATCGAAGGCTGTCGGGGGCAGACCCGTCAAGCTGGTCAATTCCCGCGAGGAGGATCTGATCACTTCCCCGGTCCATATCGGACTTGACGCTACCGTCAAACTGGGCTGTACGAGAGAAGGTCTTTTAAAGGCCGCATATATGGTCTATTTGTTCGACAGCGGCGCATACTCGGACAAAGGAGCTACGATCACCCGGTCGGCAGCGGTAACCTGTACCGGCCCGTATCACATTGAAAACGTATGGTGCGATTCGTTATGCGTCTATACCAATCACCCTTACGCGACCGCCTACAGAGGTTTCAGCCACTCCGAGTTGTTATTTGCATTCGAACGTACCATGGATATGCTCGCGGACAAGCTGGATATGGACCCGCTGGGGCTGCGTGCAAAAAACGCTATTTTGCCCGGTCATACAACACCAACACAAGTCCGGCTCAATCCCAGCAATGTAAGCAACTTGCCCCACTGCATTGACCGGTTAAAGCATTTAATGAACTGGGACGAAGGGCAGCGTATCGCAATTGACAACCGTTTCGTCCGGGCCAAAGGAATCAGCTGCATCTGGAAAACGTCGACCATTGACACTCATGCCGGTTCGGGAGTCATCCTCACTTTTAACCCGGACGGAAGCCTGAATCTGATCTCCGGACTGGTCGAAATCGGAACGGGAACGAAAACCGTGCTTGCGCAAATGTTAGCCGAGAAATTGAACATGAATGTGGACGAGATTCATGTCCGCATGGATGTCGATACGCAGACGATGCCGGAGCATTGGAAAACTGTGGCAAGCAGAGGCACGTTTATGGCGGGGAGAGCGGTGTTGAAGGCCGCCGATGATGTCATCCGTCAGCTGAAGGACATCGCCTCCCGCGTGCTCGTCTGCTCGCCGGACGATCTGGAGGTGGGCAAGGGGAAAGTATATCTGCGGGAAGAACCGGAGACCTTTCTGCATGTGAAGGATGCCGCTTACGGGTATAAATATCAGAACGGGAACGCGATCGGAGGACAGATCGTCGGCAGGGGAAACTATATTTTAAGACATATGACTCATCTGGACCCCGAAACCGGGGCGGGCAAGCCGGGACCCGAATGGACCGTCGGCGCTCAAGGCGTGGAAATCGAATTCGATACCAGAGATTATACATACCGGGTCGTGAAAGCTTACTCCGTCATTGACCTCGGCAAGGTGCTAAATTACAAGGGCGCAATGGGACAAGTAATGGGAGCCATGAGCATGGGACTCGGGTTTGCATCCAAGGAAACGTTTGTATTTAACGATCAAGGGATCGTGCAAAACATGCAGCTTCGCACCTATGTACCCCCGCACTACGGCGACCATCCGGAATATGCGGTCGAGTTCGTGGAGACCCCCCATATCGAAGCCCCTTACGGCGCACGCGGCGTCGGGGAGCACGGGCTGATCGGGATGCCTGCGGCCTTGGGCAACGCATTGTCGGTTGCTGCAGGGGTGCAGCTTAACCGGCTTCCACTCGTGCCCGAAACCGTATGGAAGACCAAGACGGCAGGTGGGGCGTTATGATTTCCTATGATTTTGAATATTACAGACCGGCAACCGTCCAGGAAGCGGTACAGTTGCACCGTTCCTTGCGCGAGCAGAACAAACAGCCGGTCTATTATACGGGTGGAACGGAAATTACAACGCTAGGCCGGATTAATGAGATCGTAACTGGAGCGGTCATTGATCTCAAAGGCATCCCGGAGTGCCAGGCGCTGCAAACCGCGGACAATCAGCTCGTCATGGGAGCCGCGCTTTCATTCAGCAGGCTAATCGAAGCCAATCCGTTTCCGCTATTGAGTTTGACAATCAGAGAGGTTGCCGACCATACGGCCCGGAGCAATATAACATTAGGCGGAAATGTATGCGGGAATATTATTTACAGGGAAGCAGTATTGCCGCTCTTATTAACGGACAGTCAGGTGATGGTCGCCGGTGAATCGGGAATGAAGCCTCTTTCTATTCATCAGGTTTTCCGGCAGCAGGTTCAATTGCGGCAAGGCGAGTTTCTTGTCCAGTTCAAGACCACCCAAAGCGATCTTGGGCTGCCTTATGCGAGCGTCAAAAAACGGCGTCAAGGGCGGGTCGGCTACCCGCTTATAACCGTCGCCGCGATCAAGAAGGATCGGAGGATCCGGATGGCGGTCAGCGGTCTTTGCTCCTATCCGTTCCGGGATCAAGCAATGGAGGACCGGTTAAACGACAAGCAGCTGCCCGGCCAGGAGCGGATTGAACAAGCGGTTCGCCATATCCCTTCGCCGGTGCTGCACGATTTCGAAGGATCGGCCGAATACCGGCTGTTTGCGTTCAAAAACACACTGCTTGATATTTGCGCCGCCTTGGAAGGAGACGAACATGCTGAAGTCTGAAATCACGCTTCACATTAACGATGAAGAGCGGCAAGTCTATATCCGTCACGCGGATACGCTGCTTTATGTGCTGAGGGAAAGGCTTGGATTAACGGGCGCTAAGCCCGGGTGCCTGAACGGCGATTGCGGAGCATGCACCGTTGACGTTGACGGCTACCCGGTCAAATCCTGCCTCGTGCTTGCCATGGAGATGCCGGGTAAACAAATTACAACGATTGAAGGACTGAAAGATACGCCGATTCAGCAAGCCTTCGTGGAATGCTTCGCTTTCCAATGCGGATATTGCACACCCGGGTTTATAATGAATTGCCACTCACTGATTCAGAAGTTTCCCGCTGCCGACGATAACATCATTAAGGAATGGCTCGAATCGAATATTTGCCGATGCACCGGATACCGGGAGATCGAGGAAGCGGTGAAATCGGTGCTCGCCGGCCGCAAGTGAACTCGTTCAGTAATCGCTGAACATAGGAGAATCGGATGGAGACTCACTCCTTATGATTTGACGGAACGACTACCGACTAAAGTCGGTAAGTTCCTTTTGCGACTGAAAGTCGCGGTTTAGGCTAAAGCCTGCTGAAAAGCAACCTGTGGCTAAAGCCACCTAAAGCTTCCGACTGAACTGGGCATGCTCGCAGGCTAATCATTACTTTAAAACACAAATGCCAACTCTAAAAAAATGTAGTCTTCTCAGAACAGACCGATTGCATGCCAGTTATTTCTAATGGTTATCAGCGACGTTATTTGCCGGTTTGTCCCATTATTCCAAGGCTAACGCTTGTCAGCACGCCTATTTGTCCATTCTCACGGTTTTGAGAGCGAATTTCAGTAAATAACGTCACCTGCAACCGTTAAAACTTTAAAATGGCGTTTCTTCCCCAAATAGCAGCAAGTATAACCGTTAGCGGAATCAACATTATGATGTTAACCTTCTGCCTTTTCAACGTGCTGGAAGCTAACCGCCGAAAGGCGGTGGGTTTAGACCTGACACATGGAAACTAAAATTCAATTGACTTTGCCTAGCGGAGTCGGTATTCCATCGAGACTAACGGCATTTTTATCCTTGCGGTATTGTTCCAGTCCCTCTTCGCCTTTCTGGACGGCCCAGCGCTGAAGCGTTTCCCTCTCCCTATCATACGTCATGAACGGGACTGCATAACCGCAAGAGGTCTGGACTTTATGAATGTCGACCGTTATGATTTGCCTCGCTCCCTGGAGAGGAGAAAAGAGCGGGTACAAGGCTTCCCATTCCGGAGAACCTGGCAGTACGACCGTTCCCGTACCGTACAGCGGCGCCGAGCCAACAAAAAATAGATGCTGTCTGCGAATAAAGTCCTCATGCTCCGGCAGCAATGCCGGGAATTGTTTTGCCATTCCTGTTCCTCCTTTGCCGGATCAACGGAACGAATATTTTCTGATCCCTACTTCCAAAATAAAGGATGTTTCGGGCACTGTCACCTATTATTTTACGTAACGGGAACCGCCAAGTCCGCTTCCCGTTACGACAACCTCGCGCCCTTTCACCGAAACGGAGGTGCTCATACTTACATAGCTTCTTTATTTACCGGCCAGGAAGGATATACTTTGACATTGGCGTCTCTGAACGAAAACCGTTTTGTAAGCCCGCGCCACCATTCATACCCCAGATCCTCGGTTATGATGTGAATATCCTCCATAAACGGCGCTTCAATTTTTTCAAGGTACACCACAACTTCCTCTGCCCAGTTATCCAACAACCGATCCAGACGGATGCTCACTGTTATATCCAACAAATCTTCGGTCTGGCCCTCAGTCATTTGACTTCCCCCTTCCGCCCGGCCGTTTCGTTCTCCAATAGTCCAAGCTTGCCGGCAAGCAAACGGCGGGCCTGCCCGAGTTTATAACGCACCGTTCCCGGAGGCAGCTGCAACGCAATTCCGATCTGGGAACTATTCATTCCGCCAATCACTTTCATCAGCAAAATGCAGCGCAGCTCCTCGGGCAGTTGATCGATTTGTGATTCAAGCTCCCGGAATCGCTCCCGTGAAGCAAGCAGCCCCGAGAGATCTTCCGGCTCATGACCTTTTCCACTCTCTATCTTTCCTTCTGCGTTTCTCTCGTTGGCCGCTTTCTTGTAATAATCCTTCAACCGATTGGACGCGATGGAAAATATCCAGTACAACCGCTCTTCTTCAGGTATAAGCGCAGCCCTTTCCACCCGGTTCCATACTTTAAGAAAGATGTCTTGCAGCAGATCGGCTGCCGATTCTTTATTATTCGTTCTTGCAAACAAGTAGGAGAAGATTTTCTTGGAGTGGGCGGCATACAGCTCCCGGAACAATTCACTTTTCATTATACGCTTTGAACGGGGGCGTCATCTCTGGCTGTAATATCGCCTAATTTCGTTGTTGCAAGCAGCTGCAGCAGCGGCACCAGCGCTTTTGGAGCCTTTACGCTGCCAATGATGATTAATTCGCTTATTTTTTGTCTGATCAATGGAAGATCTACATCAGATTCGAACTCGAAATCTCCGATAAGAAGCATCGCCATCCGATCTTCAATCAGTTCAAAGAAGTCTTTCGAAAATTTATCGTTACCCATAAATAGACGCGGTGCATCCGTTTGGTAATATGCAATTTGGCCCGACATCTTCGTTAAGGCATTCGCAAGCGCCGCCGCGCTGCTCTGAGGAGCAATCAATTGCCCCGCAACGATAATTTCATGATATCCGATCTGCTCGATTGGAGATGTAATGACCGCCTGGCCGGAAATAACCAGGATATCGTCATCAGATCCTGTTTGGTTGGCAAACACTTCTCCGCTCAATGTTAATTGTCCGGTAAACATTTTTATTTTTCCTTTAGTGTCGGGCAGCATGATGGTCATGCCGATATTTTCCTGCCGAATTTTCAATAAAGCATCCGCGAGGGATTGGGGTGCCACAATAAGGCCGATATTGCGGATGAGAGAAATACCCGATAAATCGTACCCTTTGCCGGTCAGATCCAATACACCCATGTTTTCCAACGTAACGCCATGTTCCATTTCGATAACGCCTCCTTCAATGAATGGTTTCACTTCATATAACGATTGATTTCTCAAAGTGTTGGAATTTTAATACTCTTTTGTTTCAACATAATGCTACAACACATTATTACACCAGACCCTCGATTTTTGTTTGGTTAGGCTTTCGGCAACGCCCTGCCGGCTGCTTCGTACAAGTCGCGGCTTACTGCTCCAATGGGAAAAAACCGGCATGCTCATCGTCGACAAGTACACGGTGATTTTTGTCTGAAACTTTTTTTGGCCGGCATGCACAGGTCGACAGGAATTCCGGTTGCGGCTTGCTATAATCTAGCTATATCTTAATTCTATTAATTCTGAATTTAATAGGGAGGAATGAAATGATGGAAATTGTAATGATTGTGATCAAGTATATCGCAGCGGTAATGAAAGGAATATTTGCACCTCAGTCCAAACCGGGTAAGACCTCATGTCTCGGCTTAATCTATTCGTTCGAAGCGCATGTCATTAAGGAACAGCCGGTAACCGTGCTGCCGGGTCGGATGAAAGGCGCTCCGATTCCGCTTGCGGAAAGACGACGGCAACGCAATCCTCAAGCCGAATGGCAGGCTTGGCGGGAAAACAACCGACTGCTCTTCCAGAGCTCCGCCTGATACAGGGAGTCTCGCCCCCCTCTGGTACGCAATATTTGGATTCCATATTGGTTTCCTAATGGATTGAAAGGTGGTGTTCGTTCATAACTCACGATCTGGGCATTGTGCCGATGTAAACCCGCCGGCCGGCTGCCACGGAACGCTGCAAGCAGGAGGCTCCCGCGTTCCGGGAAGTCCGTACAAAAGTGTAAGATCAGCCCCTCCGCCGGAACGGCGGCAGGGGCACCGCAAGACCTTTAATACCGCATTATTCCCGGCTGCTCTTCAATGCTTCCTCCATCGGGATCGCATGAATTTTATTGCGGTTCAGCCAGATGGAGCAGAAGTAGGTTGCGCATACGAGACCCAGTACAATCACAAGATTGCTCCATTGTACCGTTACCGGGAAATGAATTCCCATCTCCGAAGCAACCGCACTAAACATTTGTCTAAGCGACAATAGAATGAGCGGGATAGACAGCAGATAGCCCATGAGCATCAACCATTTGTTATAGCCAAGCACGAGCCTGAAAACCTCTCTTTTGGTATAGCCCAATACCTTGAGCATGGAGATTTTGCCTCTGTTCTCTTCTATGGTCATACTAATAAGGACATAAATCAAGATAAGCCCGATCGTAAATGCGGCAAAGGCGATCATACCGTTCATGGCTTGAAGCGGCTTGATCAGTTCCTTATACCCGTTTAGTATGTCCTGCTTAGAAAGCGTGGAGAGGAGCAGGCTCTGATCCATATCGAGTTTATTGGAAGCGATAAGCTGCAAGTAGCTGTCGTCAGGCAAACCGTTGGTCTCATTAAACTCCGCAATCGGCATGTAGATCACATCGCCGATCAACGTATTTGCAATACGGTCGATTTGGATGTCAATTATTTTTGCGTTCCATTCATTGCGGGCCCGGATCGTATCGCCTTCTCCGACGCCCATTTGATCCGCTAACGTCTTGGTGGCGATCACCTGATCAAAGGAGAGCCGTTCTCCTGCCCCGTTCCAAAGCCGAATCAGGCTTGCATCCGGCTGCATCCCATAAATGATAAACGACTTTTCACCTTTATGATAGCGTTCCGATGTAAAGCCGGCCAGTGACATTTTCTCTCCGCCGGGAGGCGCTGAGGCTTCAAATGTACGGAACGTATATTGGTATTCGTACTTGAAGGCTTCCTGATAATTCCCTTCTATAAGCCGATCCATGGAATCCTTCATGACAAAGCCGAGTAAAAACAACATCGAAGCAAACGCCGTAGCAAGTACCATTAATAGTGCTCGGGGAATGCTGCGCAGCAGCTCGCGAATTTGGAATTTGCTTCGAAACGGCATCCGGTTCAGCCCGATTTGTCTCTCCGCCCATCCGACTTGTGTTCCGCCTGCCGAGCCTCTCATTAATTCCAGCGGCGTCTTTCGAAGCACAACAAGCACAACGACCACCGTGGCAGGCACCAGAAATAGAAACGGAATGATGAGCCCCAGAGTAATAATTCCCCAATGCAGCCTGATAGCCATAATCGGCAGATTGTAGAAGTCGCTGTACAAGCTTACGGCAGTCTTTATTCCCATAACGCCTATGGCGGTACCCGGGATCGCACCGATCAAAGAGACAAAAATGGGGTATAACAGGTATTGGCGCAATAATTCGCCTTTGCGGAAGCCCAGTGCGTATAAGGTGCCGATCTGCGTATATTCTTGCTTCAACAATCGCCATATCACGATAGTGACCAGGAGCATCGTTATGAGCAGCAGGACAACCGGCATTATCCGGCCCAGAATCAGAATCCCCTGGATGTCGCCGTCCACAAAGCTGATCCGGTTATTTGCCGCTTGATCCACCCACTGAATAATTGCATTGGAGGCTGTTATATGGGCTTTAAAGTCTGCTTCAGAATGGCCGTTCATTCGGATACTATAAAATGTCAGCGGCGGATTGATCTCCGCCAACTCCTGCCGGGAAACAACGGCGATGCCGAATGCATCCGGGTTTTTTAACACATCCTGCTCCGATTTCAGCGGGTAAATATAATCGGGCAATGCGATGAAACCGCGTATGGTAAAGGTTTTTCCATTGACTTCAATTGAATCTCCGACGTTCAAGCTGTGCGCCTTGGCAAACCCGGGGTCCAGCAATACATCTCCCGCTTGGCTCAGAGCCCGACCTTGTACCGTTGCATACAGATTTATCCCCTCCGGTTCGGAAAGAACCCTCAGCACCGAATCTTGATCGTAGAATACATCGATGTATTGTTTTTCCTCTAATGACACGCCGAATTGCCGTTCTAACGTTTCCAAATCCTGAAGCGGCTCTTGTACAACAAAATGAGCATCTTCCACGTGATGAGTAATCCGAAATTCGTTTAAGTTCTCCTGCACATTGATTCCGGCGACCAGAAACAGGCTGAACATCATAGAACTGATCAGGATTAGAAATGCGGAGCCATAATACTGCGATTTGTGCTGCTTCATTGTGCGCCATACTTTTTTCCCAAGTACCATTACCATTCAATCCTTTCCGGATTTATCCGCTCCTGGAGTTGGCATGCTTCTATAACTTCCCCGCTTCGCATACGGAATGTGCGGTGAGCCATGCCGCTGATCGCTTCATTATGGGTAATAATAAGAATCGACGTTTGGAATTTCCGGTTAACCTGGTCAAGCAGCTTCAATATTTCGATGGATGTTGCATAATCCAGCGCACCTGTAGGCTCATCGCACAGCAACAGCTTCGGGTTCTTTACCAGCGCTCTTGCAATGGATGTCCGCTGCTGCTGCCCCCCGCTAAGCTCCCGCGGAAACCTGCGTTCAAACCCGCCTAATCCGACCGCATGTAATATTTCATCCACTTTCATAGGCGCTTTACTAATGTTCGCCGCCAGCTCCACATTTTCATAAACCGTTAAATTCGGCAGCAGATTATAAAATTGAAAAACAAACCCTACATGCTCCCTTCGATAGCGCGTCAGCTCTTGATCTTTCATTTTCACAAGGTGTTGATGATCGACAATGATATCCCCCTCGTCAGGCCGGTCTACCGCTCCGAGCATATTCATTAAGGTGGACTTTCCGGAGCCCGACGGTCCGAGAATGACTCCGATTTCTCCTTTGCCAAGTGCAATCGATACCTGCTTCAAAGCCTGAAAGCTTACATCGCCGGTTCGATACGTCTTGTTCAACCGGCTTGTTGTCAAAAACATAACGGCACCTCCATCGACTCATAATAATGTAGTTTTGTATTATATGTGTATAATTAATCTAAAATTATTATAGAACATGACAAGTTGAAACTGCAATAGTTTTGTATTGTGTATATTGAAATAATCTAAAACTTGTTTATAATAAAAGAGTAAGCTTATTTGGAAGGTGATTAGGCTTGAACGGATATGAACGGCGAAAAGCCAAAAAAATAAACAACATCCGCGCTGCTGCGATGGATTTATTCATGCATTACGGATTACAGAAGGTAAACATCAATGAAATCGCCAAAAAAGCCGGTGTATCGCCTGCAACCATTTTTAATTATTATGGAAGCAAGGAGCAGCTCATTATTGATGTATTAACGTTTCAAATGAATGCCCAATTGGAAAGATACGAACGCATTTTGCATGAGGATATCCCTTTTACGGAAAAGACAAAACAAATCATCTTCGGTGAAATCGAGGTATTGAGTCGGCTATCCCGCGTCTACGGCGGAACAGATCTTGAACTCTCACCTGTCTTGAAGTTCTTGCAAACCTATGAAGAGGATAAGCTGCTGCCCTTTTTCACGCGGTATATTGAAGCAGGTCAACAAGAGGGTTTCTTTTCGGAGGACTATAATGTAAGTCATCTTCTGGCCTATTTCGATATGTATAAAAGGCAAATGATCCGAATCATGGAAACGTTGCCTGAATCGGAGCAAAAGCCCTTATTTGAGCGGTTTACCGAATTTTTCTTCTACGGGCTGACCGGACGCAGAGCGGAGTGACTATGAATACCGCAATCGCATCGATTCGATTTTTTGCTTCATGTACTCTGTCGCTTCGCCCGGTCCCAATAGGGTAACATCCTCACCCTGCTGCCAGATCAGATCCGTATAAAAGTGCAAATCCTCTGCCGCAATCGGCACGATCGCCGATCCTCCGCCAGCTTCGCTGCGCTCGATATAAGGAGAGAACCGGGGATTGGATTCCAGCAGCCACACCCCTTTGTCTGTGAACTCTAGCAGCAACTCGATTTGCTCCTGACGGTCTGTTTGAGGTTTATTCATCAAGGTCATCTCATGTATCTCATTTCTCAAAGGTACAGATTTGTTTACATAAGCCGATACGATCCGGTCGGCCCTGAACTGCCTGATTTCTTCCCTTAGCATACAATAAGCCGGACAGTACCAGTACCCCGAGCTTGCATATAAGCCTATGGGCTGGATATCCCGCTTCGAGACACCGTGTCCGGATTTGTACTCGATCGTAACGGCACTGCGGATCATAACGGCCTGCAGCAGCGTTTGAAGAATCTTAGGAGACATTGCCCTCTGCGGGCTCCAGAACATTACCCGATTCTTCAAACGGTCGATCTGCTCCCTGACATCGGCAGGCAAATAATGATAGAACTTATGCAGCGCGGATTCGGCCCCTTCACCAAAAGGCAAGGAGCCGAAATATTCCATCGATTGGCACGCGAAGAACATCGCGATCGCTTCGCTTTCGGAGAAGCTGATCGGCGGAAGCAGTCTCTCTTGCAGCAGTTTGTAGCCTCCCCCTCTTCCCTGCACGGAATAGATCGGAACGCCAAGCTCGCTCAGCTCCTGCAAGTCCCGCGTAATCGTCCGGGTGGATAGTCCGAATTCATCGGCCAGCTCTTTCACGGTAAACGACTTTCTGGCGTTAATCATCATCATCATGTGAATGAGGCGCTGTGCTTTCTGCAAACCGGCATCCCTCTCTCCTGATTTTTATTTCATCTTATCATATAAATAAGACATAATCTGTCTTATTTAAGTGGTATCATGTGCTTGTGAACATCTTAATCAAGCGTCTCTGGAGGAGAGTATGATGAATAAACAAGAGTGGGTGCAAGAAGAAACCGGTTTCGTATTTATACATGGAGCCGGCCTGAAAGGCAAGATCTGGAGCAAAGTTGCGGAGAGACTTGATCAGCCTTGTTTGCTTGTTGAATATCCCCTGGTGAAAGATTCGGTAGAATCGGAACAGGAGCTTTCTCTGGCGGAATATGTAACGCATATGAAAAGACAGGTTGATGAATGGGGAGTGCGGCGGTTTATCATCGTCGCGCATTCGCTTGGAGGCGTATTGGCTCTTCGGCTTGCCTCCGGGTTGGGCGACCGCTTGGCGGGATTTGTTGCTGTAAGCGCGGCGATTCCGAAGAATGGCGGTTCATTTCTGTCCGTTCTGCCATTGCCCAAGCGCATTCTTATGAAAGCTATCCTAAGCAAAATGGGCACGAAACCCCCGGCGTCCGCAATCCGGGCCGGATTATGCAACGACTTGTCCCCCGAGCACGCGGAAGAGGTTGTACAAGGCTTTAAGCCCGAGTCCATCCGTGTATATACGGATCGAACCGAGGTATCCGTTCCGGATGTACCGAGGTTGTACATTACATTAGAAGACGATAAGGAGTTCACCCCATCCTTCCAGAAGAAAATGATATCGAACCTTTCTCCGCAATCGGTTCGAAGCCTGAAGACCGGACATTTGCCGATGCTCAGTGAACCGGATGGTCTGAGCCATATATTGCAAGAGTTCTCGTCTGATGTGGAAGGGATATGCTAAGTTTCGGACATCATGATTGAATTTGTTCAGTCCATTTCGCTTTTTATTGTCTCGTAGGGCCACTGAGCCATCCCTTGCAGCATGTTATAGGTGTGATTGAATCCATGGTTCGCCAAGACCTCCTGCGCCTGAGCGGAACGGTTGCCGGTTCTGCACACAAGCAAATACGATTGTTCCTTGTCCAATTCGTCAAGCCGGTCTTCTAATTGCTGCAGCGGAATCAACTTCGCGCCCTGAATATGGCCGGCCTCGAATTCCTCCGGCGTACGAACGTCAATGACCTGAACCTTGCCCTCGTCGATCATCTCCTTCGCTTCTTTCGCCGATACCTGCTTCGGAGCCGGGTTGGTGGCCGGAGCTTCCAAGCTGCAGCCAATAAGTAATAAACACAACAATACGGCTAGTATGATACTGAGCTTTTTCACTTTTTCCCCTCCTTGCGTATGTTTAATTTAGTTTCCAAACAATAGTATTGTCAAGTTCGTTCGTAAGTTAAAAACAACGAAGTACTGACGATCTGTTCAGCACTCCGTTGCCGTTTGATGCCCACTCTCGCTCTGGGCAGCCTTTGTATTAGCTGCTTCAATTAATTTTAAATTTGCCTGTAAGCTTTTGCAGCTGTTCCGACATTTGTAACAGAGTTGCCGCGGCAGACGTGATTTCCTCCATGGAAGCCAATTGTTCCTCGGAGGCGGCAGAGACGTTTTGCGTTTTCATTGCCGAGCTGCCGGCGACCTCTGCAATCGAGGAAATAACCTGTACCACCTGCTCCGCTCCAACCGACATCTGCTGGGCGGAAGCGGAAACCTCCTCAATCTTATTCGCAACTTCCCGGATCGACTGCCGGATCTGCTCAAACGACGAACCGGCATCGTTAACCACTTGAATGCCTTGTGTTACTTCATTGCTGCCTGCGGCCATTGTTTCCACAGCGATATCCGTTTCTTGTCGGATGGCATCAATAAGCCTGGAGACCTGCCCAGCGGACTGAGCGGACTGCTCCGCCAGTTTCCGCACCTCGCCCGCCACGACCGCAAACCCCCGCCCCTCCTCACCCGCCCGTGCCGCTTCGATCGCCGCATTTAAAGCAAGTAAGTTCGTCTGGTCTGCAATTCCGGTGATGACCTCGATGATTTGCTCAATTTCCTGCGATCGCTGGCCTAACCCTTCCACTACCCGGGACAACTGATTCATCGTTTCATGAATCAAGCTCATTTGTTGGACCGAATTTTCAATTAATGCCGTACCTTCCGCCGTCTTTCCGGCGGCGGCAGCCGCTACAGCGGAGACGTCTTGTGCATTCGCGGCGATGTGCCGGGCGTTTGCGGAAATTTTATGTACCGACTGCAGACTGTAATCCACGCTTTGCACCTGCTTGTCGGCACCTTCCGCAACCTCTGCTATGTTTTCCGAAATGTGTTCGGTTGCCTGATTGATCTGATAGGAACCAGACGACAGGTTTTCCGCCGACATCGCTACTTCCCGGGCTGACTGTGCGACTTGCTCGATCAACTCGCACAGGCACGAGCACATTTGATTGTAACCGGTTGAAATCTCTCCGATTTCATCATGGGTAATGTCCTGAATCCGATAGGAGAAGTCGCCGCTGCCTGCTTTCGTCAAGGCGAACGAGATCGCGGCAAGCCGTCTTTTCAACCGACGGTTAAACAGAATGACGAACAGCAGGGACAGAAGGACAGCCGTCCCCAGAACCGCGCAAAAGATCCTCATAAAGCTGGCCTGAACGGAATCGATCATCGATTGGGAAGCCCCCACGTACCATATCCCTATAATTTCTCCGCCGGCGTTCTTCAGCGGCTGGTAGGCCGTCTGGTAGAATTGACCGACAACATTCGCTTCGCCTAAGAAGATCTCGCCTTGCTTAAGCACAACGTTCGCGACCTGTTCCGATACTTGAGTGCCGACAGCCCGTTTGCCGTCTTTCATCACGTTGGTCGTTACACGAGTATCCCCTTGGAAAATCGTAACCGTATCTCCGCCGGTCAGTTGACCGATTTCATCCACGATTTCGAAGTTGTCATTAATTTTGGTTTCCCCTTTGTACAGGAAGCCATCGCGAATCGTCCATTCTCCAGGGTATTTTTCATTCAAATAACTGAAACCAAGGGCAAGGTCCGATTTCGCTTTCTCCAGGGCCTGTGCCTTGATTCCATTCTCCAGCTGTGACTGCACCACGAACCAAATGACTGAGGTTAAAAAGAGTATAATAACCAAAAAGAACAGATTAAGTTTGCTGCCAAGAGAGAGCCGGAGCGAATAACGCATGCCGTCTTCATCTCCTTTCCCAAGGTGAATTAGATAATTAGAATATCGGTTATTTCACCCAAAACCTTTAGTCATTTTCACAAAAGTCATTAACTTACATATATAGGTTATTTAACAACTCCTTCCTGTACTGCCTCGGCGTTACACCCGTCCATTTCTTAAACGCATTCTGAAACGCGCTTGGCTCCGAGAAATGCAGAAGATACGCTACCTCAGCGATTGGATATTCCGGTTTCGCTAAATACCCGATGGCAAGCTCCTTTCGTGCGCGGACCATGATCGCTTGGAAAGTTGTCTCTTCTTGCTTCAGCTTGGCTTGGATGCTTCTTACGCTCATACGGAACTCGGCTGCCGCATCCTTTAAGCTCAGATTTGAAACCGGCATCCTGTTGATGATCCAGCTGTATACTTGATCGGAGAAGATTTTACCCTGAATGAGCCTGTGTTTCGCTTCCTCCGCTATAAGCTCAAATGCACTGCGAATTTTGGCGTCTGCGAACAGTACCGGATATTCCAGAATCTCCTTGCTCATGCGAAACAGATTGGATTCTTTGCCGAACTGCGGTAAAACCCCTAATACGTCCATATATTCTTCGGCCGCAGCTGAGCGATCGTGTCTGAAATGGACTTCTTTCAGAGCTATGGACCTACAGCTTAAGCGCACCATGATGTGATACAAAGAACTCATCATATCCTCAATGCAGTGCCGGGACGGCATTTGTAACGGCTGAGCATAAGCCGTCATGATGATGACGTCGTCCCCTTCGACATGCCAGCTTAGGTCGTAACCGCTGCATACGATCACGTTATATTTTTGATAGGCTGCCAAAGCATCGCCGATCGTCTTGGAATGCTGCATCACATAGCCAAGAATCCCCAAATCCGATGCCTCTGTAGACTGGCCCTTATGCAATCCGAACAGCTCATCCGACGTAAGCTCGGCGGCCAATTCCGTTATCCGTACAAGCATTTCCTCCGATATCCTGGCGTCCGGATCCTGGAAAATGGAGCTGTCGATATTCGCCTTTCTGAGCAATTCTTCTTGGCTATGCCCTTTTTGCACGATTGTTTTCACAATCGGATATACAAAGGAAACAGGCTTCCCTATATTTGCAGACGGCAACGTTTACTCCCCTTTCTGCGCATCGTAATACGATGTTGGCGTGTTTCATCATATTCCTGCATATGGAATTGTCTTATTCTTACTTTAGCTGAATCAGCAGGATGATGAAAGATGGAGGAGATGAATAGATGCAACCAAAGAACATTGCCGTCATTAACGGGCACCCTTATTCCGATAGTTATAACGCTGCATTGTCGGAAGCGTATAAGAGAGGAGCAATTGCCGGAGGGGCGGCTGTCCGAAGCATCGACATCGGTAAACTGGCCTTTGAACCAAACTTGAAGTTTGGATATCATAAACGGATCGAATTGGAGAAGGATTTGCTGGCGGCGCAGGAAATAATCCTCTGGGCGGATCATCTCGTATTCGTCTACCCGATTTGGTGGGGGACGGTCCCCGCACTTCTAAAGGGGTTTATCGACCGCACTTTTTTACCTGGCTTCGCTTACCGGGAACGTCCAAATTCAATGTTGTTTGATAAGCTGCTGCGGGGGAAATCCGCCCGTCTCATCGTCACAATGGATGCACCATCCTGGTATTATCGTTTCGTCTACAGACAGGCCGGACATCGTGTCATGAAGCAGGCTACTTTGCAGTTTTGCGGAGTGAACCCGGTCAAGATCACCGAGCTGTGTTCGGTAAAATCTTCAACCGATAACCAGCGAGCGCAATGGCTGGCAACGGTGGAAGCTTTGGGGTTGAAGCGCGCGTAGCTTTTTCGGTGACAGGTCATGACGGGGCATATACCACATCTCCTCCCATTTTGGTTTTGTTACATAAAAATCCCATTGAAATGGAACCCTAATGCCAAAAAGGAGACAGTGTGGATGAAGGTCTTATCCTTATGGCAGATGTACGGTCTCATGCTTTTGTTCCAGCTGGGAACCAGCGTTGTATTCGGTATTGCAAGTCCTGCGAAACAAGATGCCTGGCTTACTACTTTCATCAGCTTTTTTCTGGGTGCCGGACTTCTGTGGTTATATTCGAAGCTGTATGAATCGCGCCAATGCATGAATTGGTTCGGTTTACTGACGGACGCCTTCGGCCGTTGGGCCGGGACGGTTTTAGGCGCGGTGTATGTCATCATTTTCATCTACAGTGCGGGAAGGAACCTGCGGGATGCCGGCGAACTGACCAATACCTTTCTTCTCCCAAGAACACCGATGGGGGCTACGATGGTCCTGTTCCAGATCCTGGTTTGTTATGTTTGTTATGCCGGACTGCGGCGAATGGGGCGGCTCGCGGAATTGAATGCGCCTATCATTCTCCTTTTCTTTGTACTGGAAGTTGTTTTGCTGCTCGCTTCGGGAGCCATTGACCTGACGCAGCTGACTCCGGTTGCGGCTGAATGGAGACCGATCGCCACCACCGTATTCCCGGGAAGCGTCACCGTGCCGTACGGCGAAGCTTTCGCATTCGCCGCTTTCTGGTCCATGACGACGTCACCTAAGGGTTTCTTTAAAGCCTCTTTACTGGCGGCTGCTACAGCAGGTTTTATATTCGTAGTTCTGGATGTTGTAGCCATCAGCACACTCGGCCCTGAGCTTTTCTCCCGTTCCTTCTTCCCGCTCATGACGACTTTTCATATGGTCAACATCGCGGATTTCATTCAAAATCTGGATCCGCTCATTGTCACGGACTATATGATCGGCGTGCTGTTTAAAATTTCAATCTTCACGTTCGCAGCATGTGTGGTTATTTCGGATATGTGCAGGGTGGACCTCAGGGCAGCTGTCATCCCTGTCTCGATCATGATCTTTTTGTTTGCCAAATATATGGCGGACAGCCTCAGCAGCCATTTATTTACGGGGCACCACTGGGCCACATGGGTCATATTCACGCCGTTTTTCCTGCTTGTTCCCGCTCTTGCTTTTCTCATCATCAAGTTTAAATCCGTCGACGACAAGGAGGCAGGGTAGGATGTCCGAAGAGTCCGTACAGCCGATCACTCTGGATGACTTGGTACAGTTCGCAACCAATCTGAAACGAGCGTTCGATTCCATGCCCGACCTGGTTTTCCGTATTGCAGACCATTATGTAATCGCGTATATTTCCGGTCTTGCCGACCAGGAGCGGATTCACCGTGAGATCGTCGAACCGCTGGATGCCGATCCCGATACCGGTCCCGTCCCGATTCAATCCCCCGCTTACTCGGAGACAGACGACTTCCAGAAAGTCGTCATGGGAATGTTATCCGGTATGGCGGCAATCGCCGTCTTGGGAAGACCGAAGATGATATTGGCGAATGTCGCCACCGCTCCCCATCGCGCTGTGACTCAACCCGATACCGAAACGACCGTCCATGGTCCGCGCGAAGGCTTCGTAGAACACCTGGGAACGAATATTGCGTTGATTCGCCGCATTGTGAAAAGCGAGAAGCTCGGTATGAAGGCATGGCAAATCGGTTCGGTCATGCAAACCGAGGTTCGGTTAGTCTACTTGGAGGATGTCGCTTCGCATGAATTGATAACGGAAATGGCCAACCGGATTTCCTCCGTTCAACTGGAGAGCGTCCTCGACAGCAATTACTTGGCTGAGAACATCAAGGACCATCCGTTCAGTCTGTTTCCAACCAACCAGACGACGGAGCGTCCCGATATCGTAGCCGATGCGCTGATGAGAGGCAGGGTGGCGGTTTTCGTCAACAATTCGCCGTTTGTGTTAATCTTTCCGTTCACGTTCTGGAACGCTTTCCAGGCCATTGAAGATTACTATTTGATGTACAGCAGCGCTTCCTTCTTGCGTGTGATCCGGTCATTCTTCATTATCCTTGCCCTGCTGATGCCTTCGCTCTACGTCGCGATCACGACCTACCATATTGAAATGCTGCCAACGGACCTGCTCCTTTCCATAGCGGCGTCCCGGGAACCGTCTCCCTTTCCCGCGTTGGTAGAAGCTTTGATCATGGAGAGCGTATTTGAAGCGCTTCGGGAAGCGATCGTCCGGCTGCCGCGCATATTAGGCCAAGCTGTCAGTGTCGTCGGAGCGTTGGTCATCGGACAGGCCGTCGTTCAGGCGGGTATTATTTCCATTCCCATGATTATCGTCGTGGCGGTTACCGGTATCGCCTCCTTGATGATTCCCCGCTACGAAATGACGTTCGCCATTCGCATCCTGCGGATGATGCTGCTCATATTGGCGGGGAGCCTTGGACTATTCGGAATCGCGCTCGGACTGTTCTTCACACAAGTGTACTTGACCGGTATTCGTTCCGCAGGCGTGCCTTACCTGAGTCCGATCGCACCGATTATGATGAGCGGCTTGAAAGATTTTATTATACGGAAACCGTTTGGATGGAAAGGAAAGTCAAAATGAACCGCAGAAAACGAAAGTTTTACATACTGCTTCCCGCCTTGGCGCTGACGGTATTGGTATCGTCCGGCTGCTGGGACCGCCGGGAGATCGTGGACGTAGCCTTGGTCATGCTGACCGCGGTCGACAAAGGCAACGAACCCGGCACTTACCGGGTTCATGCCCATATCGCCGATCCCATCCAGCTTGGAGGGGCAGAACAGCCTACGGCGGCCGGCACTGCTGAGGAACCCGTCGCTCATATTGAAACGGAAGGGCGGAACATCGATGAACTCAAGTTTAAAGCGGAACGAATGCTTCCGCGGGACATTGAAACCTCACACCGCCGCGTTATTGTCATAGGAGATCCGCTGGCCAGAGAGGGAATCGAGGATATACTCGATCAAATCAGCCGAAGCCCGAAAAACCGGCTCAGTACCCTGTTGATTGTAGCCGAGAACACGGAAGCAAGAGCATTAATCGAACAGGAGATTTCCATCGAGACTTTCGGGATGGAGTTCTTCCGCGAGCTTGTTCTTCGCAAAGCGCATGTCACTGCTTCTTTAAAAGATTTTTTTATCAATTCGACTACGCCGGGTCAGCAGCCTGTGGCTGTTAGCTTTGCAAAGACAAAAGCCAACAAGGTTTCGGTAAGCGGGGTCGCCATATTCAAAGACAACAAGCTGAAAGGTTATATCAAGGGAACGGAGGTTACCGCTCTCGTCAGCACACTGGGAGGCAGACCCACCGGCAGCGTTACGTTCGATGCCCCTCAGGGGAAAGGCGACTTGTCCGCTTATATTTACAAATTAAAAGTGAGCCCTAAAGTGGAAATGTCCCAAGGCGAACCGGTCTTTACCTTCAACGTGAGAGCTTACGGACGAATCATGGATAATCGAACGAGCCTTGATTTATCGAACCCTGAAATCATCCGTAAGCTGGAACAATCGTTCACCGCTGAAATTGAAAGAAATTACCGCACGATGTTTAACCGCCTGCAGAAAAAGCTTCGGGTAGACAGTATCGGACTCGGCTCTATGATTTACAGAAAATATCCAAAGTACTGGAAAAGCATTGAAAAGGATTGGCCGGATTTGTATCCGAACCAGAAGGTCAATTGGAATGTGCGCGGGAAAATTACCAGCGTCGGAGCGGTAGGGCCCTCATTGTTTATCCCTGGCGAGGAGGTTTCCAAATAGTGTGGTTATATGTCATTCTGTACACTCTGGGCGCGGTTGTTACAACGCTCCAACAATATGGGCATTGGAAAAAAACTAAGAGCACCCGGGAAAGCCGGGTGTTCTTGGGGTTGATGATCATCGCATGGATCACCGGAGTTCTGCTGATCTCGGGCGTGGAATTTCCTACTCCGGTCAAGCCTCTGTTTCCGGGATGGAAATAACACCGTGACCGGAAAATGACTCGCCCCCGTCACAGGCATTTTTCAGGAAGATTTTGCAGGTTGAGCAGCCTAGCCATTTATTTCTTCTGAGAAGCAAAAAAAGGGCTTCGTATGCCCTTTTCTGTGAAATCATTGAATTTTATCCTTCGCTCTGATGCATCATGTACCGCAAAAGGTCCGGTAAGGACGATCTGATTGCGGAGGAAGCGCGCAGTAATCAGCATGCTGGGGGGAGTGTGAGTAGGGATCGGAAAGAGCGTCAAGAAGCTGCTCCATTACGCTGTAATCCCCATGCTCCACTGCGGCTTCCAGCGCCTCTTCCACCCGGTGGTTGCGCGGGATCAGCGCAGGATTGCTGCTGCGCATCAGCTGATACGAGTCGGCTTGCGGCTCCTGCTGCCTGCCAAGTCTCTCCTGCCACAGCTCTCGCCACCTTGCAAACTCTGTGCTGTCAAAGAGGTCGATATCCTCCGTCCTATCCACAGTTAAGGCACGGAACGTATTGGTGTAGTCCGCACGATGCTTCTGCATCATGCTGAGCAGATCTTCAAACAAGGATTCGTCCTGCTGCTCTTCGTTGAAGATCCCCAGCTTTGCCCTCATTCCCGCGAGCCAATGACGACGATACAATCCGGCAAAGTCCGATATCGCATCCTCAGCAAGTTTGACAGCCTGATCCTCGTTATCATGCAGCAGCGGCAATAGGGTCTCAGCAAATCTCGCGAGATTCCATGCGCCGATATTCGGTTGATTGCCATAGGCATAGCGGCCTTGTCTGTCGATCGAACTGAATACCGTTGCCGGATCATAAGTATCCATAAAAGCGCATGGGCCGTAATCAATCGTCTCTCCGCTAATGGCCACATTGTCGGTATTCATCACCCCGTGAATAAAGCCGACGAGCTGCCATTTGGCAATCAGAGCGGCTTGACGCTTGATGACCTCACGAAGCAGGGAAAGATAGCGGTTCTCGCTATCCGCGCCAACCTTCGGATAATGCCTTTGCAACGTATAATCCGCCAAGGTCCGGAGCTCCTCCACAGTGCCCCAATTCGCTGCGTATTGAAAGGTGCCGACGCGCAGATGGCTTGCAGCCACGCGGGTCAGAACGGCGCCCGGCAGCTCGGATTCGCGGATGACGGATTGGCCGGTTGTCACCACGGCCAGGCTGCGGGTGGTAGCAATCCCCAGCGCATGCATCGCTTCGCTGATGATGTATTCGCGCAGCATCGGGCCAAGCGCCGCCCGGCCATCGCCCCCGCGGGAGTAAGGCGTTATACCCGAGCCTTTCAGCTGAATATCCAACCGTTCGCCCTTGGGTGTGATCTGTTCGCCAAGCAGCAGTGCTCGGCCGTCCCCCAGCATATTAAAATATCCGAATTGGTGTCCCGCGTATGCTTGCGCTAAAGGTTCGGCGCCTTCGGGGGTCCGATTGCCGGCAAACACCGCTACTTCGTCATTGCTCCGCAGCGCATCGACGTTCAACCCCATGAATGCCGCCAGCGGCTCATTTAGAATGATCAGCTTTGGCGAGCGTACAGAAGTCGGACTCTGTCTCGAAAAAAAAGTCTCCGGTAAACGGGCGTAACTATTATCGAAGTTCCATCCGGTTTGTATGATTGCACTTTTTTCGGCCATTTTATCTCCTTTATTCTTTAAACTTTGGTTAGTTTTTTACTCCTTCCATTTTATTATACACGTTCCATACTAAGAAAGGGCGCCCACGCGGACGCCCTTCTTCGAACATTATTTATTTTCGATAAGTCCATAATGAACGCCGAGCGGGTCAACAATGTAGGCAAGCGCGAACTCTCCGAAATCCATTTTCTCTTGCACCACCTTTGCTCCGTGTTCGACTGCCTTGGCGATCGAATCTTCGATGGAATCCACTTCAATCTGCAGCCGTACACCTGCGGGAAAATGGGAAGGCCCCTGCGAAATACCGCCGTCGATCCCCGGCATGTCCGAGGAGCCTGTTTTAACGGGGTAATACCCCCAGTTAGGCTCACCCAAGTCCCAACCAAATACATCCGCATAAAATTTCGATTGTTTCTCTGCATCCTGACTGCTAATTTCAAAAGCGACAACCCGGTTCCCCATCGTAACACCTCTCCACTAGGATTAGAATTGATTATACACTTATCTCTTGGACCAATCCGAACTCCCGGCCCTCAGGATCAAAAAACGAGAAACTGTGCGCTCGGCCGGTTGATCTAAGCGGCGTCACCCTGACGCCCTTCCCCAGCAAACTGGCATGATCAGCAGCGGCATCCTTGGTACGGAAATCGCAAAACTTATGATAGGTCTCCGTAGCAGGCGATTCAAACAGCGTGAATGGAACGCCGCGGAAACAGCACATCCTTGCATTCGGAGAAGAAGTAGTTTCAACTGTAAAGTCATATTCAATCTCCGTGCCGAGAACCTCCAAATACCACTCCAACGTTGACGGAAAGTGGGCCGAACCAATAAAAATCCCGTCCATTCGAAAGTAATTATTCGGGTGAGGCGACCATGCCGGGTCGCTAATGACCCCAATCGGATTACCGTCCGGGTCCTTAAAGTCAAAGTCAACATATTGATGCCAGTTTACCGGTTCCGTTGCCTTCACCGCGTGCTTCACCAGCTCGCCGTGCGCACTGCGCGCGTCGTTACATTTGAAATGGAAGGGACTGCTCTCATACACATTTCCTTTGGCCGACTCAACCAACACCAATGATGCGCCTTCGGCAAGACTCAGGTCTTTAGCATTCGCATGTCCCGCTTCCTTCATGCCGAAGTGCATTTTAAACCACTCTGCCGAGCACCCGGCATTCGATACAGTTAGATACACACAGTGCAACGCCGAAATATTTAGTTTCGTTTGTCCGAGTGACATATTTGCGCAACCCTCTCTATAACCTAACGATTACTTAAAACCGGTACCATGAGCGTGTAGCTCTCATCGTCCCTGAAAGATACCTTCCGTAACGGTTCACCCACGGATTCAAACTTGAACCGTTTGATCGTCGATAGCACCGGCTTGCAGGAGGCGGGCATATCCCATCGGCACACCATTGTTGCGAACAATGTGGGAGGCACTGTCTCCAGCCATGCACGATCCGGAACTTGATTTACACCGTCCACAACAAAACCAATTTCCGGTCCTGGTCTTTCTGTCGCGTCATTATGTACTGGATAACGCACGTATCCGGCACGTTCAGCCACCGCAGCGGAGTCCACTCTCTCCTTGTAAATTTTACGCACCTCTTGCGATAGGTTCACATTCAGCGCTAATTTACAAGCAGTGAACCATAACATTGTGCGCGAACAATCCCAATGCACCAAATGCATGCGTCTCGTATGCGAGTCAAAACCTTGGAGGAACTGGTTGGCAACCTTCACCGAAAGCAGCTTCGTTTCAGCCAAGCTTCTCCACTCCGCCAGCAGCTCATCTCTTCGCGCGGGAGGCGCCGACAGAAACTCGCGAATACTCGACATGCTGACATCTGCCTGCCGAAGACTATTAATGAGCTGGGCTGTTTCGATCTGAGACTCCGAATACTGCCGGTAGCCGTTTTCCGATCGTTGTACAGGAACGATCAGTCCCGTTTCTTCGTAATACCTTAGAACTTTTGGACGAAGACCCGTCCTTTCACTGAACTGGCTGATCGTCATCACGCCATTCATGTCTCCTTGCTCTTATAGTAGGACGTCCTGTACTCATTATAAAGGTTCCGGTAACCGGAAGGTCAAGCTATACTCTAAAATTGACCGCGGCAAGCGATTCGGTCCGTTAACTTGGATACTTATTCAATTTGAACCCGCTCTCCTATTTCTTCGTTATGGTCCATATAAGGAACGAGGAAATACGTCTCTTTCTCCAGATGAATCGGCGCGTGACGGCTGTATGATCTATTCCCTATGTCATTAGATACATAACTCCTATGTGGAGGCCATTCCGTTCCGCCGGCCGAAACAATTTTAAAGTAAAATGCTTCCTTTGCTTGCGCAGCATCATAATAGATGATCGTCGAGATGGGTGTGACAATAACTTTTTCAATCGTAATTTTCTCTCCGCTATCGAGTGTGACAGCCTTGTTTAAATGAACTTGTTCTAAATTATTTGTCGGCACCGTTACATCAAATACCCACGGCTCTTCGATTGGTTTCTCATCAAAGAGCGCAATAAAAATGAAAAAAGACGCCGAGATCATGTCGCAGCGTCTTTGTTTTTTATATTTTTGTGGAAGGTTATGATACGATTCGGCGTGCTTTCTGTAACGGCAAGTTTTCGGCTAGACCAAGCGTCCGCGCCGTAGAAGTATGAATTTCCTCGATAAGCTCCGGGTTTTCCAATAGTGACATGCCATAAGAAGGAATCATTTCTTTTAATTTCGGTTCCCACGCTTTTATATGTTGCGGGAAGCATTTGTTTATGACCTCAAGCATGACGGAAACGGCGGTAGAAGCTCCGGGAGAAGCGCCCAGCAATGCGGCGATCGAGCCATCAGCGGCACTAATAACTTCCGTACCAAATTGAAGCGTTCCTTTGCCGGCAGCAGTATCTTTAATAATTTGCACACGCTGGCCTGCCACCAGTAAATCCCAATCATCGCTTTTGGCGTTCGGGATAAATTCCCGTAAAGCCTCCATGCGCTTTTCTTTCGATAACATAACCTGGTTGATCAGGTATGTTGTCAATGGAACGTTTTTTACGCCTGCCGCCATCATCGTTACGAGATTATGCGGTTTTATGGAAGTAAATAAATCAGTTAATGAACCGAATTTTAAAAACTTTGGCGAGAAGCCGGCAAACGGTCCAAAGAACAACGATTCTTTCTTGTCGATAAATCTTGTGTCAAGATGCGGAACAGACATCGGAGGAGCCCCAACCGGAGCTTTGCCGTATACCTTTGCATGATGCTGCGCTACAACATCCGGTTTCTGACACACCATAAAGAGTCCGCTTACCGGAAATCCCCCGATACCTTTCCCTTCAGGAATACCGGATTTTTGCAGCAAATGCAGGCTTCCTCCGCCGCCTCCGATAAAGACGAATTTTGCAGTATGGCGTTCGACGGTACCGCTATCGACGTTCCGCACTTTCAATTGCCAGGAGCCGTCGCCAGTACGTTTAATATCATCAACATTATGCTTGAATTTTATATCGACGTTTTGACTCTTTAAATGGGCAAACAATGTGCGCGTTAAGGCGCCAAAATTGACATCCGTGCCGGATTCGATTCTTGTTGCCGCTATAGGTTGATTCAATGTCCGCTCTTTCATCATAAGCGGAATCCATTCCATTAATTTATCCGGGTCATCGGAATATTCCATCCCTTGAAACAGGGGATTGTTAGACAGGGCTTCAAAACGTTTTTTTAGAAATGCTACATCTTCTTCCCCTTGTACAAAGCTCATATGAGGCACCGGCACGATAAAGTCCCGCGGATTACGAATCAGATTGCTGTTTACAAGATAAGACCAAAATTGCTTTGAAACCTGATACTCATCATTAACTTTAATAGCTTTGCTTATATCTATGGATCCGTCCGGTTGTTCGACGGTATAGTTAAGCTCACACAGTGAAGAATGCCCTGTTCCTGCATTATTCCATTCGTTAGAGCTTTCCTCTCCAGCTATTTCGCGCCTCTCAAACACTTTAATTTCCCAGTCCGGTACTAATTCTTTCAGCAGTGACCCCAAAGTAGCACTCATGATTCCGGCACCAATTAAGATAACGTCTGTTTTAGTTTGTCTGTTGCTCATTTTTTACCGTCCTTATACCCTACGATTTGCAGAAAACCTGCTTTTAGGCGCCACAGCAAGCCAGGGCGCGACCTTGTCACATATTTTTTCTGTTCAATTATACCTCATCATAGTGTATCACTTTAATTAATAGATTTAAATATGTATTTGCTATTTTAGCCGAACTTCATAGTACGAAAGCCACTGGTTTCTTTCTTTATTTTGAGATAAATTGAAAAAAAAGGAGGAGATGCATGTGAAGAAAAAGGTAATATGGGCTGTGGTGGCGGCGATGATGGCAGCGGCTGCGGTGGCGCCTACTATGTTTGCTTCATTGGGAAAATTTCGAGCTGCGGAAGTGTCGATTGCAGCGGATTTGGATCCGGCCAGCGCGGCGGGAATAAGAATCGAAGGACTTATAGGTGACGAGCAAGGGCGCTTATACACGATCGATTTGGATTCGAGACGGTTGTTTCGCATCATACCTGGAACAGGTGAAGTCGAAGAGCTGACGACTCTTCCGAGACCCGCTACCGGCATGGCGTTCGATGAACAAGGAAATCTATATATGGCGAGCGGCGGGGGCGCAGGCGTAAGTGGCGTCATTCTGCGCATCTCGGCAGATACACTGGCAAACGGCCCATTCGAGACCGGGCAAGTGGAAACATTTGCCCATGATGTGGACGGAGCGAACGGTTTGGTTTTTGACGGCAAAGGAAATTTATTCGTCAGCGGCGGCGCTACGGGTAATATTTACATCGTCTCTCCGCAAGGGGAACGAACCGTGTGGGCAAGCGGGATTGCGGCCGAGAGACCGCAACAGCTCATTACCGTCAACGGATTGGCTTTCGGCCGGGACGGACAGCTGTACATAGCGAATACCAGCTCCGGTGAAATCAATCGCGTTAAGATTAAGAAGGACGGCACCTTTGGAGAAGTCGAGCTGTTCGCCAAGGATCCCCTGCTTTATGGAGCGGACGGTATCGCTTTTGGTCCGGACGGCAACTTGTATGTGGCCGCGAACGAACGCAATGCCATTGTGAAGGTGTCCCGCGCAGGAAAAGTTATCGAGTTGACGGCAAACGACAATCAGGGACCGCTGGAGTTTCCGGCCAGTCTGCATTTTGTCGGAGACACCTTATATGCCAGCAACTTTGATATCGCCCGAGGAACCAATTCGCCGAACGAGCCCGGGATCGGAGCCTCCATTGCCAAAATCGAATTGCTGAAGAAACACGGCGATCGGCAATGATTTAATAGACCCGGTTATTACGCTTTAATGATAAACAAGAGACTTTTCCAACGAGCGGAAAAGTCTCTTGTTCTATTCAAGCACCTGAAATCGGAATAGGCTCCGGTAATCAGCCGTCTGCGATTTTACTTGAAAATATCACAAAAATGTGGACAGCGGCAAAAATGTACTATTCCCTTAAAAACAAAGCAAGAGACGGGTTCAATAATGTGCAATAGACAGTCTATTCCGTTAGATGCTACGTTTATAAGTGAAGCTTGTAAACATCCAACCGAACATGAGAGAAGCAGAAGAGGGAATTTTGAATGTTGCCATCATTGATATGAGTTTCGCAAGAGGGGGGGGGATAGATGATCTTCGGCGCCTGACGTCTGGAGAATTCCATCGATGAAAATGAAGCCAAAATTTTTTCCCAACGGGATATTCACAGCACGAAAACGACATTCATTAAACAATAAAGGGAGTGTTAGTAAAGTGCCAATTCGCAAAAATGCAAAGAACTCTTTAACCGTTCTTCTCGCATGGATCCTGTTGTTATCAAGTATGTCATCCGCATTTAGTCAAGAGGCAAGCGCCGTTGATGCTGAAGGCTATGAAACGGTGGATTACAGCGATTTTGGCGATGATGGAGAAGTCGTCCCTGAGTACTGGGGATTCACCCCATTTGCCTCTACACTTGCCATTCATACGGAGGATGTTGGAGGAAACACGACTCCCAAGCTGCAATACAGTATCGTTGACCAGTCGGGGGGACGTGTTGCAACAAAAGAGTTCGCTTCACCTGTAAAAGGAGCGGAAGTTCTGTTTGAACTGGACTGGTATCCTGGCGACGTAAATGATAAAGGAACCCGCCAATACGAAAACGGCGGCGAATTGAAGTTCTATGATAGCGCAGGGCAAACGATTTTTACATTGAACAATACGAATAACGCGAATCTGACCTATTATGCAGGCAATCAGGCGCCTGTGGCCACAAGCTTTAGCGATCCTGAAGCATGGTATCATGTAAAGGTTCGTTTTGACCTGATCCACAATGAAGTAAAATTAAGTCTTACAGATCAAAGCGATACAACAGAAGAATATGCTTCTTCATTAGAAGGCGTGTCTTTCGACGGTTCTTTCAGCACCATTAAGCTGGTGGGTGTGCGTACATCCGGCAATAACCTGACATGGACGACGTACCTTGACAACTTTGGAATTTATCATGTGCCGGTTTCCGATCATACGCTGGTGAAAGTGGATCCACTGCCGTATCACAGAGTTTATGCAGGTGAAACAACGGCAAACATTGATTCCATTGGTTTGCCTGCAGCGCTAACCGTAACGCTGGCGGACGGCAGCAAAGTCGATGTGCCTGTAAGCGAGTGGGTTGAGGTCGGAACCAAATGGAGCCCGGATCAATCAGGGGTTTACGAGTTCAGGGGGACGCTCGGCGAAGCAGAAGGCGTGGATAACGTCTTTAACAGAGACGCGACGCTTTATGTGTATAATCGTTTGAAACCGGTTGATTTGCCGCAACAAGCAGAATGGTTGGATCGAGGCGTAATCGCCCTCAAGTCCGATGATGGCATATTCATTAGCTGGCGTTTGCTTGCGGACGAATATGCTCAAGATGTGAAATTTAATATTTATCGTGACGGAGAAAAATTAAACACCGAGCCGTTGTCGGTTACGAACTTTACGGATTCGGAAGGGGTTCCCGGCAACACCTATACGGTGGAGACCCTTGTTCGAGGAATTGCTTCGGAAAACAACGAAGTAACAGCAGCGGCCAAAGATTATTTATCCATTCCGTTACAAAAACCCGAGGGCGGGACAACGGCTACCGGCGACTACACTTATAATTCAAATGATGCGAGTGTAGGGGATTTGGACGGGGACGGCGAGTATGAAGTGATTGTCGCTTGGCTTCCGTCGAACGCTATGATGGCGTTGGAAGATGTGATCACAGGTCCGACCATATTTGATGCCTATAAATTGGACGGCACCCTTCTGTGGCGTATCAATATGGGACCGAACCTGACATCCGGCCCTCAGTATCACCAATTTGTCGTAGGCGATATGGACGGGAACGGCAAATCCGAATTCCTTATTAAATCAGCGGACGGTACGACCGTATACGGTGCAACCGACGGCGTTTACGATAGCAGTAAAATACTTAGCGTGATCGGCGATCCGGAAGCCGATTGGGTCAATGACGGCGGTCATGTGGTCGATGGGCCTGAATATATATCCGTATTCGACGGGGAAACGGGAGAAGTCATCGATACGATTGACTATGCATTTCCGGTTGAAAAAGAAAAGGGAGATGGCGGCATCTCATGGGGAGATGACTTTTATAACCGTTCGGACCGATTCCTTGCCGCAATGGCTTACTTGGACGGGGTTACGCCTAGCGCCATCTATGGCAGAGGATATTACGCCAGAACAACCTTCGCGGCATATAGCTTAGTGGACGGCGAGCTGCGGGAGATATGGACGTTCGATTCGGATGAAGCAGGCCGAGGCGGCGGTTTGGGCAACCATAACCTGGCCGTTGGCGACGTCGACAATGACGGGTTTGATGAAATCATAGCCGGCTCACTGACTCTTGACCATGATGGAACCATTCTCTACGCCATGGATGGCGGAATGGGACGTGTGCAAGGCTCTCATGGCGATGCTCTTCATGTCGGCGCGTTTGACCCTGATCGGGAAGGACTCCATGTTTTTGGTGTGCACGAAGAAAACACCGTGGCCTCTTTGGAGTACCATGACGGTGCAACAGGGGAAACGCTGCAAGCGTTCTATGCTTACAAGGATGCAGGTCGGGGAGTAGCCGCCAACATTACGTCTTCACCCGGTTATGAATTCTGGGGAGCAGGCGGGCTAACCGTTGAAACGGGCGGCGGCGTATATAATGTACAAGGAAGCGTCGTAGCGGACAGCTTTAGAGACATCGGCCTTCCGGTTAACTTTGTTATTTATTGGGACGGAGATGTATTGCACGAATTACTGGATGGCACCTCGATTACGAAATATAACGAAACAACCGGTGCAGCGAACGTGATGAGAAATTTTGAAGGCGTTGTAAGCAACAATGGAACGAAAGCCAACCCGACTTTGCAAGCGGATATTTTGGGTGACTGGCGCGAAGAAGTGATTTACCGCACGCCTGACGATGCAGAGCTCAGAATATTCAGCACAACCATTCCAACTCCGTATAGACTTTATACGTTCATGCACGATCCGGTCTATCGAATGGCGATTGCGTGGCAAAATGCAACCTACAACCAGCCGCCTCATATCGGTTTCTACCTGGGTGAAGATATAAGTGATACATTGCTGGCCGGTGCTTTAGATGAGGAAAGTATCGATTACACGCCCAATGTTCACGCGATGAGGCAAACTGTACATCTTGAGTTGAGCGGTCCGTTGCAAGCGATGTTATCAAATAAACTGGATCAGGTACAGCATCAATTAGATATAGGAAGACCGGAGCAGGCGGCCAAGCATATGCAAGATTTTATAAAACACCTGAATCAAGAAAGTTTTAACGGTCAGGCCGAAGATCAGGTGAAAGCCGACTTGAATGCTGATGCTCAACAGTTAGTAGAGGTCTGGAACCGTTTGGCTTCGAAATAATGGATCGGGCGTGACAAGGGGCTGTTCCAAAAGGTTCAAGCGTAACGACTTCGCCGTCCTTTGGCGGCTAAGCTTCGTTTCGCGGTGAATTCTAAGCAGAAATAAGTGTGAAGCTTATAAATTCTGGCTTAGAATTTCAAAAACCTGAGGGACCTCCCCTTTCTTTATTCTTGAAGAAGCGAAAAAGAAACCGTCCTTTGGTAAATGAAGTTTGTCACATTTATTTATGATATGGTTCTCCGATTAGCCCCAATCCCTCATCAAGTCCCAACATGATGTTCATACATTGAATTGCGGCTCCCGATGAACCCTTCCCGAGGTTGTCCAGTCTGCATGCGACAAGAACTTGATCGTCATTCCCTAGGACAAAAATCTCAGAATAATTGGTTCCGTTGCATAGTGTCGGATCAAGAGCATATTGGGAAATTCCCTTCGTATCATCAAGCGGGATGACTCTTACGAACCTTTCTCCTTGATAATAATCTGTGAGGGCAGCATGAATTTCCTGAAGGCTGGGTTGATTAATAAGCAGACGAGTAACCAAAGGAACCGCCACAACCATACCATTATAATAATTGCAAACAGTCGGAAGAAAGACAGGCTGGAACTCAAGATCCGTAAATTTCTTCATTTCAGGTAAATGCTTATGATCCATGTTTAAATTATAGTGCTGCGGGTGCCTCAGGCTGTCGTTTGCATCACGATTACTGATTGTCTCGTATTGTTCAATTAATGCGTTGCCCCCGCCGCTATAACCCGTTAACGAGTGGCAGCAAACGGGATAACCTCGTGGAAGGATTCCCCTTTGGACAAGCGGATTAATCGCAAGCACAAATGCAGTCGCGTGGCAGCCTGGCACTGACACACGGGCAGCGCTCGCTATCTCGCCCCTTTGTAAAGCCGATAATTCTGGCAAGCCATAGGTCCACGCATCATTGGTACGAAAAGCCGTACTGCTATCAATAACCCGGGTATCAGGATTCATAATGAGTGTTAGGGCCTCTCGAGCAGCCTGGTCCGGTAGACACAAGAATACAATATCTGCTTCATTCATTAACTTTATTCGGATCTCGGGATCCTTCTTATGCTCCTCCGAGATCGATAGAAGTTCCACATCGTTTCGTTGGTTAAGTCTTTCATGTATTTTTAGTCCCGTCGTCCCGTACTGGCCGTCTACAAATACTTTCATACCATATACCTCCGTACACATAATGAATAATTATACGTATAATCGTAATTATATACAATTCTAATTTTGTGTTTGGGGTAACTGGTATAATTAAACTTGCCGTTATTTATGGTAAAGTTCACCGCACTATCTGTAGCGGCAAGTTTTTGTTGACCCGGTACCATAGTAACGGGTGTATGATAACTAAACAGGAGGCGGATGTTATGAAAGGGCTAACTATAAGCCAGGTTGCCAGAGCATGTCATGTGAATGTAGAGACAGTGAAGTATTACGAGAGACGGGAATTGCTAACGAAACCAGACAGAAATGAATCCGGATATCGAATGTTTTCTGAAGCTGCTGTTAACGATGTGAATTTTATTAAGAAGGCTCAAGAAATCGGGTTTACCCTTAACGAGATCAAACACCTGTTAGCTATAGTCAACCAAGAGGACTACTTCCCCTCGAAGGAAATGTACGCATTTGCCAGAAGAAAAGCGGAAGAGCTCGAAGAAAGAATCAATCAATTAGAAAGCTTTAAATCGCTATTGGAGCAAGTGAGTATAATACCGGTTCATATGCTTCCACTACCGAAACAGGAATGTCCCATTCTAAAAAAAATAAAGGAGAGCTGAAACAGGCCATGGGTAAAAACATTGAAATTTTTACAGACAGCAGCTTATACGGAGATGATATTGTCGAACTAGTGAAGAAATATGCTTGTCCGAGGTGTTCAATTCTCGTTCATGACGCTAAAATTACGGGAACAAGCACGGATATGCATTCAAAAATTAGTGAGTATGGCATTACATCGATGCCAGCCGTCATAATTGACGGCAAACTAATTCCCTCGGAAAAACTAGTAAAGGGGAAACTCATGAGCTTGTTTTCTCATATATTTAAAAAGTAGGCCCAACTGAAGGTATTAATATTACTGTTAGCGCTCATGTACATTGCCGGTTACAAGTCCCGTCAATGATGTGAGCGTTTGTGCGCTTTCATCAATAATTACCCTTACATGTGATACGGTTCAGCGTATCACTGTAACGGCGAATTTTTATTAAATATGAAACAGAATATGAGCGTTCCTAAAAAGGTAAGCGCTCTACACTTTCAATAAAAGATACCAATCCGTGGGAAATCCAATAAGTACTTTGTCATCTTCAGTATACTCATCTATAAGCTTCTTAGTCTTTCAACCCAGCTGTTCCAATATGTTTTGTCGTTAATCATATATTTAACAACAAAAACTGTCGTATATACCTTGTAGTTATCTGGAATTACCTTATGATCACGAGCAAATAATTTTGGAGGAATAGGAAAATTCCTATTATAAGTATGTCCATAATGGGCACAAACATTTCTGAAATTACTGAGTGCATGAAGCCAACTTGCCAAATAAGCGCCATGCACCCCAGAATAATATTTTCCTCGTTCCTTCTTGTCCTGCTTTGTCATATTCTTAAACAATTTCGAAAGCTCAACCAATGTTTCATTCGGTATACCACTTTCTAAGCTGACTAATTTGAGCCTGATTTTAGCTGCTATGATCTGCATATGCTATAGGCATAGGGCCATATTGCTCTTTCAAAGAACAGCACGAATCTTTCCGTTAGACATTGCCTGCCTTAGAAGGTTTGTTGCTGGGTGCAAACCACCCAAAAAGGGCGATCGCCACCAATACAACATAGAAGACGGAAGTCCATCCCGTGCTATGGGGAAAATGATGATCCAAAACCCCAATACTCTCATGGGCAAGCGTAATGACGGCAAGTTTTACCCCAACCCAAGCAACGATCGCGTAAGCCGTTGTCTCAAGCGCTGGGCGTTGGGCAAGCAGCTTTACAAACCAAGTAGCTGCATATTTGATTAAGACTAAGCCGGCGATTCCGCCAAGCACCACTACAATAAATTGTCCACCGTCCATACCGCCGAAATCTCCAAGGGGCGAGTCTGGCAGTCCAAGCGCAAGCGCTACCGCAGCTAGAATAGAATCAATCGCAAAGGCGAGGTCTGCCAGCGCAATTTTTCCAACCGTCGGCCAAAAGCCTTTCCCTGCGGCTTCTTGCTTCAGATCTTTGTGAATATTCTCATTCTTACCGGAACGCGCTTTGATGATGTGCTTTAACCCTAGGTAGAGAAGATAGGCTGCACCAATCGCCTGCACCTGCCATACATTCGCGATAAAGGATATCCCAAAAAGGGCAACAAAACGAAAGACAAAGGCCATAATGATCCCATAGCTGATCGCTCGTTTCTTCTGTTCGTCCGGTAAATGCTTCGCCATGACCGCCAACACGAGCGCATTGTCAGCCGACAGCAATCCTTCCAAACCGATAAGAATGAGTAAAGCCCACGCATACTCCAACCACAATGACTCCAACTTGAATTTCTCCCCTCTGTAACCATGGTAAGTATAGGCAGTCAACAAAGACATATGTAGAAATTGTTCACTTGCCCGACGATAGATATACGTTGAAAGTCTCCGAAAGAGTTCAACTTTTTCATTTGCCTTCAAGCGGCTCCAACAAAAACTTGCCGCTACTTATGATACGGCTCAGCGTATTATTCACTAGGCGAAATTTTTGCGCCGCGGTGCTTAATAATTTCTCCTTTTGTGTTGTTTGCTCCCCCATATCAATTATAAGGCGATATTATTTGTGATACCGTCATCCGTATCACCAATAAGGATAACCACAGTATGCAGCGGGAATTATTGTAAAGATTTCTGTTCCGTCCCCTCTTCATATTGACGACCCCACTGCTCCAGAAAATCCATAAGCGGCTTCAACCCTTTCCCCATATCGGTCAATTCGTACTCGACCTTCGGGGGAATCGAGGGATACTCCTGTCGCAGCAAAATACCCGCTTCCTCAAGCTCTCTAAGCTGTTCCGCAAGCACTTTATGTTGAATGCCCCTAATTTCTTTCTTGATCTCTCCGTATCTCTTTTTTCCTTCCAAAAGACGGCAGATAATGGTCATTTTCCACTTGCCGGAGATCGTGTGAATTGACAATTCAATGGGACATTGAAACTGTCTTTGATTGATTCTGTACATACTCAGCATGGTCCCCTTCCTAACCATCCGGTTAGTAGTATACAAAAAAGTGCGTACTTCTCTAACGAAACTATAACGATTATGATAGGACATGTAAACCCAACCTGACCGGTCGAATGGGGAGCTAAACAAAAGGAGAACAAGAATGATGCCGAATAAAACAATGAAAGCCGTTGGTTTCTATAACTATTTTCCGATTGAGCATCCCGAGAGTTTATTAGACATCACGCTGAATAAGCCGGTTGCTGTCGGGAGCGATCTTCTTGTCCGGGTAAAGGCTGTATCGGTCAATCCGGTAGACGTCATCGTCCGAGCCCCGAAAGATATCGTCGAAGATAAACCGAAGATCGTTGGATGGGACGTGGCCGGCGTTGTCGAGCAGACGGGACCAGACTGCAAGATCTTCAAACCTGGTGACGAAGTATATTATGCGGGCAGTTATATAAGGGATGGAGGAAATAGCGAATTTCATCTGGTGGATGAACGAATTGTCGGCAAGAAACCGGCTTCGCTCGGTTATGCTGAAGCTGCGGCGCTTCCGTTAACGACAATCACCGCGTGGGAGGCTTTATTCGATCGTATGGGCATCCCAACTGACACGGAACGAAATCGCGGCAAATCGCTGCTCATCATCGGAGCGGCCGGAGGGGTTGGTTCCATTGCCATTCAGCTTGCAAAATGGGCAGGACTGACTGTAATCGGAACTGCGTCTCGTCCGGAGTCGTCCGAGTGGATACTCAGGATGGGAGCCGATCATACGATCAATCATCGACAGCCATTGTTGCCGCAGCTGCAATCGATGGAACATGAACATGTTCATTATATATTCAACTTAAACAGCACGGATGTTTATTGGAACCAGATGGTAGAGACAATTGCTCCACAAGGCAAAATCTGCGGAATTGTGGATGCCTCAGGCCCGGTGGATTTAACTCAGTTGAAGTTCAAGAGCGCGACGTTCGTCTGGGAGATGATGTTCACCCGGCCGATCTTCCAGACAGAGGACCAGATCGAACAGCACAAATTGCTGAATCGAGTGGCTGAGATGGTTGACGCCGGCATCTTACAGACGACACTTACCAAACGTTTGGAGCCAATTAATGCAATGACGATGCGCCGCGCTCATGCTATTGTTGAATCGGGTTCATCTATCGGCAAAGTCGTGGTGGAACATTTCCCAGTCTTGAATGCTTGAACGTAAAATGGCCATCCTTTGGGGATGGTCCTTTCTTTGTTAGGATGACGTATATTGAACTAATGGCACTAGAACCTGACCGCCTTCAATTCATTTTTGATAGCCAATCAAGATCGAGTGCTGTGTGTATCCGCAATCCGTTCCGGGTGCGTGTAGATATTCAAGGAAGATCCCCGTATAAAACCTACTGTTGTAATCCCCAATTGATCAGCTAAATCTAAAGCTAACGTAGACGGGGCCGACTTCGACAACACAATACCGACCCCGATTTTCGCTGCTTTCAGCAGCACTTCCGAAGAAATTCGGCCGCTAAAAACAATCAGTTTGTCTGATGGGTTTACACGATTCCGAAGGCAATATCCGAATATTTTATCCAGCGCATTATGTCGGCCAATGTCTTCACGGGCAATGATCAAGCCCTCGGGAGCACACATCGCCGCATTATGAACTCCGCCGGAAACAAGAAAATCACGGGATTGTTCCTGCATTTCTTTCATTCGTGCAAAACATTGCTCGACCGTAATCTGCGTGCGGCTCATGACCGTCCGTGCGGTTCGGACATCATTTTTAAAGTAAAACTGCCTGCTTTTACCGCAGCAAGACCCGATAAATCGCTTCGAATAATAGTCCTTGTTGATCGTTTGTTTATTTTTCAATACGACATAAGCATATCCGCGACTCTTGTCGATGGACAAGGAAAGCACTTCATTCGCAAATCGAATCAGGCCTTCCGAGGCCAAAAATCCGTAAACCATCTCCTCAAGGTGAGTAGGGGTGCAAACCATTGTGGCAAACTCTTCCCCATCTACAACAATAGTCATCGGGTACTCCACGGCAATGTCATCATCGGTCTCGCTCCATTGATGATCGAGATAACGAATAACCTTACGTCGATTAAGAACGAAACCGTTTGTTGTCTCCTCATCCCCCAACTAGTTCACGTCCATTTCTAATTCTTCAATCCTTTTTTCCGCGTATTGAACGTCTTTTCCGGCGTTATAACGATCGGCTTTATCCACTTTCACGCCAACATTATAATCGGGAATCTTGGAGAACTCCTCATAACGGCCCTTGGGAAGCAAGAAATTTCCCTCGGGGAAATGGACGCCCACATTCCCCTTCGCTATGTTTACAAGCTTGGCCCGGCCTTGGAAGACGCCATAGCGGTTATAGACAACAATCCCTTCTCCTTCTTGAATGCTTAATGCTCTCGCATCCTCCGCATTCATCAGAACATCGTATCGCCCTGCACCATTAATGGGGTCGGTTTCCTTATAAATCATAGAGTTAAACTGCTTGCCGCGGCGTGTCGTCAGGTAAAATTCACCGGCTTTTTTGTCCAAGTCCGGGATGCTGACCGGAATCAGGTTCCCTCTGCCATCGGGCGTAGGACAAATTCCGTCTTCACACAGCCAGGCTCCGCCCCATTGGAACACATCCCCTTGTTTCTTGAGATGTTGTATTCCGTCATAATTCGGATTGGCAGCTGCAATCTCATCGCGAATCGCCTGCGCATCTTCAAAATCGACCAAATGAGCGGTTTCAGGCTTAATCCTCTTTGCCAAATCAATATATATTTTCCACTCTGCGCGCGCTTCTTCGATTCTATTCTTGTTGCCTTCAATTTCAGGCGAGAAGTAAACCATTCGCTCGGTGGAGGTCGAGGTTCCACCGCCCTCTTGTTCATACCGGGTCTTCGCCGGCAAAATAATAACCGCTTCTTGGGCGTCCACTAATGTGGATGTATTCAGTATAATATCTTGGTGAATGCGAATATCCAATTGAGACAGCGCTCGTTCGACAAATGAAGGATCAGGCATCGTTTCAAGGAAATTGCCGCCGGATAAATAATATAACTTGATTTTGCGCTCATGATGCTCCGGCAGCATGATGTTTTCCAGCGTAACCCCAACGACATCCCCTTGCCACTTTTCTAGTTCAAACCCCCAAAGCTTCTCCACTCGCTCCACATTTTCGCCATAGAAATCGCCCCCGGGAAGCACAAACGGATCGGCTCCCATCTCCCCGCTTCCCTGTACGGAAGAGTGGCCTCGGAATGGCATCAGACCTGCATGCTTGCGTCCTAAGTGACCTCGAAGAAGCGCAAGATTTGCGACTTGGGAAATATTGTCGGTAGCAAAAATATGCATGGTTAGTCCGAGAGACCAGGCGTAAACCGCGTTTGTGCTATTCGCAAGCAGCTCTGACAGTTCGGTTATCCGTTCCCTGGAAATACCGGAAGAAGCTACGATATGGTCCCACGATTGCTTCTGTACATGATCCTTCAGCTCTTCATAGCCATTAACATGATTCTTCACAAAGGAATGGTTGATCGCTGAACCGGGTTGTTGTTCCTCCATATCGAACCAATGCTTCATAATGCCGTGCATCAAGGCAATATCCCCGCCAATGTTTACCTGATAGAAGTCGTCAGCCAGCTTGGTTCCAAACAAGGCGGATTCGGCATTAGAAGGAATCCAATATTTTTCCATGGCCGGTTCCCGGTAAGGATTGATGACGATAATTTTGGTCCCTTTTTTCTTTGCTTCCAACATATATTTTGTTGAAACAGGGGAACTGTTCGAAGCTACGCTGCCCCAGAATAACAGGATATCCGTCCCGATCCAATCGAGATAATTGGAAGTCGATGCCCCTACCCCAATAGAGCGCTTTAAGGCCGTCTTGCTGGGAGAGTGACAAATTCGACTCGCATTATCGATGTTATTCGCGCCAAGGAAACGGGCGACCTTCCCCGCCACATAGTAAGACTCATTCGTAATTCCGCGGGAGGTTAAATAAAATGCGACTTGTTTCGGATCCAGTTCTTTCATTTTGCCGGCAATGAGATTCAAGGCCTCATCCCAGGAGATACGGGTAAACTTACGATCTCCTTTGCGGCGTATCATCGGATAAGGTATGCGGCCCAATTGCCGGAGCTGCGTGCTGTCATACTTTCGCAGTTCATCGATGTCCGCATGCAGAATCTCCGGTTTAACCGGACCCATCGTATTCAGTCTCAATACATTAAGCCTTGTTGTGCAAATGTGCGGGCCTGATAGCGTTTGGTCATAGATCCCCGACACACCCAGGGCGCAACCGTCGCATACGCCTTGAGTAATAATACGCGCGGCATAGCCCAGGTTATCCCGGTTATCCCAGGCAATTTGCATCGTGTCCCGAATATGCTTGGGCTTCAATTTACCGAGTCCGAACGGAATCGGACTTACCCATAGCTTTGGCGCAGGCATTAACGCTTTCTTCTGAGGGCCTGGATGTTTCGTTTTCCCCATCTTTGTCACCCTTCTCTATTACGTTTGCTAAGATTCTCCTCCACATTTTTATCAAACACAAAGATCGACATCCCAAAGTCTTTATCGATATCGATATCCACATAGAGGTCGATAAGCTTTGCTCCAAGAAGATCCTCCATCTCATGAGGAGGATGCTTCCTGTACATTTGCTTTACCATTTCCGTCCGGGCGGCTCTTAACATTTGCTTGCCCTCTTCGGCAGTAGCTATAAACTTCTCGACCGGCGAAAGGTTTCCTTGCATTTCACAGATGGCCCAATTCTTGCAAAACGTAGTCCGAATGTGGCTGGGCCCCTTTCCCATATGCCGTTTTCGAAAGGCCCGCACCAAATTGCTGAACTCAGCTTCGTAATTGTTCATAAGCAGATAGTCCTCTTTTATGTTGATTAATAGTTGCGCATATTCCTATTGTATTCATGCTTCCAGCTGCCTTAGTATACTTTAGCCGACTTAATGCCCGATTGAGATGGAGCGGAAGACTGTTGTTTCAGTTTGCGAATATCTCTGCGGATGAGAATGGAAACGATAAGCGCAATGATAAACAATCCCGAGAAGAAAGACAGACTGGCGGCGTAGCTTCCCGTCGTATCCTTAATCCAGGCGGCAAACATCGGCCCCGCCAGCCCAGCGGCCGCCCAAGCCGTCAGAATATAACCGTGGATCGCACCAAGCTGTTTCGTTCCGAACAGATCCCCGATATAGGCGGGAATAGAGGCGAACCCTCCGCCGTAGCAGGTGTACACGACCACAAGCATCAACTGAAACAATAACGAGTTGGTCGTATGCGGCAGTAAAGCAAAGAGAACGATTTGCAGAATGAAGAATGTCGTGTACGTATTCGGACGACCGATATAATCAGATACGCTTGCCCAACCGATCCGGCCAAAGCCGTTGAATAAACCGAGAATCCCGACAAGCGCTGCAGCTTCCACTGCGCTCATTCCGATGCTTTCCTGTGCCATTGGCTTAGCTGCCGAAAGGATCGCGATACCGCATGTCACATTGATAAAGAGCATTAGCCATAGAAAGTAAAACCGGGAGGTTTTTACCGCCTCGTTCGCAGTAAGCTGGGAAAGATCGACTGCCATTGTTCCCTTCCCGGCCTTCATCTTTTGTTTCAAGCCTTCCGGCATCCAATCCGCAGGCGGTTTCTTCAGGTATAGAGAAGATAAGGTTATAATCGTCAAATATGCGGCGCCTAAAATATAAAATGTGCGCGATACACCTACCGATCTGATCAAGAAGTCCATAATCGGGCTGCTTATGGCAGCCGCGAAACCAAATCCCATGATCGCCAAACCTGTCGCCAGTCCGCGCCGATCCGGAAACCACTTGACAAGAGTGGATACGGGAGCGATGTAACCAACCCCCAGGCCGATTCCGCCGAATACCCCGTAAAAAAGATACAGCAAAGGCAATGACCCCATATGTACCGCTAGTCCAGAACCGATAATCCCGGCTCCAAAAAATCCCGCAGCGACCAGTCCGGCCTTACGAGGCCCGTGTTTCTCCACAAAGTGGCCCAGAAATGCGGCGGCCAATCCTAGAAACAAGATGGCTAGACTAAACGTAAATTGAACCTGACTTGCCTTCCATCCGAACTGATTCATTAGCGGATTCGTAAAATTGCTCCAAGCATACACCGATCCAATCGAAATGTGGATTCCTACGGCTGCGACTGCGATGAGCCACCGATTTTTCACCTTTTGCATAAAATGCCTCCTGTCCCTTATTGTAAAAATAATAAAATAAACCGTCAGAATTCTCCCCGCAGCTAGGCTAAGGGTTGAATAATGACGGTTGTTTATACACAGGGTCGCTATGCTCAACCAACCTTCGATACCGTAAAAGCTTGTCTGGCAACAGGAGCGCTGTTCCAGTTCAAGCCGCTTGTGAGAACGTCCACAATTCAGACAAATTTAACCTCTTTCAGAATAGCATGTAAACGCATTCCTGACAATACTTTAAAGTACAGTTTGAATTAACCGTACAATTCCAGAGTTTTTCTCCTCAATCGGTACTTGCAAAAGTTGGGTCACCTATTACACCTGTACTCTTGATATCTAATAATCTTCTCCTATACCTTTGAAGCTTTTGCAGATGGATTGAATCCTTTTATTATTAGCCACACTGCCATAACCATTTCCTGCAAAGCAAGTGGCAGCAATACAAACGTAGATATTGTTCCAAACATGGCGAATACACCTGTTGCTAAGTAGATTATGCCTGCAATAAACCCCCAACCCGACAGCCATTTTGGTATTAGTTTGGATTGGTATAATAGATAATAAAACATCAAAGCACCAAGGCTAAATATAATCATTGTAATTGAATGAAGCTGTTCACCTGAATTTGATACCAAATGACTCATGGTCTGAAAGCTGGCGCTGTCGGGGGAACCCGTATTTATATATTCCTTACTTAATGCCACAAGCAATAGCCAAATAGCTGTTACAATATAAGCAAAGGTCTCAAGAGCTCCCCGGAAAACAACATACCCAAGAGCCAAAGCTTCATTATACTTTTTTACAATTGGATAGATGACAACCGGAACCAAAGCAAGTGAAATACCCATGATCAATATAAAGAGCGTTCCTAGTTTGACTTGGTTTACATTTGCTGAAACTTTCAGAAGTAAATTATTACTCCCAAGAATCGCCCCAGTAAATACAACACTTAGTATGCCTGCAACCGTCCCGATGATATATAACACTCCGACAAATCTGGCAATCCTTTTATTATTGTTCATTTGTCTACTCCTTCTTTCCCCTTATTTTCTTGCTCTCTTATTTCATAATCAAATACTTCCCCGATTTTAACACCAAATGTTTCAGCGATTCTGAAAGCGAGTTCCAACGAGGGAGAGTACTTTCCCGCTTCTATTGCGATGATGGTCTGTCTTGAGACGCCTACTTTTTCAGCTAGCTGCTGCTGTGTCATTTCATTGGCAAAGAAACGCAGTCTTCGGATGTTGTTTGTAATTTGAAGTTTCTTAGCCATTTTTTACCCCCTTTCTGTAAAAGTACAGCTGGGTTAAACCTCCAAACAGCGAGCCTGCATAGAATGATACAAACATGATGTTAAGCATGACTGCATTTGAATAGTCTAATACCTGCGACACAAGAGCTGTGACAAATCCAATTCCTGCAACAATGAAGCCAATTCGCATTGATTTGAGTTCAATCAGCTTAATCATTTCATCTGGAACCATTTCTGATTCAATTGTTTTCTTGATTTCTTTATCATCACATTGGCCATTCCGTGTTTTTTCCTGTACAGTAACCGCCACAGAAAGCAGAATGTGAAAAATGATTTGAATGGTAATGGCAGCAACAATGCCTATACCGATAAACATCAGCATGGTGCCTGCCCAGAATTTCATATCATGCGTGGCAATCTTACCTGACTGATACTTCCCGTATGCGTAGACACAATATGCCCCCAAAATAAAAATCCCTGTAACCATTGAAACAATAGCTCTTTTTTCTTGATACGACATATCCATCACTCCTTATGCATGTAACTAATTATATACATAATGTATGCTATATTATACACAATGTAAATATTTTTTTACATGCAGCCCTTCTTTATGCCGAAAAACGAAAAGAAACCGTTTCTTGGTAAATGGAATCGCCCATTTACGAAAGAAACGGTTTCTACATTTTGCTTTATGGATTACTTAATAACGACGTATTCCAAGTTAACCAGCTTGGCGTAGGTCACGATTTGATCTGTCGTCAGGTTCAAGGAAACGACGGTATGATGGCCGCCGCCATTCTCGATCCAGGCTTTCACTCCATCCTGGAAATTCGGCTTCACCGTCCACAGGACGCGAGCGACAGGAAGCTTTGGAGCCGGAACCGTCGGCTCGAATGCGGAAACCTCGTTGATCAGCAGCTTATAATGAGTGCCGAAGTCGGCCATGGATACGACGACGCCTTCGCCGGCTTTGCCGTCGAATACCAGACGCGCCGGATCTTCACGATCGCCGATACCGAGCGGGGACACAATAATTTTCGGTTTGTTGCTTGCCAAGGACGGATCGACCTCGAGCATATGGGATTGCAGGATAGCTTCCTGACCGGCCGCCATCTCATAGGTGTAATCCTCCATAAAGCCAGTGTTCTGATTGCGGCTCATCACTTTCATCAAGCGATCGAGCGCGGCCGTCTTCCAGTCGCCCTCGCCGGCAAAGCCGTAGCCTTGAGCCATCAGCCGTTGGACGGCAAGTCCCGGAAGCTGTTTCATTCCATGCAAATCTTCGAAGTTCGTTGTAAAGGCATTATAGCCCCTCTCGTCCAAGAAACGTTTGAGGGCGATTTCATAGCTCGCTTGGACTCTGACGCTGGCTTCCCAGGCTTCTTTGCTGTACGTGCCGTAATCGAAATCATAAAGCTCCGCATATTGGGCCATCAGATCGTCGATTTCCTGCTCTGTAACGGCATTCACGTATTGCACGAAGTCGCCGATGCCATAGTAGTCTACGGTCCAACCGAATTGAATCTGGGCCTCAACCTTGTCCCCTTCGGTTACGCCAACGTTGCGCATGTTGTCGCCGAAACGGGCGACTTTGATATTGAAGCTTTCATTATAGGCAACCGCTACGTCCATCCAATCTGCAATCTGCCGCTGCACTTCCGGACGTTCCCAGTAGCCTACAACGATTTTATTTTGTTTCTTCAGACGGGCATTGATGAAGCCGTATTCCCGGTCGCCGTGAGCGGCCTGGTTCAGGTTCATGAAGTCCATGTCGATCGTTGCCCAAGGAATGCTTTCATTAAACTGGGTTGCCAGGTGAAGCAAAGGCTTCTGCAGCAATTTCGTACCGCGAATCCACATTTTCGCAGGCGAGAACGTGTGCATCCACGTGATGACGCCCGCCACTTCGTCTCGATAGTTGACCTCTTTCATGATGCTTGTAATTTTATCCGCGCTGACGGCCAGGTCCTGCAAGACAAGCGGATAAGGCAGCACACCGCTATTATTCAAGGCATCCGTCATCTTCTGCGCGTGAGCCTTCACTTCAGCCAGCGCTTCTTCCCCGTACAGATGCTGCGAACCTACGACGAACCAAAACTGTTTAGCTGCTGTTGCTGACATCTTCATCATCCTCTTTTCTGGTATTAATTATGGATTAAGTTCTTACTTCTGCCCGTAGTAGGCATCTTTCCCGTGTTTCCGAAGATAGTGCTTATCGAGAATGCCTTGCGGCAGTTCTTTGGCAAAATGATTCAATTGCCGCGCGTACAAATTCATTTTGCAAACTTCCTCCAGCACGACGCTGTTCACAACGGCCGATTTTACGTCTTTTCCCCAGGTGAAAGGCGCATGTCCCTGGAGCAGGACGGCCGGAATGGCCATAACATCCAGTCCGCGCTCCTCGAACGTTTCGATGATGACACGGCCCGTTTCCGCTTCGTACCCCCGGTCAATCTCCTCTTGGTTCAAGAAACGGGCGCAAGGGACGGCGCCATAGAAGGTGTCCGCATGCGTCGTTCCCATAACGGGCACATCCAGTCCCGCTTGCGCCCAAATGGTTGCCCAGGTCGAGTGTGTATGCACGATGCCGCCGATTTGCGGGTAATGCTTATACAATACGGCGTGAGTCGCGGTATCGGAGGAAGGTCTTAAGGTCCCCTCGACCACATTACCGTCGAGATCCACCACCACCATATCGCTCGGTTTCATCTTTTCGTAGCTGACTCCGCTCGGTTTAATGACGAAAAGACCGCTTTCCCGATCGAGGGCGCTTGCATTACCCCAAGTGAATTTCACAAGTCCATGCTTCGGCAAATCCAGATTCGCCTGATAAACCTCTTCTTTCAGCTGTTCTAACAACATTAGCCCCTCCCGTTCTCTAGTAGATGGTCTACAGCGGCCTGTTCGATGGCGAGCCCTGCCCGATATCGTTCGATGAATGCTTGGAACCCTTGAACATCCGCTCTATCCGGAGCAATCTCCTGTCCTTCGACATCTTGGAAGACCTTCTGTTCGAGGAAGTTCTCCAGGCTCTCTTCTTGATCCTTGTTGATCATGTAAGAGGCCAGAAGCGCCATGCCCCATGCCCCGCCTTCGCCGGCCGTGGACATGACCGAGATCGGTACGTTCAGCGCGGCAGCTAAGGCTCTTTGTCCAACCACAGGGGTTTTGAAGAGGCCGCCGTGAGCCAGGATGCTGTCAATGGCCACCTGCTCGTTTTCGGTCAAAATATCCATGCCAAGCTTGAGCGCTCCGAAAGCCGTGAATAGATGCGTTCGCATGAAATTAGCCAGATTAAAGTTGCTTTCCGGCGAACGAACGAACAACGGCCGTCCTTGATCGATTCCCGTAATATTTTCGCCCGAGAGATAGCCATAGCTAAGCAAACCGCCGCCATCCGGGTCGGCTTCAAGCGCCTTGCTCAGCAGCACGCTGAACAGCTTCCCGGAATCCACACCCCATCCCATCGCTTCGGAGAATTCATGGAACAATCCCATCCAGGCGTTAAGATCGCTGGAGCAATTGTTGGCATGCACCATGCCGACCGGACTGCCGTTCGGCGTCGTAACCATGTCGATCTCCGGATAAACCTTGGACAATTCCTTCTCCAATACAATCATCGCAAAAATGGAAGTGCCCACGGATATATTTCCCGTACGCTTCCTCACGCTATTCGTCGCAACCATGCCTGTCCCGGCATCGCCTTCCGGAGGACAGAGCGGAATGCCGGACTGCAAATCCCCGGCCGGGTCCAGAATGGCGGCTCCCGCCGCCGTTAGCTCGCCAGCTTGCTCCCCGGAGAGGTACACTTTAGGGAGAAGATCCTCAAGCTTCCACGGATAGCCTTTGGCCGCGATAAGTTCATCGAATTGCTTGACCATCGTTGGATGATAATTATGAGTTGCTTCATCAATGGGGAAGATGCCGGAAGCATCGCCGATGCCGATCGCTTTATTGCCGGTCAGCATCCGGTGGATATATCCGGCCAGCGTTGTTACGAAATCAATGCGCGGCACATGCTCCTCTTGGTTTAATATCGCTTGGTACAAATGCGCGATGCTCCAGCGCTCGGGGATATTGAATTGAAATAGCTCCGTCAGCTCCCTTGCCGCCGCGCCGGTTGTTGCGTTGCGCCAAGTTCGGAACGGCACCAGCAGCTCGCCTTTGCTGTCGAATGCCAGATAGCCATGCATCATAGCGGAAAAGCCAATCGAACCCACGGTCCGAAGGGTCACTCCGTAATTCCGTTCCACTTCCTGCTTCAGTTCACTGTAAGCGGTTTGGAGGCCTGTAATAATATCCTCCTGATTGTACGTCCAATATCCATCCTTCAACCGGTTCTCCCACTCGTAGCTTCCCGATGCGATAGTCTCGAAACGACGATCGATCAACACCGCTTTGATCCGAGTGGAACCAAATTCGATACCCAGCGAAGTTTCTCCCTTGGCTATCGCTTCTTTCAAGTCCACATAACTCATGATCACACATGTCCCCTCTCTGTTCGCGGTTTGCACCAGAAATAACAATCGCTCATATCGCGATCTAATTTCGTGATTTAACCCTTACGATTTCGAATCGTATAATAGCTGCTTCCGATCGAACCGGTCACTCGGGTGAGACAACCGGAAGAGTTCGATCCGAAGAAGGCGCTTTCCCTTGCTGACAGCCTTAGTATATTTTTTGTACGTACATTTGTCAATATAGTCTAATAGTTATACTAACATAAGTTGCAATACCATCCCTGGCCGTCTCATCAATGGTGTCTTTCTGAGGATAAGCATGGAATTTGTACCGTTGAAATCGCAAATAAAATGTCGCTGCATTTGCATTTCATGCAATACATGCTAGAATGTGTACGTACAACTTTCCGAACAACGATGAAAGAAGTGGATCGCATGAAGCCAAAGTACCAGATCATCATTGATGATATAAAAAGTCATATTCTGTCGGGAACATACAAAGCAGGCGAGCAAATTCCTACGGAGTCCGCTTTGCAGGACAGCTACAACGTTAGCCGGCAGACGGTTCGAAAGGCCATTCTGGAATTAGCGAACGAGGGGTTCCTGAGAAGCGAGAAGGGATCCGGCACGTACGTCAGCAGCCAGTACCGGTCCAGATCGGGCGGGAAAGCCATGAATAAAACGATCGGCGTCATCACGACCTATATCTCGGATTACATCTTCCCTTCCATTATCCGCGGCATTGAAAGCCGATTAAATGAAGATAACTATTCCTTGCTGTTAGCAAGTACCAATAATGATATTGCGCAGGAAAAAAAGGCGTTGGAAATGATGCTGTCCTACGGCGTGGATGGACTGATTATTGAGCCTACCAGAAGCAATGTGTACAACCCCAATATCGCTTACTACCTGTCTTTTAAGGAGCAGGAGGTTCCGTTCGCGATGATCAACGCCTACTATGAAGAGCTGGAGGTTCCTTTCTTCTGTCTGGATGACGTGCAGTCCAGCTATCTCGCAACCCGGGAACTGATTGCCAGAGGGCATACCCAGATCGGCATTATCGCAAAAATGGATGATTTGCAAGGGAAGTATAGAATGAAGGGTTATATCAAGGCTCTTGGGGAGGCCAAATTACGGTTTCACCCCGAGCTTGTGCTTTCATTCGATACGGAGACAAAACCGGACCTATCCGCCAACTTGGAAGAGTTTCTGAACGACAATCGGGATGTACTGACTGCGCTTGTGTGTTACAACGACGAGGTAGGCTTGGAAGTCGTACATGTCTGCAGAGAGCTGGGAATATCCATTCCGGACGAGCTATCCATCATTGGCCAAGACAATTCATATATCGCCAAAAACGCGAATATCAAACTAACGACGCTGACGCACCCCCAAGAACAAATGGGCCGCGACGCAGCGGACTGGGTCATTAAGAATTTACAAGGCAAAAAAGATTTGCCCGCCAACACTTACTACCAGCCCGTGTTGATTGAGGGAGAGACTGTGAAGGCGATTGAAGTGGAATAGTTGTGGGGTGTGTTTTTACTTGTGATACGGTTCTCCGCGCTGTCTGTAACGGCAAGTTTTAAGGCCATCTTGACGGATGGCCTTTTCTTTGAACGAAAATGTAAATACCACTGAACTCTCGTCCCCGTCGTAATCAACACCGAACATTGCTTACTTGATATGATTTCCCGCGTTTTTCATCCCATCCTTTATGTAATTCTTGTGCCCTCATTGCTAGATCTTTGTATGGCATTGCGATTGTTTGGACCTTATCATACTTATGTCTAAAATGATTTCCTTCTTTCATGATTCTAAGTGCTCCTAAATAGTCATCACTTAATGCCCAAACTACACGCTTAATATCTGCCAGAATGATCGCTCCTGTACACATCGGACATGGTTCAACCGTCGAATACAGCGTGCATTGATTCTTGTATACTGGATTCATTAATTCAATCCCTGATTGTCTAATTACATCAATCTCAGCATGCCAAGATGGATCATGAGCCGTGAATACTCTGTTCCTTCCTCTACTTAAAAGTTCTCCTTCAGGTGAGACAAGGACAGCCCCAATCGGAATAGTGCCTTCATCGAATGCGAGCTTTGCCTCTTCAAGGGCAATCTCAAGAAAATAACGATCCAGTTCCATAAACATACCTCCGAAAGTAAAATCAATTACTCTTTCAATGTGTTCAGGCATTTGACCACGACTCGGAATAAACGCTTAGCGGCATCTTGCAGGACTTCAAGCGGCTTTTGTTTTTGTGATCCTGCCAGCGTATGGGTGGAGTCCATTATGATGGTCTTCGATTTGACCAAGCCCTTCTCGATGCATTGACGAACAACAGCTTTGAGCACCTCATCCACGGCCCCAGCACCTAACCGGTGATTACGGAAGCGAGATAATTGAGAGGGGTCTGGTAGCGGATCTTTCGGGTTAAGCCCTAGAAACCACTTGTAGGCAAGATTCACCTGTGCTTCTTGGATGATCCGTTCATCTGAAAGATTGTAGAGCACCTGTAAAAACAGCAAACGAAACAGGAGTTCCGGCTCGTTAGCCGGTCTCCCGTAATACTCACAGTAAGAAGAACGAACCAATTCATGAATGAACGAAAATTCAATGCATTCATGAATTTTTCGCAGTTGATGGTTTTCGGGAATAAGATTGTATAATTCGGCATGGAAAGATGCCGTCATTTGTTTAGCAGAGTGCAGCAATGATTCCAACTCTTTCGTTTTCTTTTCATTATACAACAAAACCCAGTACCATCGCGGCACTGGGTTTTGTTTTACAAAAATTAGGGTGACTTTTGCAGGCTCTCATTGGAGGAGCCTTTTTTTGTTTAATTATTGACTTCCATGCAGAAGGCATATTATAGTTAAAGTGCATTAATGATCTAGTGCACTAGTTCGACGGTGAGACGAGGTGTGGTATTTGAAGCTTGATTTTGACAAGCCGATCCCTATTTATTTGCAAATGATTCATGAAGTTAAACGCGCGATAGCACGCGGTGAGCTTCAGCCCGGCGATAAAATCCCATCACAACGAGAGAGAGCCCAACTATCACAAGTGAACCCCAACACAGTCCAACGCGCTTATCGGGAGATGGAAGCAATGGGACTAACGGTAACCGAACGAGGGCAGGGAACCTTTATTACTAACGATAAGTCCGTTCTAGATAAGGTGCGTACGGAGATGGCGAACCTAGCTATCCAAACCTTTGTTGAGGATATGATCGCCCTTGGATATCGATCGGACGAAATTCAATCCTGTTTTGCAAAGTATATGAACGATAAACACGAGACGGAGGGATAATGTGTGAATGGAACAACCGCCCCCTTGGAGTTGCAAGAAGTGACAAAGACATATGGTTCCAAACAAGCTTTGGATGGTATCAGCATGCATATCCGAAACGGAGTTATTATCGGATTGCTGGGACCAAATGGCTGCGGTAAATCAACGCTGTTTAATATTATGGCCGGAATTGCCCGTCCTACTGCCGGTCGAATCCTCTTTCAAGGTCAATCGTTATCGGTACGTGACAAATCACGGATTGCCTATTTAGCGGATCAGGATTACTTATACGGCTGGATGACGGTTCAACAAGTGATCGAGTTTTATTCCAGCTTCTATAGTGATTGGAAAACAGAACGTACGGGAGTTTTACTGCGCAATTTCGAGTTGAAACCATCCGAAATCGTGTCCCATTTATCGAAGGGGATGAAGGCCAGATTGAAATTGCTTCTGGTCCTCGCTCGCAAAGCCCCCCTTGTTTTGTTGGATGAACCCTTCAGCGGTATTGATCCCATCTCCAAATCTAAAATGATCTCATCAATACTTGATGAATTTGTGCTTGGTCAACAAACGATTTTATTATCCACTCACGAAATGGCAGAGGAAGAATCTTTGTTTGATGAGATTATAATGATGCATCAAGGCAAGATCGTATTTCATGAAGAAACGGAAGATGTGCGTTCCCGCTGCGGCGGTGCGCTTCATAAGCTTTGGAAGGAGGTATAACAATGTCATATTTGAAGCTTTATATAAAAGAATTGAGATTTGTCATTCCGTCGGTGGCGCTTTTTATTGTGATGATGCTAGCTCTTCAGGCTTGGGTGCATACAAATTCGACTCAATGGGATACGCTTGGGATATTGATTCCAGCTGTATGTCTTCCGCTGCTGTGGCTCCTTCTCTGGGTCATGATTATCGCGTATTTGATCTTATATACAGAATGGAAGCACAAATCCATCTACATGGTCATGTCGCTTCCTCTTCGAGGTTGGAAGCTTATTTCTGCTAAGCTTTCGGCCGTTTTTAGTGGCGCGGCTGCCATAACGGTGACAGGAGGACTCAGCGTTTGGCTGCTCTTCAAAGATACGATTTTGTCCATTACACCGAGTTCGAGTTTCGCTGTAATGGATGAAGGCCTCGTTATGGGGATCGTGCTATTTGTGGCAGTGCTTGTACTGTTAACGAATACGGTAATGCTGACATATCTCGTCAGTCGATTATTTCGACAATATCCTTTTATCATTTTTACATGTTTATTATTTTGCAGCTTCTGGGTGCTGTATCGATTGACCGGCATGGTCTCGCCGCTGCTGAGTTGGCTACCAGTCGTGGAATGGCAAAGCCCTGAAGCGGGTGTGTTTTCTTATTCTTTTGGGACACCGCTTATCATATTGCTCCTTAGCGGGCTACTGTTTGCGATAAGCTGCTGGGTGTATGAGATGAAGCTGGAGGTGGAGTAAATGCATCTATTCAAAATATGGGCTATGTGGTTATTCGTTATCGTGGTTGGATTTATCTTATTCGTCATTCCACAAATTCCTTTTCAGATGGGAGCCTTCGGCGGCTATAAGGGTAAGGGGCTTGCCATCATTGGCATCGTGCAGTTCATCCTTGTTGTGCCTTTCCTTTATTGGGGCCTTCGGAGGATTAAGCTGAACCTCAGGGATCTTGGACTTATTACTTCGAATCGCTGGAAGCAGGATGTCTTGTTAGGTATAGGAGCTTCAACGGCTTGGGCGATCGTTCAGTTCATGTGGCTTATCCCTGCTACGGGAGGCGCAGATAGACCAGACATTGCGGGGATTATGACGATGCTTGATCAGCATTGGGTAAATGTTTTATGGTATTTACCCTTGGGGGTCATAGGGGGAGGATTTGCAGAAGAACTGTATAATCGTGGTTTCGTGATTGGGGTGCTGAGGAAGAAGTTTCCAAATTCTAAACCCGTGTTAACGATAGGTATTCTTTTTGCAATTGTGTTTTTCGCGGCAGGTCATCTACCAGCGAATGGGGTGGAATGGATGGATTTGCTGATTCCTAGTACCACCTATACGCTCCTTTATTTGTGGACCCAGCGGTTGACGGCGTCGATGGTAGCCCACGGGCTTTGGAATACAATTGCAGTCACCTTCATTTATATCTTATATATTTGACTCTTGCAAATACTTTGCAGTAAACTTGCCTGGGCAACTTTCCGCGCCCAGCAAGCGGTTAAGGCGAAAAATTTCGCCTCATTTGTGGTACGGTTCACCGTATCACTCTAACGGCGAATTTTAAGGGACACCTTTTTGGGTGCCTACTATGGTTGTCACAAATATGCCCGCGTCCCAACAGGAACACGGGCATCAAATGTGTTTAGAAACCTTCCACCGCCAGAGAAGATATTAGTACAGTTAGGCTCATGTAAGCTGTGGGTATAACGCAGCTACACCACCAGCGAGAGCACTTTGGAGCTTGCGGCTCAGTTCATCGGCAAGAATCTCAAAGCTGTTGGCCTCTATTCCATCAATAGCCAGTTTTGCAATTTCGGCAGGGTCGGCCTTCGGAGCTTCAACGCCGGCCGTCATGTCTGTGTCCATAAAGCCCACATGCAAGCCAGCCACTCTCACATTTTGAGGATACAACTTTAAGCGCAACTCGTTCGTCAGTGCCCACTCTGCTGCCTTTGCAGCCGTATAAGCACCTTCATTACCCCCTATACTGAACCATGATAATGCAGAAAGAATATTCAGGATTGATCCTCCCCCATTATTGGTGAGAATAGGCGCGAACGCACGAGTCATGGATAGTGTGCCAAAGAAGTGGGTATTAAATTCCAATTGTATTTTGTCGAGATCGCCGTCAAGCAAAGAAGCGCCTGTAGAAGTGCCTGCATTGTTGATCAGAAGCGTAACGTCCTTAGCGACCATAGCAGCTTCAGCTACCTCTTGCGGGTTAGTAATATCAAGCTTTACAGGTATCACACCTGGAATGTTAACGGACTCCGGATTTCTTGCACCAGCATACACCTTAGCCCCTCTGGATAGAAGTTCAAAGGCAAGATGACGGCCCAAACCCCGGTTCGCACCGGTGACAAATGCAACTTGTTCAGAAATAATCATTTTTATATGCTCCTTTTATTGTCTGTTTTAGTTATGCGATCACTTTATCTTTACGACTATCTTCCCTTTTGCTCTGCCAGATTCGGAGTACTCCATTGCTTTTTGAGTGTCTTCAAAAGGAAATACTCGATCAATAACAGGCTTTATTTTCTCGGATTCAATCCATTCAGAAAGGATCTCCAGTTGTCTGCCGCTTGGTTTCATAAACAGGAAGCTGTACTTGACCTTATATTTTTTCTCTAACTTGGTAATCTTCCGGGCAACCAACCGAAGTAGATTTGTTTTGACGAAGCCAACCCTCTCCTCTTTTCCGAAGCGCGCATTGGGCGGCCCAACGACGGATACGATTTGGCCTTGCTCTTTGACAATTTTAAAGGCCTTCTCTAGAGTCTCTCCGCCTTTGGTATCAAAAACGGCATCATAACCTTGTAACAGTGTATCGAATTGTTCTGTTTTGTAATTGATGATTCGATCGGCTCCAAGCGACTCGACCAATTTGGCTCCAGCTTCGCTTGTCGTTGTTGCGACATAAAGTCCCATCGCTTTGGCAAGTTGGATAGCAAAAGTACCGACTCCGCCGGAACCAGCTTGGATCAATACTTTCTGCCCGGCCTTTAGTTTCAATTTTTCATGCAATACTTGATAGGAGGTAAGCCCGACCAATGGAATGGATGACGCTTCCTCAAAGGTAAGGTTGCGAGGCTTTATGGCGATATCGTCTTCATTCACGGAGATAAATTCGGCGAAGGCTCCGCCCTTGCTTGGTCGGCCGAATACTTCATCCCCGACCTTGAATCTGGTAACCTTCCGTCCCGCTTGAATGACAACGCCCGAAAAATCATATCCTAATACATGGGGCATATCGTATTTCAGCAGGACACGTAATTTACCATCCCGCACAAGAAGATCGAGGGGGTTCACGCTAGCCGCATGGATTTCCACCAGCACCTCGTGATCGTCTACTGCGGGCTTTGGAATATCCGCTAACTGAAGCGGGTATTTCCCGTATTTTTCAATTACCATTGCTCTCATCATGCGGCCTCCATCTTATAGGTTTAAAACAATTCCCTTGAACGATCGATGATGCCAGTTGCTGTCTGCCCAGCGCTTTTATTCAAATCCTTCTAATACGATTTTACCGATTGTGCTGCCTGACAGGCTCTTGTGAAATGCTTCCTTCAGGTTTCCGGAATTAATTGGTTTGATAAGCTCTTTCATCGTTGTACGTACTTTCCCTGCATCCACAAGATTGGACACTTCATTAAGCAGTCGATGCTGTTCAATCATATCGTCCGTCTGAAATGCCGAACGAGTGTACATCAATTCCCAAGCAAACGTCACGCTTTTTATAAACAATTCACCAAGTTCAGCCGGCTGTTCGAATGGCAAAATCGAGCAGATTTTCCCCTGCGGCAAAATCACCTTCTTCATCTCATTCAAATGCTGATCCGGATTATTCAAAACAAAAATATACGGAACGCCAACCAGGCCAAGCTCTTTTAGTTGAGGTTCAAGCGGTCGATGATGATCGATAACATGATCGGCACCATGTTCTTTCGTCCATTTGATCGATTCAGGACGCGAGGCCGTAGCGATGACCGTTAGACCGGCAAGCTTGGCCAGTTGAGTCGCGATCGATCCGACGCCCCCCGCAGCCCCGATGATCAAGATACTTTTGCCCTCATTATCCGATGGATTTTTGGAAATACCCAATCGTTCATAATAAGCTTCCCACGCTGTAATGGTTGTTAACGGTAAAGCCGCTGCCTGCGCGAAATCGAGGCTCTTAGGCTTTTTGCCGACAATCCGTTCGTCGACCAGGTGAAACTCGCTGAATCCGCCCGGGCGAATGATGGATCCAGAATAATAAACTTCGTCACCGACTTTGAATATATTGCAATCCGGTCCTGCCTCGACTACCACGCCGGCTACATCCCGACCGGCTATCGTAAGCGACGAATCGTCCGGTTTTTTGTCCTTGTGTGACCGCCAATCCGACGGATTGACGGATACTGCCTTCACTGCTACGAGCAAATCCCTTCCTGACGCTTTCGGTCTCTCCACTTCAACCTCCTGAAACGGCGGTACTCCTTCCCCCGGTTCGTAATATCCGATCGCTCTCATCATCTTTTGGTTTAACATTGTTTATCCATCCTTCCTTATCTTCATCTTTTGTTTGAATGCAGCAGTTCTATTCCTTGCTGGCTCAGCTTCTTGTTATTTGTTTCGGGTTCACATTTAAGAACGATCATTCTAAAAAAGTGCAAGCAATTATTACGATGGAAAAAAAAGCTTTAGGCAAAGAGGAGACTCGCGAGTTCAGGAACAATCGTTCTAATTTAAAGAAAAAAAACCATTATCCTTCTATAAGTTTAATCGATGTATTGGCTATGCGGTGAAGTTTTTCTTTGGCAACAGAGGTTCTTGCCATTGCCCTTAGCCCAACCCAAACATTCTGCAGATATTCTGCCATTTCCCCGGCATCGTAATCAGTGGCAAATTCACCGTCCCGCTGCCCCCAGAGAATAATTTCCTTGAGTTGCTGCTCTGCTATTGTACACGCCTCAGTGAACTTGGCATCAACATCTGCATCGCGCGCTGCCAATTCTACAGCTGAATTCACCATTAAGCAGCCGGAAGGCAAGTCTACTTCTCCATCAATGATGAAGTCAAAAATAAACTGAAGAGCTTCCGCTGCAGACTTGGAGCGTTTAACTCCAGCTGCAAGCGCAGCGTTGATTTTATCGCCAAACCGATCCATCGCTTTTAGAAACAGCGTATGTTTGTCGCCAAATGTATCATACAAGCTTCTTCGATGGATTCCCATGTGCTCGACCAGATCGGTCATGGATGTCTTCTCATAACCTTGTTCCCAAAAGAGTCTCATCGCTTTATCCAAAACCGCGTTCTCTTCAAACTCCTTGCTTCTCGCCATTCCGTTTCCCTCCCGCCATCAATATAACATATTGAGAACGATCGGTAAAGAGTTAATTGTCACCTTTACACATCGTTACATCACTAATTACACACCTTGGATTATCGTGATAATATTTCAATTTTCGCCGTTACTTATGATACGGTTCACCGTATCACTTCAACGGCGAATTTTAAGGCACCCAATTGGGTGCCCTAGCTTTGTAACATGTACGCTGAGAGGTACCCAAGAGAACTATTGTCCCTTATAAGCTTTGTTCGGTCACTCCCGTTACCGGATCGAAGGTCAGCATTTTCGTCCCTATCTTATCGATGAAGAAGCGATCGTGGCTTACCGTAATGACGGCGCCGGGAAAATGGATTAGAGCTTGCTCCATGACCTGAATACTCATGAGATCCAGATGGTTGGTAGGCTCGTCCAAGATAATAACCGCCGCGCCCGATAGAAGACACTTGGCCAGCGCCACCCGAGCCTTCTGTCCGCCGGACAGATTGCCGATCACCTTGCTCAGATCCGCCTCCGAGAATTGCAGCATCGATAGAAATTTGGCCACCTTTTTGCGCGGGGCGTCCAGCCCCAATCCATACGTATTCACCGCGTGGCTAACAGTATCCTTGGGATCAAGCTCCTCCCACATCCGGTTGAAGTAGGCGTAGCTAACGCCCTTCTCCCAGATAACCTCTCCTGACTCCGGCTTCTCCGCCCCGGTAAGCGTCTTGATGAGCGTGGACTTCCCGCTTCCGTTCGGCCCCGCGATGACCAAGCGATCTTCCTTCTGAATATCGAAGCTAACGTTCTCGAAGATCTGCCTGCCCTCGTAGGTCTGCCCAATCTTCTTCACTTCGCATAGCTTATCCGGGAAACGCAGCCTCTCGTAAATATCGGTAATCAGTACGTTAACGGGATGCGGCTCGATCCGCTTCTTGTTATCCGCCAGCTTCCGCGAGAGACGGTCCTTGGAAGCGGATTTCCTGCTCGCGCGGTCGTCGATCGCTTCGGACTCCATGAGCAGCAGCTCTTCCTCCCATTCGAACTGACGGTCCAGCTCCTTCTTGCGCATCTTCTTCTTACGGACGTAATCGGTGTAGTTGCCTTCGTATTCCTGAAAATGATAGTTCTCGATCTCGATCGTACGCGTGACGACCTTGTCGATGAATTGCCGGTCATGCGACACCAGAATCATGGCTCCCTTGAACCGGTACAGCCACTGCTCCAGCCATGCAATGCCTTCCATATCCAAGTAATTCGTAGGCTCGTCGAGCAGAACGACATCGGGCAGCTCGATTAGTAACTTCGCGAGCGCCGCACGGTTACGCCATCCCCCGGACAACTTATCGATCGGCTGATTGCGAGATCTGTCGTTGAACCCTAGCTTCGTGAGCACTGTGTTAATCTCGACGGACACGTTCCAGCCATCGAGATGATCCATTTGCTCGAATAACTCCGCCTGCCTCGCTAGCAGCCTCTCCAATTCGTTATCGTCTGTAACCAAACCCAGCTTATCTCCTACCTCTTGTAGCTCTCGTTCGATAAGGGCAACCTGCTCGAAGCACATTTCCAGTTCTTGCTGAACGGACAAGCTTCCGCTCAATTCCGAGAATTGAGAGAAATATCCGATTTTCAACTGAGGATTTATTTCTACTCTGCCGGAAGTCGGCTCTTCCTTGCCCATGATGAGCTTAAATACCGTCGACTTGCCTGCACCGTTTCGTCCGATTAGGCCGATACGTTCCCCTTGCATGACTCGAAAATAAATATCGCGAAAGATCATGGACCCTTCATACTTCTTCGTGACGTTCTCCAAACGTATTACGCTCATGGCTATCACCCTTGCTTAGTTTTTATTCTACTGGCGGCAGCGAAGTTCGCAGCAGGGTCTCCATGTCGGCAATCGGTACGGCCAAACCGGCCTCTATCATTTGGTCTTGATGCCCGACATCGGCAGTGGCGAATACAACGGCGATGGCTTTGCCACGCTTGTTAATGACGGGAGAGCCGCTATTGCCGTTATAGACCGGCGCATCAAGAGCCATGACCGGCGTCTGACGGCCTTGGATCGGGACCAAGCCGATAATAGCGCCCTCGATGGCGATTTGCGTGAAATGAAGCGGATTGCCAATCACGTAGATTTGTTCATCAGGCTCCCACTGCTTGTTGTCTCGCTCGACTTCAATAAACGGCAGCCGTTGATCCCCGATGTCCGCCTTCAGTATGGCGATATCCAGATCGGGATCACTGCCCGACAGCTCCGCTTTATAACTCTGACTTTGCTCCGGGAATTTCACTATAATATAGCCGTTATCTTCGATGACGTGATAGTTGGTCACAATGTAGCCGCCGTTAATGTGGAATCCGGTGCCCTTGCCGTTGTCCGTGCTGACTGTAACAACCGCTTCTTTATAGCTTTGGATTTCAGCTTGGCTGGATAATTCCTTCGACCTGAACAAGAGGGGGAGCGTCTTCATGTTGTAGATTTGCGGCCAGAAGGCCAATATATTTCCGACTAGAGCGGCCACGAGCAGGAATATGATCGTATTTCTGATCCACTTCCGTCGGCCCACTGATGAACCCCCGTCGTCGTCCTCTTCTTCCGACTCAAAGTCCCACTCCTCGTCTAGATACGGATGGTCATTCTCATGTTCTTGCTTATCTTCGGAATGAGAAGGAGAGTTCTCTTTGTTTCGACTCGGATTATGTTCCATGCGCATCCCTCCGTACTCGCCGTAATCTTGTCCCGTTATTGTATCATCAAACGGCCTATAATTGGGGGAATGGGAAATTCAAACAAACCACTTCCGGGAATGGAGTGGTTTGTTTGGGCTACTGCGTTGATATTTTTCCACCATCATCATGTTTTATTGCTAACTGACTTCACTTCGAGGGTTGTCATTTAAAGCAATGTAATCAGCTCTTCCAGCTCATCAAGCAAGCCTTTTGCAAGTTCAAAATCAGTATTTTTCAGGGCCAATTCTATTTTCATTTCAACCGTTTTTTTCCTTTGTTCCGTTTCCAAATAGTCTTCATCAAAATGACTAGCATAAATCATCTGTCTAAACTCCGGCAACGTCATTTTTTTAATCGTCTTATCGTCAATAATGAAAACATAATCCATACCATTTACAACAGCATAGAAATCGTGGGAAACCATGAGAATCGCGCCTTTGAATTCTTCAATCGCTTTCTCCAGCGCTAGTTGTGCATAGGTATCCAAATGGCTTGTCGGTTCATCAAGAAGCAATACGTTTGCTTTTCTGGCAGAAACCTTGGCCAATTGCAGTAAATTTTTTTCTCCGCCGGATAGAGGTCCTATCTTTTGACGAAGGATTTCTCCTTCAAATCCATAGTCCGACAGATACAATCCGATCTCATCGTAAGTTTTAAATCCTGCATCTATGAATTCTTCCAGTATTGTATTAGAATCCTTCAGTACTTCTCCTTGAAGCTGAGATAAATAAGCCACTTTAGCATCAGCATGGATTTCAATTGAAGCATGATTATTGTTGAAAACATCTCGAAGCAAGGTCGTTTTCCCGGTACCGTTTGCGCCGATAATAGCTACTTTATCCGTAGATTTTATCTCAAAATTAACATTGTCCAGCAGCAGCTCATCAAAGCCAACGCTATAATGATGGACACTTACAACCGTAGTGTCTTCCCTTTCATTGTCCATGCCAAAACGGATATTCGGTTGTTTGATTTCAACAAATGGCGCTTTAATTCGGCGTGCTTCCAGTCGTTCTTGAAATCTAACTCTAGCTCTCAACGCTCTCCCTCTTGATGCGTTTGAATTATAAGTTGCGATAACTCTAAGATTGTTGATGATCGTATCGTTTCTCTCCATCTCTTCTTGTTCGGCGACTGCGAGTTCTTGCAGCTCGATCTTCGCCTGAAGCAATGCGAAGTTATACTCGATATATCGCCCATCAAACTCTTGGAGCTCCGTATTTTCAAGGTGTATAATTTTGTTGAAACAATGATGCAATAGATATCGGTTGTGCGTAACAACCAGCAATATGCCTTTATACGAATTAATCATTTTTTTAAGCGCGTTTAGGTTTTCGAAGTCTAGAAATACATCGGGCTCGTCCATAATCATGAAGTCGGGACGATTAAGCATTTCCTTCATCACTTGAATAAGTTTGAATTCCCCGCCGCTCAGGTCGGCCACCTTACGATCTCTTCGCTTCATAAGGTTTGCTACATTCAGCTGCTTATGAATGTTGCTTTCAAAATCCTCCCCGCCAATAGCATCCCATGCGTCTAAAGCCAGTTGATACTTTTCCAATAACGGTTCTAAATCCGTTGAGGTTTCCATTTCCGTGCAAATCGATTGAATCTCGTTCTGAAGCTTTATAAATGGTTCTCCTAAATATTCAAAAACGGTTGTTTCTTTCGCATTTTCTAGTTCCGAGAACTGACTTACGTATCCAATTGTGCAATCGGGGTCCATCTCTACTTTTCCATCATAAAGATATCTTTCCGGGTCCATTAGTATATCTATTAACGTACTTTTCCCACTGCCGCTTGTTCCGATAAAAGCGCAATGTTGTGCTTCTTCCAACGTAAATGAAATGTTGTTATAGAGTTCTTTTTGCGGAAACGAGAAGGATAAGTTATCGACTTTTATCATAGTATTACCTTTCTCCAAGCCATGGATTTTGAATTTGCCGCTGTTAGAGTAACACTGTTTAGTACCAACTTCAATCCCATTGTTCCCCTTGCGGTTAGGTCTTAGACCAATGGTCTTTGGGCTGTATGCCATCTTGACCATTTATCGTTATAATGAAGGAACGGATTCACGAGCGGCCAAAGCTCAAGAAAGGAATGTCCGGCATTATGACGATAACCGAGTCGAATCGACTGAGCGAGCTGAGCATTGCAGATTGTCAGGATCTGATCGCGGGCTGCGCCGAGGAAGCGGCGAGCAGCCCATTTCAAATAAACTACGGCAACGAAGTGCGCTCCAAAGTGCTTTTCTTGCTGTCCGAATTGACACCCGAGGAGGCCTGGCTGCTCGAGCTGAACATCGGGCTGTTCTTGCTTCGCAAGCAATCGACCGACCGCCACTCGGGCTACTTCGCCCAGGCGGCGGCGTCCGAGACAATAAATACGATGGAGGGTCTTCTCCATAGCGGCTTGCCGCCGGAGATCGCGGTCAAGCATCAAGGGCGTCTGCTGGAGACGGCCGTTTACATCCGCGAAACGGTCAAGGCGAATGCATGGTCCCCTCCCGCCTATTTGGATATCTATGTGGAGCTGTGGTTGATCCTGGTATCATCCGATGCGGACAGCCCTCGTCTCTTTAAGGAGGAGCTGTCCCATTTGGCCGAGGGATTCGGCAAGGAAAATAAGCTCTTCCCGCTTGTCGCCCGCGCTTGGATTCACTTCTGGCTGCAAGAGGATCAAGCGGCTTGGCGGCTGCTCGAAGCAGCGGAGCGGCATCGGCTAAAGCCCGGGCATGTGTTCCGTTTTCTGCGCGTGCTGGTGGAGGCTGGCGAATGGACTCGGCTAGAGGCTTGGCTGATCCATTGCGCGACCGAGCGTGTCGGTCGCAGTCCTGGCAGCCTGGATACATATGGGCGCTACTGGGAAGCCGTCGCCTTGCAATTGCCGGAGGCCGAGGGAAACATGTGGAGCGCGATTACGAGCCTCCTTCCCTACTCCGGCAGCCTGTACGAGGAGAGCCTGATGCGCTTCGGCCGTTGGCGTCAGTGGGTTGATTATCAGCTTAGCCTCGGCAGCGATCCGCTCGACTTCCGGGCGAAGGATCTGCAGCCCATCGAGAAGGAAGCCCCGGAGGCGCTGCTGCCGTTCTACCACCAAGGCGCGGAGAAATACGTGCTGTTAAAAAACCGCCACGGCTATAAGCGAGCGGTGAAGCTGCTCAAACGGCTGGCCAAGCTGTACAAGAAGTTGAAGCGCGAGCAGCGGTGGGATGCGTACATCGAGACATTCGCGAGCCGGCATAGCCGGCTGCGGGCCCTCCAGGAAGAGCTGCGGAAAGGAAAGCTGATTCCATGACGACGACTTATAACCTGGATACCATCGCGGTTCGAATGGTGCTGACCTCGCATGGCGATGCGCTGTTCTTCGCGGACCCGGATTCGCTGCGGGATTGGACCGGACTTGGGCTGAAGCATCGACTATTCGCCTGGCACGAGCCGTCCTTCTATGGCACCGAACTGGAGATCGTCAAGGTCGGGGAGCTCGAGGCCATTGTGTTGCCTGCCGAAGAGGTCATCCCTTTCTTTGCATCGGGACCTCTCCTGGCGCATATGGAGTGGAAGTGGCAAGACGATGCCGCGCGCTTGGCCGCATTGGCACCGCTCTTGGGCGAATGCCTGGAGAAGCGGCTGTATGCGCCCGATCTTGCGTCTTACCGCGGCGGCTCGCTGCGCTGGAGCTGGGATGCAGCTGCGGTCGGCGCAACCTTGGGACAGGCGCGCCGCGACGAACTGGACCTGAAGAGCGGCAGCTGGAGCGATGAGGCGCGCGACGGGCTGAAAGCGGCCTTCTCGGCGTCCGTCATGAGCCGCTTCTACGGAACGGAGCCGGACGAGGCGGATCTGCGCCGTGAATTCCCAGCTTTGTTCGCGCGCGAGAACGCGGCGGCCGCAACGGCGGGACTCGACGACGAGGCCTGGCTTGTGCAGATTGGCTGGAAAGCGGATGTCGCGCCGTTCCGCCCCTTGCTGCAGCTATTAGAGCCATGGGAGGGCGACGAGCACTCCCGCTGGCGGCTGCGGTTCGTGCTGCAGGACAAGAGCGATCCGGCTAAGCTTCGCAGAGTGCGCCTGGGCGACGACGGCTCGGTGGCCGGCAAGTGGCCCGACGCGTGGGAGGAAGCTATCCGCAGCCGCTCGGACGGTTGGCTGCAACGGCTGCGAGCCAGCCTTCCGCACGATCGGCTGTCGCGCGGCGAGGACGTGCTAGTCAAGCCGCTTGACGACGAGGCGGCCTGGCGGTTTCTGAACGAGGACAGCCGCCGGCTGCTCGAAGCCGGCTGGCAGGTGCTGCTGCCCGCATGGTGGGAAGCCGCCAGCCGCAAGAAACCGCGGCTGCGCGCGGCCGTACAGTCGGAGGACGAGTCCAAGAAGCGTGGTGGCGGCAAGTCTTTATTCGGGCTGGAAGCGATTCTGAGCTTCAACTGGCGCATCTCCATCGGCGGCGCCGACCTGAACGAGGAGGAGTTCGACGAGCTGCTCGCGCGAGGGGAGCGTCTCGTGAAGTTCCGGGACCGCTGGATCGTGCTCGACCCGGCGTTGATCGCCCAGATCCGCCGCATGATGGAAGGAATGGACAAGAGCCAGGGATTAAGCTTTCAGGATGTGCTGCAATTGCATCTGCTCTCGCAGGGCGACGCGGATGGCGACGCGGATGACGGGGCGACGGACGCCAGCGCGGAGACTTTCGGGGCCGATGCCGCCCGCGTTGAGCTCGAAGTCGAACTCAACGCGCATTTGACCGGGCTGTTCGCCAAGATTACTCAGCAGAGCGAATGGCCTCGGCTCGATCCGCCGGCCGGTCTGCGTGCCGAGCTGCGCAGCTACCAGCAGGACGGATTCGCCTGGCTGGCTTTTCTCCGCCGCTTCGGACTCGGGGCCTGTCTCGCGGACGACATGGGCCTCGGCAAGACGGTCCAGTTGATTGCCTACCTGCTGTACGCCAAGGAGCAGGCGGACGAGGGCATGCGGCTCCCTTCGCTGATCGTCTGCCCCACGTCGGTACTCGGAAACTGGCAGAAGGAGATTTCCCGCTTCGCCCCATCGCTGCAGGTGTCCATGCATTACGGCTCCGGGCGTAAGGGCGGCGACGCGTTCCGGAACGAGACACGCAGCGTTGACGTCGTGCTGACCTCCTTTGCTACCGCCTCGCTCGACCAGGAGACGCTGGCCGCGTTCCAATGGGGCGCCGTCTGTTTGGACGAAGCACAGAATATCAAAAACGCCGGGACCAGACAGGCCGCGGCGGTCAAGAGCTTTCCCGCGCTTCATCGCATTGCGCTCACCGGGACGCCGATCGAGAACCGGCTGGCGGAGCTATGGTCGATCTACGATTTTACCGTGCCCACCTACCTCGGGTCCGCCAAGGCGTTCCATGAACGCTTCGCAGCCCCGATCGAGCGCGAACAGGACCGGCGTCGCACGGCGGAGCTAAAGCGGCTAGTGAAACCGTTCATGCTGCGACGCAAGAAAAAGGATCCCGCCATCCAGCTCGACCTGCCGGACAAAAACGAGATGAAGACGTATGTTCCGCTTACCTCCGAGCAAGCTGCCTTGTACGACAATTGCGTCAAGGAGCTGCTCGAGAAGCTGAAGGAGCTCGACGGCATCCAGCGCAAAGGCGCGATTCTCGGAGCGCTGACACGTCTCAAGCAGGCATGTAACCATCCGGCTCTACTGGATGAGGATACGGGAACGGAGCTGGAGGATGGCCCTCTACATACGGAGGCGATCGTCGCCCGCTCCTCCAAGCTCGAGAGGCTGCTGGCGATGGTCAAGGAGTTGCGCGAGGCGGACGAGCACTGCCTCATCTTCACGCAATACATTGGCATGGGCAAAATGATTCAGGACGTGCTGCAGCACGAGCTGGGCGAACCCGTGCTGTACTTGAACGGCAGCACGCCCAAGACGCAGCGGGACCGGATGGTGGAACGGTTCCAGTCGCGCGACCTTCCGACATCCGAGCAGCCGAACGTGTTCATCCTCTCCCTCAAGGCGGGAGGCGTCGGGCTTAACTTGACCGCGGCGAACCATGTCTTCCACTTCGACCGCTGGTGGAACCCTGCCGTCGAGAACCAGGCGACCGACCGCGCCTACCGGATGGGCCAGACGCGCGACGTGCAGGTGCATAAATTCATCTCGCTCGGCACCCTTGAGGAACGCATCGACGAGATGCTGGAGAACAAGCAGCAGCTAAGCGACAACGTGATCTCCAGCTCGGAGGGCTGGATTACCGAGCTGTCGACGGATGCGCTGAGGGAGATGTTCTCGCTGCGGCGGGACTGGTCGCGCGATTAAGCGGGATTTGGGCGGATTATCGCCATACTTTGAGTACGTTCACCGCGCTGTCTGTAACGGCAAGTTTAAAGGGCTATTCTTTAACGGGATAGCCCTCCTTTAATTTAACGTTCCTCAAAGGATTGGTAGCAATCAGAGTTCCAACCATACGAGCCGACCTGAGCAACGATCTTTCTTTCCGTAGAGCGGCCCCTCCCTCATCCCCTCAGAGGCAGCTTTCCGCGCCCAAGCGACTAATGCAAAAACTTTAGGATCACTTATGATACGGTTCTCCGTGTTGTCTGTAACGGCAAGTTTTAGGGCCATCCTTTGTGGGGATGACCCTTTTCTCAATCTGGCTATGTTCAGTTATCATCTTCGTTAACGCAATACCTACATTTCACTCGCGTAAAAGCGTTATTTTTTCTTCACAGGTATCCAAATTTCCCCCGTCTCATTCCCATGCCGTGCCATTCCATAATACATTTCGAAACTAGGGCCCTCAACCTGTTCGTATTCAGATGTCGGAAACCACTCGGAATAGATTCGTTCCCATAGTTTTTGCATATCACATTGCGGTTCCGGGAAAATCGCCCACGTTAATGCTGGGACAGAAAGTTTTGTGAATCTCTCCGGGATTTCAAGTCCCTTAGGTAAATGATAGCAGACCATGTATTTGAAAGATTCTCTAGTGTGATCGTATAAGGCGGCGTGTAACATGGTGTCACCAAAACGTCCCAGCAAGTCGTTCATATGATCAACGCTACCATCATCATCACATTTTACACGGAATTGAGGAACTTCAGAGAATGCTGTTTTCTGGTCCGCATTAATAATTCCATATACTCCAAACATCTCAAAAGAACCTCTTTGCTCAATTCGGTAATTCATTTCGACATCCCCTTTTATTGAAATATGAAAGGACATCCGAGGATAGGCTTTTAGAGAAACGCCTGTATCCCGCGCAGATATCGGCATGATCCCATGAAGATTCTTAAACGCCCGTGCAAACGCCTCCGGCGAATCATATCCATATTTCATAGCTACATCAATAACCTTTGAATCTGTTGTCTGCAGTTCGAATGCCGCCAATGTCAACCGTCGACGTCGAATGTACTCAGATAACGATACTCCAGTAATAAACGGAAACATTCTTTGAAAATGATAGGTAGAGCAACAGGCTCTCTGCGCTATTTCATCATATGAGATATTGTCCGCTAGATTTGTTTCGATATATTCCATGGCCCTATTCATCCTGTCCAACCAATCCATCGTATTCCCTCCCTTCAAGATAAATTTTATCGGAGATAAAAAATGAATGCCTTGCAATTTCTGCACGAAAAAGTCAGCAAAAAAACTTGCCCTTATTTATTATACGGTTCCCCGTAACATTGTTAACGCGAAATGCGTAAAGACACCTATTATTAACAGGTGTCTTTATGCATTAATCTAATTTTTAAATAGTAGTATCTACAAAGCAATCAGTTACTATTAATTTTAGAATAGGTTCCATGAAGTCAACGACAAACTTCTCATCCTCATACTTCATTATGTACTCTCCTATTTTATAATGCGCAATAGAACACCTTACTCTATAAATCCAATAGGTTGAAATATCTATCAAAAATTTATGGTATTTTTCCATATTATTAATATGAGTAATTACATTCCTCAGATCTTCATATTTGAAAGGTTCTGGTTTTGCTAGTAAGTCCGAGAATCTATCCAAAGACGATTTCATTTCTGTGCTATTAATAGGATTTGTTTCCTTGCCGTATTCAAAAAATATCTCGATAGCTAAGTCCCTATAATGAATCACTTTATTAAGTAAAGCAGTTAATTCAGCAAAGTCTAGATTAGACTGTCTTTTTGTAATCACCTTACGTAGTCTATCCAGCTCTTCCCTCTTATTGAATTCCTTGAGTAGTGAGTTCAGGCCTTTCAACTCATCGGGTAGACTCCGAATTTCTGAAATAAAATCATAGTCAAATAAGAGTTCAAGCATGTGGTACGTCTTTAAGAATCTTTCAAAACCGTAGGGTTGTTGAATAGCTCTCATAATCGACTCTTCGTGATATTCAGTTGGTAGTTTAATCTTTGATGCTTTAATACTGTCAATTGTTCGTTTAGTTGCAGCATTCGTATTTATTGCATGGCTGAAGTTTCCCCAAACAGGAGCCGTTTTCATATAAACTGTTTGGTATTCATCTAATTTATCAGCATGAATTACAACGTAGTTTTTAGAAATATTAATTAATCCCGAATTATACTCAACAATTGTAATATCTCTTAGATACGCTACTAATTGGACATCAGTTAATTCAGTAATAAATTCAGCTTTTCTTTGGTAACATAAATAACCTATTTCTGCTCCACTGCTGTCTATAATTTTGCTATCTACACTTGCATCGTAATACCCTGCTATTTCTTCAATAGAAATTGCAACAAAATTGTTTATTTTATACTGGTCTGTTCCAATGAGTTGAATATTTTCAGAAAGGACCCTTTCATCCATATTTTCATCTTCACATAAATCAATCAATTGTTGAAATTGCATTATAATGCACCCCGTTGCCAACATTCAGTAAACTCAACCGCACCATCCATCTTGAAAAACTCTAAAAAACCATAAAATAGAATTTGCCTTGTTTGATAATCTACAGATTGTTTCCTGGGATCAATACCTTCCTGTACTTTATACAAAACATAAAGTCCAAGTGGATCTGAGTGACTAGGTGATTGTTGAATCCTATGAACCAGTGCCTCTAAAGTTTTCACCAATATATCTTCTCGTTCCGGATTACTAATATACTTTGATATCGCAGCGAAAAAACAAATCATAACATTCTCACTAGCAAACCAATGTTTTGAATTTGTTAGAATACTCTCGTCATCTCCCGGATCATTAAAAAAACTGTATCTTTCTTTGTCGATGTCCCAGTATTCCGCGTAATGTTTATAAGTCGCATCATCCAGTGCCACATAGATCTTTAAAAACCTTTTGAACTCTTCAAATCCTTCCCCTAGTTCATCCGCTGTTGAGTCTAACACGTTATTCTCTAACATTTCTTGAGCAACTATATTTGATCTCTTTACTTCAGTGTTTTTCAACAAAAAACTTTGATATCCCATTACCAGACGGTCTAACGCAAATTTCTTGGGAATATTCCTTCTCGTGCTATCCTTTTGAGTATGAATAATTAGATGAGGGATTTCTTTTTCCAATGATTCCTTTATATTTAAAAATAATAATTCTATTTGGTGACGCATCGACATCTTCTTCTGACCAGCATTCAAAACAATCAATCGATAAATAAGATGTTTAATCTCTTTTTCGACCCAGAACTCAAGTAGTATGGTTTGTTTTGGATTGAAGTGAAAGCCTTCATCTTGAATATCTTTGAGAATATATGTTCTTTGTAGACCATCTAAAATATTGATTTTTCCAGACTGTTGTAACAACACTCGCTCTAACTGCGAATCCTCCTCTAATACACTTAGAACTTCACCTGTAAATTCTGATTTTATAGCCAAGGTTATTGGTGGCAATAGAGCACCTGCTTTTATGTCATCTTTCATTCTTTGATAAGGTGAATAGTTAGTGCGTTTCCTTTGAAAACGAAAATCATCAAAATCATCGTTTATTAATTCCAGATAGTCATTAATGGTCATTTGGGCATAAACTACAGGGCTAGATGTACGATAGTCTATAGCTTTTCCGAGAACCTTTATTTCCATTTCATACGACCTCCTTTATTTTTTCTACTAAACTATTATTAGCCATATAGATTGATTTTATAATTGCTTAACTATATTGCCAAATATCAATTTCGAATGGTTTTACTGATTATTAAATTCATATCAATCCATACCTTTATTCGACCCTTACTATGTAGATTCCTTTTCAATTCTCATTCTTATGTAGAGCACTTTTCAACTTTTCGCTCTACTTATGGTACGGTTCTAGCGGATTTCCGAGTTTGTCCAGAAGCCAAAGGTGCTGGAGGACGTCGTCAAGAAGATCAACCAAGACCGAACAAAGAGAGTCGCCCCTCTCCAGAAGGAGCTGGCGGCAATCGAAAAGGAACTGGCGACCATCGAGAGTCAGCGCAAGCGGTTCTTTAAACTTTTCGAGACTAGCGGCGTGGACGACGACCTGTTCGTGGAGCGACTGAGTGAATTAAAGGTTCTGCACGTACAACTCACACGACGAAAAGCCGAAGCGGAGCGACTACTGGCAGACAACTGGTCCGACCCTGTCCCGCTCCAGCAAGTCCGAAAGGCGCTTGCCCAGTTCCACAAGCTGCTAGAAGATGCACCTCCCGAAACGCAAAAGACTCTCCTTCAAACGGTAATCAAGCAAGTCCACATGAAGGACATGCGCAAAGTCGCTGGCATCGAGTTTGAGTTTGACCCTACCGTCCAAAAGCATTTTTGAACTGGCCCCTTCCACCAAAACGGCGGAGGGGGCTTTTGCTTTTCGCAAGCAAAAGTCCCCCTCCAGATACCGCATCGTTTTGTGACTCTCAAACTGCGCAGAAGCCCATCATAAAAACACATTACTTCAATCGCGAAGCCTCTTTGAGATATTTGCTTCGGAATCTTGCCGCCTTGCTTCATGTTCGTAGGATTGGGCGATCTCCTCGAGAATTCCCCCAACATAGGGATAATCAAAGTACAGCCGCTCAGCCAACGTATGGTATTTGATTGCAAGTTGGCGCTCCTGTTCGCCGCCCTCACCCCGCCAGTGTACGCCTCGAGAATTACGAACCCCGATATAAAATCCTCTGCCAATCTGCGGGGATGCTATTCCTTCCATAGCCTCACAGACCTCTTCACAGGGCCATAAGCCGTCTTCTGTCACTGTTGTCCTGGAAAGTAATTGGCCAAGGCATTGATCGCCAATCTCAGCACGACCGCATTCGCGGCACAAACGTCGAGCCTCGGTAAGCCATGAAGCAAGCGCGACTGCGTCGACTTTTCCGTTTTCATCTGTGCCAGGAATCATTGTAATCCTTTCAAGAAGACGATGAGCTGCCGATGCGACTGCCGCCCGCTGTTCAGGATTCTGTACCCTCCACTCCTGTGGATCCTCACCTTCATCTCTCCGCTTGTAGGCAAGTGCCACCGCCTGTACAAATAACTCTGGCGCTTCCGCAATATGCCGTTCAAGATTAGGAATTCCATGCTCGCCGTCATCGAGCGCATCAATGAAGAGAAATTCCAACTGGGCCATTTCGTCACTAGTGACGTCTGCGCGTCCGTCTAGCGAACTCAACGCCTTAGAAATATAGTAGCTGTCTAACCTAAAGTGGCCTGCAGGTTCCGCATCAACAGTGACGACGTCGCGAAGCAGTCGCTTAAGGCGAGAGGTCTCAATATCCTTAAAATTCATGTGAACAGCATGGAAAGCAGCACGTGGGCGCTGTGCCTCAAGAAGGCCATCAATCAGCTCAGTGAACTCGGCGGGCGTATGCCCACTCCAAGAGGGAAAGACATCTTTCCAATACCCAGTGTATGTATCTTCGCCATATCCGTCCACAAGACGCCAAGTGGATGCTTGAAATGGTGCACATACAAACAACCGAATGCGCTCTTCGTCAGTTAATTTTTCGGCTGCTATCTGCAGTACCTCAGCGCGCGAATCGTCTCCAATGGCAGAGAGGAAGCCCTGCACACACCACTCCGCCTTACTCCGGGAGTCCCCGTCAATGGAAAGGCAGCGTTGGATGAAATCGACCTGAGCCTTAACACCGATAACACACAATGAAGAGTAACGGCCAATAACGCCGGTTGCACCGCTGAAGGAAATTAATTCCTTAACTCCCTTAAAATTGAGCTTAGTCCATATTTCGTTTATCGCTTCTTTGCGCAGCCTGTCAATCCGCTCTTCGCGCTTCCGATAATCGAAATCCTCTTCGATTTCTTCAATCGACTCCTGCACCCATTGTTCAGCGAACAGCCAACCATGACGAATAACTGGATTTTCAGGTTGAAGGCGTTCGTAGGCTTCACGGGCACGATCCCGTGTCTCTTCCCCTAGTTTCCGGTGACGGCTTCGTCTGGTTAAAGCGAACAGACGGATACGCTCGCGTAGCTCCGCTTTGGCGGATTCGCCAGCGCTCTGAGACCATTGATCTATTAAATCCCAAATCTTAATCTGGTCCTTTTCAGGTATACCCTCTAGAGACTCGACCACATCCCCAAGTGTCTTTTGGTCATGAGACGGCCAAGCAATGAGGAGATCCAACGCTTTTCGATTGAAATCGTACATCTCCTTACGGTCGACGATCTGTCCAGCTCCGGATGCGTCGCCACGCCAACTAGGTCTATAACTATAATGGCCAATTCTAGAACCCGGCTTAATTTGCTCGATGCAAATCTCCCAGCCGACATCCGGGAAACGCTTGATGAGCATCTCTAACACCTTAATCCTTTGCTCCACTGAAGCCGCCGTTTGTGGCATCCACGATCTGAAGATAGCTTGCAGACTTGCATCTGGCTTATTTGCCCAGTTGTCGTCGATTTTCAGATGGGAGAGCCTGGCTAGTATCGCCGACACCAACGGGAGATTTTGTGGCTTCCAGGCCAAACACTCTAGTCCCCAGAGGAGACCAGTGCGTGAGGGGGATACCCCAAACAGGCTGCTATCAACTGGCTTGAGAAGACCGAAGACAATAGGATTGTCGCCCCTTAGATCCTCCTCAATTACCTTGATAAATTCGTCAGGCGCGGCTTCTGCGTAGCGCGGTAGGTCGCGGTTATGGGAAAGAAGCTTTTCAAGCGTTAACGGCGTTAGGAGTTTGCGGATAAGCAGTGAGACCCGACCCTGGACATCGATACCAAGACGACTCTGAAACAGATTGTTTCCGTGGACCGACAGAATGACAAGTGTCTCACAGATACCGGTCCGTAACGCACTAGAGTGATCACGTGTTTTGTCGTAAAGAGCAGCGGCCCACCTGTCTTTTTCCGGTAGCTCTAGAGCCGGATCAATCTCCGAAAGAACGTATTCAGCGGCGACGAAGAACCGATTGATATCCGATGGCGTTACCATCCTGGCAATTGCAAACAACGCGTCGATCTTCGAGGCCACACCTCGATAATGTCCGGCAGACCATACGGGACTATCGTCAAGCCGTAACAAGCGCGTAATATCGAGCTCAATAGCATCATACTCTCGATCTGCAATATTGGAGACAATCTTGCGATCAGCCTCCGTCTCAGCGTGCCAAGCACCGATCAGGGCCATTGGCACGAGCGCCTCTGCTCTGTAGTCGTCGCTGGCCCAACCCGGTACCCTGACTGCTGTATTCTGAGAGAGACGACGGCGCAGAATCGTCGGGGAACGGCCTGATTCCCTCTCTAACCTGTCGACATCACCTTCTTCAATTTTCATTGAGGTGAGTGCATCCTTAAAGGCTTCATGGCTTAATAGATCAAGCTTTATATCGGGTTCTGTATCGGCAGCATTACGAGGCCGATATACGATACAATGGAGCCGGCGATGGGCGTCGGCTAATTCTCGTTCGACGTTTTCGGAAAAAACAATCGGGATGAAAGGTACAAATGACGCAATTAGCGTCCTAAGCGCTTCTGGTGATGTGAAAATCGCTGCTTGATCCTTGAATTGGCCGAACTCTGAATCATCAAACAGACACGCCAGGAAAGCAAGCGCCTCATCACTCGAGTCTGCTGTGACGACTAACGGCCTATTGTTCGGCTTGTTAAGCCACGCCTTGAATGTATCTCGGCTTGCGATAATTGAAGGAGAAAAAATCTTGGGTGTTAGAGGGGGCTCGCTGGCATTTGCCCAGCGAGCCCACGCCTGTTCCAATGTCTCGAAACCTTTTACCGGCAAAGAGAGTTGTTCTGCAAGCCAGATTTGCGCAGGCACAGACTGTTCCAGCCACTGCTCGAGATCGCTAGCATCGAGAGCTCTGACAAATTTCCAGTCGCCAGCCTCGTTCTTCCGTTCCTCCCAGGCTTTCTTAGCATGCCAGTTACGAGGTGTTACGAAAATAAAGGTGCTGTTGGCACGTACAGAGAGATCAATCGATTTTAACCTTGCAGCGTAATCACTCTCTGCCTTGCCGCCCGGATTTTGGTCGGTTCCGAACTCCCAATAAGAACTCCCCTCAGGAACCCAAGGTGTAGCAATACCTGCCTCAACGTAACCATCGTTACCTTTACGCTGAGCGTTGTCGTAGCCAGGGAAGTCTATCTGACGAAGACCATTGCTGGTGGAGTGCACCAGTTTGCGCAACAACACGGGAAAGTGGTGCCGAGCGTCGATCTGGCTATCGGCCCAGTCCTCGATCTGCCTTGCCTTAATGGTCAGGAAAACTGGAACAAAGGCACGCACCGTTATTTCTTTATCAGTAGTCACTCGTATCTTCCGGTCGAATGCAGCCTGCATTTCGAGCAGTTTCTTCCGGTCAGCACCAAATGCCTTCTCCAACCTGACCGCCATCTCAGGAGACAGGGATGACTTCCCATTAAGGAAGTTTGACAGCGCTGGTCTTCCAATACCAAGTCGTTCGGCAGCTTCTTTCACGGACATTTCTGAGGGAATGATCATCTGGCGCACGTAGGTGCCGGGATGAGCAGACGCTTCCGACAGGTTTCTCATTTCATAACACCTCCTTAAAAGTGTAGCGTTACACAATACACAGTTAGTGTATCGTGTAACGCTACGAATTTCAAGTTAATTTACCAATTTTATTTCCTTCTAGGTCCCTCTTAAGTACCGCATCGTTCTCTGTGACTCAAAAATGCTCATAGAGGCCCGTTTGTTCCGAATTCTCCTCCGAGTGTGACTCTTTTCCAACTCATGCCCGGCAAAGCACCATTCTGAGCCTGCTTTGATATTTTCCGAAAATTTCGCCCTACTTATGATACGGTTCACCCCGATTAATCTTCACCGCCCGGTAGAACTGCTCAATTAATATTAGCCGCATCAGTTGATGCGGGAACGTCATGCGGCCGAAGCTGAGCTTCTGCTGGGCGCGTTGCAGCACGGCCGGGGCGAGGCCTGTGGAGCCGCCTATGACAAAAGCAAGGTTACTGCGGCCATATGTGGCCAAGCGATCCAGTTGGGCCGCCAGGTCCTCGGAGGACCACAGCTCGCCGTCAATCGACAGCGCAATGACATGCGCATCCGGCTTGATCTGCGCGAGCAGCCGCTCTCCCTCCCGCTCCCGCACCTGGGCTTCTTCCGCCGCGCTCATCGTCTCCGGCGCTTTCTCGTCCGGCACCTCCGTCAGCTGCAGCTTCACATACGGCCCCAGCCGCTTCGCATACTCCGCAATCCCCTGCACCAGATACTTCTCTTTTAATTTCCCGACTGCTGCAATTTGTATATTCACCCTAACTCCCGCCTTCCGCTCTAATAAATGGATCCATAAATAAATTATGGATGAACTCCTTATGATTGTTGCTTTTTCTGCTGATTAATTTCATGTTGGTATTTTCTAAACGGTTGTCATCGACGTTATTTACGGCTTATACCCGTTCTTGCTGGGCTAACGGTTTCCAGTGCGCCTATATGTCCATTTTGCATGGTTTTTAGGTCAGCTTTCAGCAAATAACATCGCCTGCAACCGTTAAATTTTCAAAATGGCTTTTTTTCACCTAATAGCAGCTAATACAACCGTTAGAGCAGCATTACCGTGACAAACGTTGCTTCGTTCTTCCCAAAAACCAAAGAGTCCATGCGGCCATCCGCACGGACTCTTCGTCTCGTATTATACGACAAGGAACCTTGCCGGTTGGCCGCACATCTCGCACTTTGGCGGCGGATCCCAGTCGGCAAACCGGGTCTCGCTTAAGTCGACCACGTCCGGCGCATCCTCGTATTCATCTACAAACTTGTCAATCGACAGCTCAATATGATCTTTACATACGCAATACATCGTCTATTAAGCAACTCCGTCTCTTACGGCTGACCGCCAATTCAGTTTATTCTTCTTCCGGCATTTCTGTGAGTGTCATCGTTGTCGTCTGCTTCTTGCCGTCGCGGTAAAAGGTGATTTCAATTTTATCGCCGATCGTTTTCTTCGTGTACAAATATTTACGAAGCTCCATCGTGCTTCCGACATCCTGCCGGTCCAGCTTGACGATGACATCGTTGAACTTCAACCCGGCTTTCTTGGCCGGCCCGACCGCCTCAAGCACGATGATGCCTCTGCGCAGCTCCGGCGGCAGGTTGAGCTCCTCAACCTCTGAATCGCCATTGTCCTTGCTGTTTGATTTGAAAGCCTTCTGTGCATAGTATTGTTCCAAATCAAGCGTATATACGCCGACATAAGGCCGCTTCACCTTGCCGTGTTCAATTAAGCTTTGGATAACCGGCATTGCATTGTGCATCGGAATGGCAAAGCCCAGTCCTTCCACGCCGTAATCGGCCACTTTCATACTGTTAATGCCGATCAGCCTTCCGTTTAGATCGACCAGAGCGCCACCGCTGTTGCCTTGATTGATGGAAGCGTCGATCTGAATAACCTCCTGCTCCCAATCATAGATGCCGTCCTGGTTCAGCGACACTGGGATGACGCGGCGGGTCTTGCTCACAATCCCCATCGTCAGCGAATCCCCGAGACCGAGCGGATTGCCGATCGCAATAACGGTCTCACCGTCACGCAGCTTGGTGGAGTCGCCGATTTCGGCAGTGATGTCAATCCCTTTGCCGTCGATCTCCAGCACCGCCAAATCCGTAATCCGGTCTTTGCCGATGACGGTCGCTTCCCGCACTTCGCCACCCACGAGCACAGCTTTCACGGAAACCGCATTTTCTACTACATGATAGTTTGTAACAATGCGCGCTTTGCTGCCGGCCTTCTCAAAGATCACGCCCGAACCAAGCCCGGCCTGCTGCAGCTCATCATCATCGTACGGCCAAGGTGCCGCCGATTCTTCTTCTTCCTCTTCCGAATCCGAATCCGCTTCCGGATCTCCAAGACCGAAATCGTCCAGCCCGAGAGGAAATACCTGTTCGTTAATAATGCTGACGACAGCCGGTCCGATTTTGGCCGCGGCCTGGATCGGCCGCTCGAACGGATCGGTCACCTGGATCGGCGACGTTGTCGGAGCAACCGTTCTGTTGCCGCCGCCGTTTCCGACACCCGTAATGAGGCTAAACAGAAGCACCACCGCGAGCGCACTGATAAACGACGACATAAATGCAATGCGCAGCGACGTCCAGCCCCGCCCGCTGCCTGCGATCTCTGGAATCTCCTGCTCCTTCTTCCACCGGATGCGGCGCGATACCTTCGTGGAATAAAACTCGTCGTCGAATAAACTCATGAATAATCGCTCCTCTCGATGTCTCTGACACCAAGACTATATTTTCATATCTAAGAATATTTTCGGATGATTAGACTACAATAATAATAGATTTCCAGCGTTTGTTCAATTGAATAATATTGTATATATTCATACTGATTAAAGGAGCGATTAAACATGAACAAATCCAACGTCTCTGCCTGGGAGCAGGTTAATCTCGTTGCCGGTCTCGCCGATCTGAAGAACGACCACTACCGTACATTGCTCGCATTAAGCGCCATGCTGGAGCTTCTCATAGAGAAGGGTTTACTGACTCGCGAAGAACTCGAACAGAAGACCGCGCATCTCGATCAAGAGCTCGATTCCGTTATCTCCGCTTTACTTCATCCCATGGCGTAGGGCGGTCATGATATGTATCCCGGAGCGAGAATTCATCCTTTTTAAAGAAGAAGCCTCTGTTCTCTAATATACTATTCACAGTAAGCTTGGCCAAATCCATCAAGTTATGATCAAGGCTCAAATGTGCCAGGTATACCCGCTGCGTACGGTCCGTCATCAGCTCGCATAACGCATCCCCGGCAGCTTCATTGGATAAATGGCCGATATCGCTCAATATCCGGCGCTTGATATTCCATGGATACCTGCCCATGCGCAGCATTTCGGTATCATGGTTCGATTCAAGCACCAATACGTCGGAATCGATCACCTGTTCTTTCACCTTGTCGCTCATATAGCCTAAATCCGTCACCAAGCTTATTTTGCAATCGCCGTTATAGAAGCAATACCCGACCGGCTCGGCCGCATCGTGAGAGATCGCATACGATTCGACCCGCATTCGTCCCACGATGCCGCCGAATTCCACTGCAGTGCCGGTCGGCATCACCTTTCGCTTGTCCTCTGTTATGTCCCCGACATGCTTGCTCATCGCTTCCCAAGTCGCTTCATTCGCATAGATCGGAAGATCATATTTGCGCGCAATTGGGCCAAGCCCCTTTACATGATCGGAATGCTCATGCGTCACCAGAATCGCATCCAGCCGCCGGCCTTCCAGATCCCGCTCTTTCATGAACTGCTCCAGCTTCTTTGCGCTCAGGCCCGCATCAATCAATACCGTCGCATCCTCCGACTGCACAATGGTCGCATTGCCGGTTGAGCCGCTGGCCAACACCGTAAATCGTAGCCCCATTTCCCCTCTTGCCTTCCCTCTCCCTACTGGCCTTCTTGAGTGACGGCTTCCGGTTCCGTCTCCGTAAATACTTCCGCGCTTATCGCATGCACGTAAAACACTTCTCCGCTTTCGAGCAGAACCCGCCAGGAAGGCGCCGAATACTGCTGCTCCGACCCGAAGTTCTGCCCATGATATCCGAGCCGAATATCCTTAATCACCGCATCCTGCTGCAAATAGTTGTTATCAATCAGTTTGATCAGCGCTTTAGAAGCTGACAATACCGACTGCGCCTTCGCCTTCCCCGGCTCAATTTGCTCTACCCGGTTCAGCTTGAATGCGACAATCTTCTGACTGCTGTTATAGAGCTCCAGCTTTACGTCAAACATCGGCAGCCCGTCCGACATGCGGTACATCACGAATACGTCGGTCGTGCTTTCTTCGGAATCGTACCCGTAATGGTCGATGTCCGGAATCGCCTTTCCGAGCGCATCAGCAAGCTCCTTTTTCGATGAAAATATAATCTTGCTTTCCACAGGCGCTTCAAGCTCCTGAACGACGGCATTGCCGGGCTTGGTCGTGAAACGGTATTCCAGATCCTGCAATTCGGGGTTGCCCGCAGGAATTTTGCCGAGCAGCCGAATGTTTTTCTCCTGCATAATTTGCAGGGTCTCCGGCGGCAAATCGGTCACATCAATATTCGTGCTGAGCTGATCCCGCACCTCAAACCAGAGCTGATATCCAAGAATGATATTCAGCACCAGAAACGAAAATATAAGCACGCTCTTGGCTCTGCCCCAATCCATTGACCGATCACCCCTTTTTTCAAAAGATAAGAACGTATATGTTGCACTGCAGGATTTCCAAAGGAAATCCGCTTCGTGAGCTTTTGCCTATTACGTTCTTATCTTTCATCGCGAAACGTTGCTTTCTCGACAAGGTCGGCACAGAACCGGGCTGCATGAGAGTGCAGCTATCAGTTCGTGCGGAGAGAAAGCCGTTTCTGCTTACAACACCGGTTCCGGTTTGATCATTTCCGGCTTCCCTTGCAGCATGGCACTTACGCCCGGCTTGTCGCTGTCCGTCTCTTCTTCTTCCCGATCCAGCTCCCCAGCCGGTTGTCCATCAGATGGTTTCGTGGAAAGCTGTCCCGCTTGTTCGGTCTCCACGACCGTTCCGTCCGGCAGCGCACCGGCAATCTTTTCTACCGTGCCGTCTCTAAGCCGCACCGCCCAGACCGGCAGCAACCGGATTCGCCGCTCCTCCGTTTGCCCCGCCATGAGAGCGGGGAATACCGCCCGGACTTCACTCCGGCGCTCATAATTCGCCAGCCGCTCGGCAACCGTATCTCCATCCGGCAAATAACGCAGCTTTCGCTCTGCATTCGCCGAACCTAGCGTCATTAGCGAACGCTCATACTCGGTAATCGTTCCTTGCTGCATGACCAGCTTCATCGCCCCGAAGCGAAATGACGCTTGTGAGATAATGGGCAGCGATAAATAATACTGCTGGAACATAATGTTGCGCCCTTCTTCCTGTTCCGACGGATTAATCAAACGGTGGATTCCATCCCAGCCGCCATGCTGATTAATGAACGAAAGAGACGTGTATACATTATCGGAAAAGCTGACTGTATTCCCCGTCGGCGCAACCGGGTTAATATACCGGATCCACTGGCCGTCCTGCTCCACCTGCAGACCGCGCTTGCTGTCGGTATAGATCTGCGTGCCGCTCCGGTCTTCATTAGTCCGCAGTACGGCCGGGTCGAAGAACAGATTGCGCAGCATTTGCTCCGGTGTATACATCTGATAACCGATCAACGCCTCTACCGCTTCGATCGGCTGCTCAGGCAGGTAGATCTTGCCGTTCGTCGTCCGGTATGGCGTCCAATACGCGCCGAAGCCGACATATTCCTGTACGTCGCTGATCGTCAGGTCGGCCCGGATCGATTCATACACCGTCCGCCCGTCCGAACTGAAGAAGTAAACCCGCACCTCATCGCGGTCATTCATCTTAAAGATCCAGATTCGCTCAATCTTCTCGCCAAGGAACTGCAAATCCCCTTCCAGCTTGAACACCTTCATGAGCAGTTCGACCGGCACGCCGTACCCGAAACGCAGCTCCACGCCGATATCGTCCTTTCGAACTTCTGCCCAATCATGCACATTCAGCATATTCCGCTGAAACCCTCTAAACTCGCGGCTCGCCAGCTTTCTGAATATTTGTTCGAAAAATTCGGTATTCGGATATAACACCGTATGCTTATCCCCGCCAAAATGCAGCACCATATCTTCGGGGAAAATCAGGTTTTCCACCCGCTCCTCCGAACCCATCTTCTCGGTTTGCACATAATCCTTCTCCGATGCAACCTTGGTGCCCAAAGTCGGAATGCTGTAGGCAAGAAAATAGCTCTGGACCAAACTGAGTGCGACCAGAAGCACAAGCGTGCCTGTTTTGAGCCTCTCCATCATGCCGATTCCCCCCCTTCCATTAAGGCGGGCAATGTAAATGTGACTGTCGTCCCATTATTCCATTCCGAGTCCAGGGTGATGGTTCCGCCGTGGGCTTTAATAATTTCCCGGGCAATCGACAATCCAAGGCCCGTACCGCCCATATTGCGGGAGCGCGCTTTATCAACCCGATAGAAACGGTCGAAAATCCGATTCAAGTCCTTCTGCGGAATGCCGATTCCCGTATCCTTCACGGAAATGGATATCGAGGCGGAATCGGGCTTGTACGCGGAAATTGCGATCCTCCCGTTGTCCATCGTATATTTGATCGCATTGGATACCAGATTGTCCAGCACTTGATCGATCTGATCCCGGTCCAGCCATACCGATGAAATGCCGTTCTCGACGTTAACCGTGGCTTGAATGGATTTTTGCCGCAGCTGAAAGGAAAATCGGTCGGCGACTTCCTCCAGCATATCCGGCACATTCGTCGGCTGACGCCGCAGCGGCGCCTGATTGGAATCCAGGCGGGATAGATGCAGAAGATCGGTGACGAGCCGAATCATTCGCTCCGTCTCATTTCGAATGACGCCTACAAATCGTTCACCCAGTTCCTTTTCCTGCAGCGCACCGTCAGTAAGCGCCTCGGCATAGCTTTTAATCGTTGTTAAAGGCGTGCGCAATTCATGCGAGACATTGGCTACGAATTCCCGCCGCGATTGCTCCAGCTTCTCCTGCTCGGTAACATCCTGAAGCACGGCGATCGTTCCCGCCGTCGTCTTATCCCGCCGGCGGATCGGCGTGAACGTCACGCGCATCGTGTTTTCTTCTTCGTCTTCCGACGCTTCGTTGCGAATAACGGTCATATGCTCCAGGCCCTGCAGAAGCTCCTGAATCCTGCCCTCATTCAGTCCGAGCAGCTCTGCAAGCTGCATCCCTTCTCCACGCTTGATCCCCAGCATTTCGCGAGCTCGCCTGTTGGTCACCATTACAACCCCGCGCTCATCCGCCGCTATAACACCGTCGCTCATATTCGCCAGAATCGAAGCCAGCTTCTCCTTCTCTTCTTCATTGGAGGAGAGTGCTTCCCTGAGCCGCTCGGTCATATCGTTGAACGCTTCGCTGAGCTGGCCGATCTCATCGTCGCTATGGACGGGCACCTGCTGGTCAAAGCGGCCCTCGGCCACTGCCGTCGCCTGTCTTGTCAGCACTTTAATCGGATTGGTTATGGTATGCGCAAGCAAAATGCCAAGCACGCCCGTCAATCCGAGCGCAATCATCATCCCGGAGACGAAGATCCGGTTGATGCGGTTAATCGTTTCATTAAGCTCATTCATCGAAGCCACGATATAAACGGCTCCGACAATTTTATTCTGATGATAGGCGGGCTTGGCAATCACTTTCTTCCGAACATTATCTTCATCAATGATGTCTTCCTCATTATCCCGGATCCCCTGCAGCGCCCGGGAAACCGCCAATGTCGTGTTTTTTCGCCCGACGTAGGATTGATGCGACGGCACCGAGGTGGTGAGCACCTTGCCGCTCGAATCCAGCACTTGAATCTCCGCTTCATTGATACTGAACAAGGTGTTCACCATTTCCCGCAAATCGGCGGTCCGCTGCTCTTCCGTCATATTTGGATTCTGGGTCGATAATGTCTGCTCTACGAATTTCGTCAATATGTTTGCTTGTTCATTGAGACTGTTCGTGAACGACTCCATCAGTGACGTCTTCATCGTGCTGATGAAATAGACCCCGATCAACTGCATCGCAATAAGAATCAGCAGCACGTAGATGATGATCAGCTTGACTTGTATCGTGCGGAAGATCCGTACTCCCTTCATCCGTATCCGAAACCTCCCGACTTCGGATTGCGCATCAGATACCCCAATCCCCGCCGAGTCATAATGTATTCGGGCCGGCTCGGATCATCCTCGATCTTCTCGCGGAGCCGCCGAATAGTCACATCAACGGTACGGACATCGCCGAAATACTCGAATCCCCATACAGCTTGCAGCAAATGCTCCCGTGTCATCACTTTGCCGCTGTTGCGGGCCAGGTAATAGACGAGCTCGTATTCCCGATGGGTTAAATCAAGCGGCTCCCCATCCTTATAGACGACATACATATCCGTATCGATAAACAAGTTAAATATCTTCAGCCCCTGCTTCTCCGCCTCTTTCTCGGCCGCCCGGACAGCATCCGCCCCAGCCGTCATCAGCTCAGACATCTTCTGCTGTCTGCGCAAATGGGCTTTCACGCGCGCGAGCAGCTCTCTCGTACCGAATGGCTTCGTTACGTAATCATCGGCCCCCAGCTCCAAGCCGAGCACTTTATCGAGCTCCGTATCCTTGGCCGTCAGCATTATAATCGGCGTTTGAAGCTTCGTCCGCACTTCACGGCACACATCCATGCCGTCCTTCACCGGAAGCATGAGATCAAGCAGAATTAAATCCGGCTCCTCTTCGAAGGCCAGCCGAACCGCTGTCCCGCCGTCGAAAGCGCAGATGACCTGATAGCCTTCCTTCTCCAAATTAAACTTGATTATATCTGCAATCGGTTGCTCATCGTCAACGACCAAAATTTTGCCGTGCACCTTCGTCACCGCCTGTCGTTATAGCTTATACTCTGCTACTATCTTACCATACCTGGCCTGCTTGTTTGCAATGGTGTTAGATTAGTATTCCTTTATTTTTTGCAGAATGATTCCCGGGATTTTCCTTTGAATCACGAACGGCTTTTCATTATCATTCATTTGTCAAAAAATTGGGTGGATTGATGACTTTCTATTTAACAAGCGTAAACGGCTTCGCCGTCCTCTGGCGGCTAAGCTTCGTTTCGCGGAGAATTCTAAGCAGATATAAGTGTGAAACTTATAAATTGTTAGAATTATAAAAAAAGGTACCGCATCGGTTTATCACCGAAACGATACCTTATTGTTTATAAATAGTTCATCGGATTCTGAACATTGCCGTTCTTGTGAATTTCGAAATGCAGATGAGTACCCGTAGAGTGACCGGTATTGCCCATGATTCCGATCTTGTCGCCCTTCTCCACGATTTCGCCCTTCTTGACGGAATAACTGCTCAAGTGCCCGTAAACGGTCTTGTAGCCGTTCTTATGATCAATAATGATCGTCTTGCCCATTCCATTCTTTGTTCCGACAAATTCCACAACGCCGTTATCGGCTGCGCGAATGTTCTTATTGCCGATCAGGTCGATTCCTTTGTGAAGCCGCCCCCAACGCTGCCCGAACTTACTTGTAAGACGAGCGCCGGTGACCGGCCATCGGAAATTGCCGCTTCCTTCCCCAAGTATAACCTTTGTGCCTTTCATCACAATCGACGGAACAGCAGGCTCGATAATCTGTTCATCGACAAGCTCCTCGCTCATTAAGAAGCCGTTCTGCTTCACCAGTTTATAAGTAACGAGCTTCTTGCCGCTCTTACCCGGTGTAATGACCTTCGATTCGCCTGCCCGCATGTCCGGATTCTTCTGAATCGTCACCGGCGGTTCAATCGTTTCCGCCTCAGTTAAGTTTTCCACCGTTTCCACGGTCAGGGCCGGCTGCAGGACGGTCAAATCCAGCACATCGCCCACCTTGATGAAATCATCTTCAATCCAATCATTGTTGCGGTAGATGACCTCCGGAGAAATGTCGAACTTGGATGCGATACAACCGATGCAGTCACCCGGCTGAACCGTATATTGCGTCGGCTTCGTCGTGCCTTGCACCAAACGGTTATACAGCTCTTCCTCATCCGTAACGCGAGCCGGATCAATATTAATCGCTTTTGTACTGACTTCCTCTACGAAATTAACCGAAAGCACCTGTTGCTGCGGTTCTTCGGAAGGGTTTACTCCTTCGCCTGAATAGGCGAGAGCGGTTACTTCAAGCGGCTTTTTTTGCTGCAATCCCGATTCCGGCGCATACTGTGCTTTAATTTGCTTCAATACGTTATCCGCCGCTTCCCGGTTTTTTGCAATTCCGATCAATTTGCCGTCTACTCTCACCTCTACCCCTGTCGCATGTGCGTCGATCATGCTCTCAAGCTTCCGGAGCGTCTCTTCACTTTCGGGCTCGGATTTGAAAGCACTTTCACGCGTGTATGTAATGTTTCCTGCTTCAAGCACCATCACTGCATCCGGATGCTCCTGCTGCACTTTCTCGTTCATTTGCTCGAGCATTTGCTCGACAAGCTCCGGTTCGCTTACCGTACCTACCGCTTGCCCGTCTTTGTATACTTGATAATATTCCACTGTATTTGCTTTGATATATTGGTGTCCGCCGAATCCAGCGATTGCAAGCAGTGCCAACGCCCCGCCCGCCAGAATAACCGGTCTTCCGCGCCAAGGCCGAACCTTGGACAAATTGTCGGCGGCTTCTTGCTGCGTCTTGCCATTCAAGCCTTTCGACCAGATATTCCGAAAGGTTTGCTGCAACTTAAGGCCTACCTTCCGGAACTGATCCTTGTCCCTGAAAACGGTCATGATCTGCTCCTTTTTGCTGTTATGTTGCGTTACGTTCGAAAATCCGACAGAGGAAATAAGAAAAATAGGCGAATTTCCCCAATCAGAACCTACGAGTTCTACTTTAACATAACGTCAACAAGGTGAGCAACCGCTTCGCATGCTGCCAAAGATTAATATTTTTTTAGAATCTCCATCAGTTGGTCGTATTCATCGTCATTTAAATGTATCGCCATAAGCTGCTGCACTTCTTGAAGCTCCTTTTCCGTTAACCCTTGCTCGACATAAGTCGATATACGCTGCCATGCTTCCTGGGGAAGCTTCGTCATGAGCATATTGAACAGGAACTGTTTGTCCTCATCGCTCAACTGATTTTTAACCTCTGCCATTGCTTCTTCCGTTAACATGGTCTCTTCGGTCCATGCTGGCAGCGCTTCTTCATTGTCGTTCCCGCTTTCGGATTGCGCAGTCTCATCGCCTGTTGAAGGGTCCGCTTCTCCTCCAGATTGTTCCGCTTCCGGTTTTCCCGAGTTTGCTTTCGGACCCTCGCCTTCCCCGGTTTCCGTTGTGACGGGCGATTCCGTTTCCTTATCCTCAGCGGCATCTCCGCTATCCGCAAGCGGGGAAGGATCCGTTTCGCCGGTAATCATATCCGGTACGGACCGATCCTGTTCAGCCCCCCATAACTTTCCCCACACGCCTGACATCGCCATCGGCTGCACTTCAAGCGGAAGCTCGTACTGCTTCAATACCGTTTCAATATAACTCGTCACAATATAGCCCGTCGTCCAGATCGATAAGAAACTGACAATAAGCGCAGCGGCTATCGCCTTGCCCAGCCATTCTATCATTCTCCACATGCTCCGGTCACTCCCTTCTTACTAGTCCAACAAAGACGCTCTATCTTTCATTATGGGCAAACCGGGAAGCTGTCATTCTCCCAAAAGCATAAAAAAGACCGTTCTTCGGCAATATGCCGGAGATCGGTCTTGTCTTTGGTCTTTATCAGTCTAGCTATAAATCGAGAGTACAGGGTTTGTCTGTTCACGATTGCGTCCAACGGAGAAGATTGCGATTGGAATGCCGGTTAATTCGGATACGCGGGCAACATAACGCTGTGTCGTTTCCGGCAGATCCTCAAGCTTCTTCGCTCCGGAAATGTCTTCGCTCCAGCCTGGCAATTCCTCGTACACGGCTTCGCACTCCGCAAGCATTTTCAGGCTTGCCGGATAATGTTCAATCACCTTACCCCGGTATTTGTAGCCGGTGCAGATTTTGACCGTATCCAGTCCTGTCAACACATCCAGCGAGTTGAGCGACAAACCGGTAATCCCGCTTACCCTGCGCGCATGCCGGACGACAACGCTGTCGAACCAGCCGACGCGGCGTGGACGTCCTGTAACCGTTCCGTACTCGTGCCCTTTTTCCCGGATCATATCGCCTGTTGCGTCGTGCAGCTCCGTTGGGAACGGACCGTCTCCTACACGGGTCGTATATGCTTTGGCAACGCCGATAACCTGCTTAATCTTCGACGGACCTACGCCCGATCCGATACAGACCCCGCCGGCAGTCGGATTCGACGATGTGACGAACGGATATGTCCCTTGGTCGATATCGAGCATGACGCCTTGGGCGCCTTCGAACAGAACGCGCTTGCCGCCGTCGATTGCATCGTTCAGAACAACCGACGTATCGGTTACATAAGCTCGGAGCGTCTCCGCGTAGCCGAGATATTCACGGATTATCTTATCCGCATCAAGCGGTTTTCCGCCGTATACCTGGGCGATGACATGATTTTTCTCCGCCACAAGATGGCGGACCTTCGCCTCGAATTCATCCGCATCCATCAAGTCCGCAATCCGGATCCCCGAACGCGCCGCTTTATCCATGTAACACGGTCCGATCCCTTTGCGGGTCGTTCCGATTTTATTTTCGCCTTTACGGTCTTCTTCCAATCCGTCCAAAACCATATGATACGGCATAATTACATGCGCGCGGTCGCTGATTTTCAGATTGGACGTAGAAAACCCGTTGTCATGTATATATTGAATTTCCTCAACCAAGGCCGCAGGGTTAATGACCATCCCGTTGCCGATCACACATAACTTGTTATGATTGAAGATGCCCGATGGTATCATAGTCAGCTTATATTTCTTGTTTCCGATCAGGATGGTGTGGCCAGCGTTGTTACCGCCTTGATAACGGGCGACGACATCGGCTCCATCCGCCAAATAATCCGTAATTTTGCCTTTCCCTTCGTCTCCCCACTGCGTTCCGACGACGACTACCGTTGACATGCACATACCTCCGATTCAGTGTTTCGCGAACACACCGAAATTTACTGTCCCTCGAAGACAGCACTATTAGTGTAGCAGTACCGTTTTTTAATGTCAATGAAAAACGAACAATTACGCAGATGCCCATGTAATTGTTCGGGAATAATCGTTATGATGCCACGCCCGGTTCTTGATGTGTCCGATCCAGGCTGACAAACTTATTATAATTTTTCAGAAAGGCCAGCTCGACCGTTCCGACAGGACCGTTCCGCTGCTTGGCGATAATAATTTCGATAATATTTTTCTTTTCCGTTTCTTTATCATAATAATCATCGCGATAAAGAAATGCAACAATATCCGCGTCCTGCTCGATCGAGCCGGATTCCCGCAGATCGGACATCATTGGACGCTTGTCCTGCCGCTGTTCCACGCCCCGGCTAAGCTGGGAAAGCGCGATAACCGGAACCTCCAGCTCACGAGCAATCTGCTTAAGCGTCCGGGAAATTTCCGAAACCTCCTGCTGCCTGTTCTCCCCGGCTTTGCCCCGGCCTTGAATAAGCTGCAAGTAATCGATCAAGATCATGCCGAGGCCCTTCTCCTTCTTCAGGCGTCGGCATTTGGCCCGTATATCCGCAACGGTGATGCCCGGCGTATCGTCGATATAGATTTCCGCTTCGGACAGGGAGCCGATCGCCATCGTCAGCTTCTCCCAGTCATCGCCCTCCAGGTACCCGGTACGCATCCGGCCCGCATCGACATTGGATTCCGCGCAGATCATCCGCTGCACCAGCTGCGCCGCAGACATCTCCAGACTGAAGATCGCCACCGTCTCACGGGCGCGCACGCCGACATTCTGCGCAATATTAAGCGCAAACGCCGTCTTCCCGACGGATGGACGGGCAGCCACAATAATGAGATCATTACGCTGGAAGCCGGAGGTCATCTTGTCCAGATCGGTAAACCCTGAAGGGATGCCCGTTGCCCCGCCTTTATTGCTGTACAGGCTTTCGACCCGCTCGAACACTTCCATCAAGACATCCCGGATCGATATAAACCCGGTGCTGGATTTGCGGTTCGACAGCTCCATAATCTTCTGTTCGGCTTCGTTCAGAAGCATCCCGACATCATCGGCTGCCGCGTATCCGCTGCTGACGATTTGCGTTGCCGTACGAATCAGCCGCCTGAGCATCGACTTCTCTTCCACAATTTGCGCATAATAATCGACATTGGCAGCCGTCGGCACTCCGCCGACGAGCTTGGCTAAATAACTGACCCCGCCTATTTCTTCTAGCTGTTCGCGATCCTGTAAATGAGCGGTCAGTGTGACCAAATCGATCGGCTGGCTGCTTTCCCCCAGCTCTACCATCGCCTCAAATATCAATTGATGCGGCACACTGTAGAAATCTTCGCTCCGCAGCCGCTCCATCGCCGTAATGAGCGCTTCGCTTTGCAGCAGCACTGCGCCGAGTACGGCTTGTTCGGCTTCCAGATTTTGCGGCGGGACACGGTCAAACATCAGATCTGTGCTCATCGCCCATACTCCTTCGTAATAATATCAATTTCGGTGAGATGGGGCACTGCGTGCCCGGTTCGTGCTTCCGATCGCTGTTGTCCCCAGATTCTTTGATTGTTTAACTTCTGTAGCAGAGAGACTTTGAGCCGCTCAAAGATCCCTATGTCAAGTAAGAATCCGGTTGACAAAGGCGAACGCTTCGCTTCTCCAGCACGAATCCGGGCCCTTCGCTCTTTTTTCACCGAAACAACAGTCCTCTCTTATTACTCCTCCAACGCGTGTACGCTGAGCTTCGCTTTTACTTCCGGATGCAGCTTCACCATCACCTGCGTAACGCCAAGCGTGCGGATCGGCTCCTCCAGCTCGATTTTCCGTTTATCGACCTTGATGCCTTCTTGCAATTCCAGCGCTTCGGCAATTTGCTTGCTTGTGATCGCACCGAACAAGCGGCCGCCTTCACCGGCTTTCGTCTTAATCAGAATCTTCATTTCGCCCATTCTGTTCGCCACATTCTGTGCGTCCTGCTTTTCCTTCTCCTTGCGCTTTTCCTCTGACGCCTTCTGGACTTCCAGCGTCTTGACATTCCCTTCGGAGGCGGACTTCACGAGTCCTTTAGGCAGCAAAAAATTGCGCGCATACCCTTCGGAAACGTCTTTGATTTCGCCTTTCTTCCCCTGACCCTTCACATCCTGCAGAAAAATGACCTTCATTCGAACAACCCCTCTTCCCGATTGATTTCTTCAAGAACTTCCTTAAGCCTCTCGGCCGCTTCCGCGGTCGTGCCTTGGAACTGCGCCGCCGCATTCGTAAGATGCCCGCCGCCGCCGATTCGTTCCATAACGACCTGCACATTCATCTGTCCAAGCGACCTGGCGCTTATTCCGGTAAATCCGTCAGGCCGTTCGCCGATCACAAACGATGCTTTGACACCGTTCATATTGAGCAGCGAATCCGCAACCTGCGCAATCATGAGCTGGGAGTATACCCGGCCCTGCTCCGTCACGGCTATGGCGACGCTGTCATACATAATTTCCGCGTGTTTGATGATCTCCGCCTTCTTGATGAAATGCTCCAGATCCTCCTTGAGCATCTGTTGAATGAGCCCGGAGTCGGCCCCATTGCGCCGCAGAAACGATGCCGCTTCGAATGTCCGCGCACCGGTCCGCATCAAGAAGCTCTTCGTATCGACGGTGATGCCGGCCAAGAGCGCCGTTGATTCCGTTACGTCCAGTACAACGCGGTCGTGAATATATTGCAGCAGCTCCGTAACCAGTTCGCAAGTCGATGACGCATACGGTTCGATGTAGACGAGGGTCGGGTTAGGAATAAATTCCTCGCTTCGGCGGTGATGATCCACAACAACAATACGCTCGGTCATCATGAGCAGCTTCGGTTCCTTTACCATCGACGTCTTGTGCGTATCGACAACAACGGCAAGCGTTCCCGGTCCGGACAACAAGACCGCCTGTTCCGGTGTAATGAACCGTCGGATGAGCTCCTCTTCTTTTTGAATCACCTGCATCATTTTTTCAATCGAAGGATTAATGCCCTCCAGCACGATAAAAGCTTCTTTGCGGAACATCTCGGCCGCCTTCAACACGCCGATCGCCGCGCCGATCGAGTCCATATCCGGCATCTTGTGGCCCATAATCACCACGTTCTCGCTTTCCTTAATCAGATCGCGCAGCGCATGCGCAACGACACGGGCGCGCACGCGCGTCCGCTTCTCCACCGCATTCGACTTTCCGCCGTAAAACGACTGTCGCTGCCCTGCTTTGACCGTGGCCTGATCGCCTCCCCGGCCAAGCGCAATATCCAGACTTGAATGCGCCCAGTGCCCGAGCTCAACGATATTTGATGTGCCGGCGGCCATCCCTATGCTTAACGTCATTGGAATTTTCAGTTCCGCCGTCATTTCCCTGACTTCATCCAGAATGACAAACCGCGAATGCTCAAGCTGCTTTAATGTGGCCTGATTCGTTATGATCAGGTACCGGTCGGATGTAAGCCGCTTCAGGAATAAATGGTAGCGCTGCGCCCATTCCGTTATCGCCTCGGTCACCTTCGACATCAGGCCGGCGCGCTGCTGATCGTCCATTCCTTGGGTTACCTCATCGAGATTGTCCATCATCACGATTCCGAGAACGAGCTTCTCGTCTTCGTACTGTTTATTAATCATCCAACGTTTCGTTACATCCCGGATGTACACCAATCGGTCATCCTTGCGCCACATGAGCTCGTAGATCTTAGATCCGATCGTTACCTCGGTCACCGTTTCCTTTTCCTTGGCCGGCTGCCAGGCCGGCAATATCTCGGAAAGCGGCATTCCAACCACGGATTCCTGCTCCAACATCCCCGACACGAACGGATTATGCCATTCGACAACCTTCTCTTCGTTATAGAGGATGATTCCGAACGGCAATTCGCTGATCACTTCATGACCGGCTTTCTTCACACGGTAAGACAGCGTCGCCAAATAATCCTTCAAGTCCCGCCTGAATGCGCGTTCGGCTAGCACCGACAGCACTCCGACCGTAATGGTCAGCAGCAATGCGACCAGCCCGATGGCCCAGTGATACCAGGTCAACGCGACGGTCATGATGATCATCAGTACAAATGCCCACAAGTGGTGCATCCCGTGCCAACGCTTTACAATAAATTTCGGCATTACTACCCGCCCCTGTAACTAAGGTTTCTCAAGCAGAAACGGCTGTCGGCGTCCTTTGCGGGACAGCAGCGTTTCGCGATGAAAGATAAGGTCGTATAAGCGAACGCTTACGAAGTGGAATTCCTTCGGAAATCCTGTAATGAAACTTATACGTTCTTATCTCTTAAACGATTTTCGAATCGGAAACGCTACATCAAGCACACCGATCAGACTGAGCGGCGGAAAAAGAAAGACCGGCACCGACAGCAACACCGGCACAACTCTGTTCCATCGTTTCTGATCGGCCAGATAGAAGAAAAATCCGATTGCTTGAATCGTAAATACCCACCGCAAGAGAGGAATCAAATTAATGAGCACCGTATTAAAAAACGTGTCGCTTTCCTTCGAAATAACCAGATCGAAAACAAGAGCAATTAAGTAGTACAGTACGAGTATCTTGGGCATCATCCAATCTTTTGCGGGCTTCAGACCGGGTATTTCCAACCCATGCCATCGGTTAAGCGTATTTCGCGCAACCCAGTGGCCGATGACGGCCAGAAGAAACGAGAGTACGATGAGAACAAGCGGAATCGTCTGCACCATGGTCCGAATTAACGTTTCCGTCAATTCACCATTCCAGCTCTCCGGGAGCATCCCCTGTGTGCCAAGATCGGTAAAGACGGTTCGCACCAAATTGCTCATTTCTCCCGTAAGGGAGATACCCATAGCGGAGAAGAACAGCATTTGCAACAAGAATTCGGCCAAAAACGTCAATGTAACAACGGTTATTACTGTACGAGCCTGGGCTTTCTTGCGGTACATGTACCCCATCACTATGGAAGGCGGCAGGAAAAATAGCCCCAGTATCAACATCGAAGCTCCGAAAATAAGAAAGGCGACGACGAATACGGCGATGACGTGCAGCGCAAATGCCTGTCTCGATAATGTCGAGTACATGACAACGAAAGGAACCATGATAAGACCGACGGTAAGCATGTTAAGCGCCGGGACGATAACGGATACGAGCAATACAACGGCCGCCGCACTCCAGAGCAGCGGTTTCATGCCGGATTTCAATCTGTTCACCTCTTGATTCATCCTTGTCCAGTATAACCACAATATAGCTTTGTATTATGCGATACTCCCCATTATAACATATATCCGCTTCTGTACGCATTGTAGTACTGTAAGCGGTCTTGGAAATATAACAGCCGGCCTCGCCTGAGGCCGGCCTGGATTGCCGTTATCGATTATTCTACCGACCATACATCACCGTCGTTGATCAGCTGAAGTCCCATTTCCTGAAGAAATGTAACCGGTACAAAGACGCGATCTCCAACCGAAACTAATTTGGCGGACTTTCCGGCTGCGATCACGCGGTAGCCGCGCTCCAGAAGCAATTCTCCATCTGCCGGAGTCTCATCGGGGTTATTGCCGGCATCTGCGGCCGCGCCGCCCTGTTCGACGGTATACGTGCGCTTCAGTTCGTCCCATACCACCCCATAGCCGTTCATCGACAATACGGCAAGGTCTACATAGAGCTTGTCCCGATACGGAATGATCGGGTACAGATCATTGTTCCAATGCAGCGATCCGGCCGTTTCGCTGAACCGGATAAATTCGCTGCGGATCGCCTTGCCCGGCCGGACAGATCGGTCCACTTCACCGTTCTCAAGTGCAATCCGGCCTTCAACCAGCACATATTCGATTCCCTCGGACGTCAGCTCCGGCTTCTCGACGGTGGAACGGTCGCGAATGCTGTCGTAATTGAAAATAACAATATCGGCGTCCATCCCTTTTGCAATGCGGCCCTTCTTCTGCAGGGCGGGCGCTTGCTTCTCCAGCCGCTGCGCCGGTTGTAGGGATGCCTTCGCGATCGCTTCCATCAGCGTAATCTCCTGTTGTTCCCTTGCGTATACGCCGATTGTGCGGGCGAACGTGCCCGAAGCGCGCGGGTGATTATTATGTCCCGGCTCCAGGATTGCGTCGCTGCCGATCATTACATACGGCTGTTTCAACGCATCGATGAGATCCTGCTCCGGAATCGCGTAAGCCACCGCAAGCTTGCCTTCCTTCTGATAACGTGCGAATGATTCCGCAGTCAGCCTTTCGTTCGTTCCGGCAATCTGCAGATCGTTATAGGAAATGCGGAACCGTTCCTGCCAGCCTTGGTCGAAACGTGCGGAATTCAGATAGGTTCCCCAGAAATCGTATGGGTACACACAAGCTGTAATATCGAGCCCCTGCGCAAGCGCATCCTCAATCATCTGCAGCGATTGCTTCATCGAGAAGGTTCCGCCCGTGCTGTTAATATGATCCACATGCACCGCTGCGCCGCTCTCCGCCGCATATCCGATGATTTCATTCATCGTTTCGATATTCGTACCCGGCTCCTCCATATCCGAATACCGGCCATGGAAATAGACCGGCACGTTATAGGAATAGGCGAGCTCCATCAGCGGTTTCACTTCTTCGTGCGTAATCCCAGGCACATACTCGAAGGAGAACGATATCCCCAGCGCACCGTTATTCAGCGCCTTCTCCGCTTGCTCGACCAGCTTCTGCGTGTGCTCCGGTTTGGCCGCTTCATAACGTCCCAGCTTGAACTGATTGCGCGCCTGGGTGTAAAAGAACGACGCGCCGAAATGAACCGGCGGTTTGTCCCGTTCATAGTAAGAATACCATTTGTCCGGCGTAGATGTGCCGCCATGCATCGCAATGTTAGTGGTTACCCCGTCCGCAATCTTGTTCCAGACGCCGAGCGGATTCGGGTCATAAGAGAGATTGTCGATAAAGCCCGGCGCAACGACAAGGCCTATCGCATCGATGACCCGTTTGCCCTGAAGCGGCTTTGACGTGACCACACCGATGGTATCGCCGGTTATGCCGACACTCATGCCTTCCTTATCCAGATTCGTTTCGGGATTGATGACGCGGCCGTTCGAAATAACGATATCGTAAACCCGATTCAGCTCTTCCTCCGTAGCTTCCTCCTCCGGATCGGCCGGCGGCTGCTCACCGCTCGTACCGGCATCGTTCTGTCCCCCGGTATTATCCTCTGAACCCCCGCTCCCGGAACCCGGGGCCTGATTATTTTCCGCAGTACGGTTCATGCCGTTATTCAGATCACCGTCTTGGCCCCCGAACAGCGACCATCCGATAAAAACGGCAAAGACCGCCGCCAATACGGCGGCGATCGCCAAGAAAGCGCGCATTGATTTGCGACCGGTGCGCGCATTTCGACCACCTCTTGCCATACTATACCTCCTAAACCGCTTCCAGCCTGCAATATCTGTTTATTTTCTATCCTGTTATACTGCCTGTCCAAGCAGAAACGGCTGCGCTTGCGCGCGAACCTTTAACTGTATTCTCACGCAGCCCGTTTCTGTGCCGTCCTTAGAGGGATAGCATCGTTTCACGAAGAAAGATAAGCTTTATAGGAGTGTAACTTATACTTTCTTATCTTTCAAGTGCAACCGAGCGGCCAGCATTGTTTATGGTTATCGTGCTCTCAGCTTCCCCGCTTTTCATGAACCTTGTACAATAATCGATAATATCGCTCCGCCGGACAATCCCGATAAACCGGTTCATATCGTCCACAACGGGTACAAAGTTTTGCACCTTGGCAAGCGAGATCAGATCCTCCATGTTGGCGTCGATTTGAACGGCCTTGTTACATTGACGCAGCGGCACATCGGCCAGCTTGACCCGGTGCGCCTGTTCGAAGGTGACCTCCGGGTTATTTTTCATAAACCAGAGAAGATCGCCTTCCGTTACCGTCCCGGCATAAATGCCGCTTTTGTCCAATATCGGCACTGAAGTGTACCGATGGTATTCCATCCGTTCCAAGGTTTGACGCAGCGTGGCGTCCTGTGTAACGCAAATCACCTCTTGCTTAGGCAATAAGAAAAAAGCAATATTCATCGTATATGCAACCCCGTTCCCATTTCATTATGTTCTGTAATTCCCTGCTCATCTGTTCACTATTAGGGCCGGACAACTTCGGATGCCATCCCCGCTCCGATCGGGTTCTGCTTATATTGATCCGGCAGCGGCAGCTCCGCTCTGCTCTTTGAAGCATCCAGCCAGTTCTGAATCCAAGCCTTCGCCTTATCCAGGTCTTCCTTGTCCAAATAATAATACCATATGCCGTTATCGCTTGATATTCCGCCCTTCCCTTTCAGGGTATGACTATATATCGTCCGGTGACCGGACTGCAGCATCGTTTTGGCCATATCAATCAGATCATTGGGTACAATATCCGTTGTAAAATTACTGCCCATTATGTCGACCAGCTGCGGGATTTTCGTCCATTGCCCGACTTCTGAGGCCTTATCGAGCATAGCGCTTATGAATACTTGGTGCCGTCCGGTCCGGGTTAAATCTCCGCCCGCGTCTTCCCGGTAGCGGACATAATTCAAGGCATCCTGACCGTTATATAAGTCTTGACCGGCTTTAACGACAAACTTCTCATGATTCGGGTCGTCATTAACCAGATCCTTCTCGATCGGCAATGCAATGCCGCCCATCTCATCAATAATGCTCCGAAAGCCCTCAAAATTAATCGCCGCATAATGATCTACCGGCAGGCCGAACAAGTTCTCGACCGTTTCCACCGCCAGCTTCGCTTCGCCAAATGCATAAGCGTGGGTTATTTTGTCTGCGCGGCTCCTTCCGGGAATTTCTACATAAGCGTCTCTGGGAATGGAGACCATGAGCATCGCGCCGTCTTCCGGCCGGATAACGGTGTAGATCATCGTATCCGAACGTCCCCGTTCGTTCTTCCGCTGATCGACGCCGAGCAGCAGCAGAGAAATCGGCCGAATGGTCTCTTCATGAATGATCGGCTTCACCTCTCTGCCTTCAAACGGCTTGTATGACTTTTCCAATTGTTTCTCTATATCATCCGAAATAAACGTATTGAATCCCCATAAAGCGATATGCATACGATTCATGTAGCCTGCCGTTCCGGCTATTATAATCACTGCAGCGATCACCGCCGCCCATTTATATTTTCGTTTATTCAACAGAACCGGCTCCCATCGTCATTATATCGTTATCCGAAATTAAACATCCGTCTTTTATATTAAACGATAAAGATGGCACGGAAGTTTCAAGATCATTACAATTGCCATTTAATATCGGAATTTTTGGCTGCTATAAAGGTATACTTGCCCATCGCGGCGAATATGAATGCGATAAGATTAATATATTCCATAAACGGCTGTCGCCGGCTTCCGGCGGTTATATTACTTGAAAAGGTGGTTCTAACCATGAACGGTCCCTCATTACAGCGGTCTTCTACCGGATTGGACCCGAAAATAGCAGGACTTCTTTGCTATTTGGGTAGTTTTGTAACCGGCATCATTTTCCTGGTCATCGAAAGAGAAAGCCGGTTTGTTAAATTCCATGCGATGCAATCGATCGTTGTTTCTGTCGCCTTGATTGTGATTAATATTGTACTGGGCTTTATTCCGTTCATCGGATTCTTGTTCAGTATGCTGCTCTCCGTAGTTGCTTTTGTACTGTGGATTGTGCTTATGCTGGCGGCGCTTCAGGGCAAATGGTTCAAGCTGCCGGTCCTTGGCGATTTCGCCGAGCAGCAGGCCTATAAGTTTTAATTACCCCTAAACAATAAACGGCTGCGCCTTCAATCCCGAAGGTGCAGCCGTTTATTATTGTACCACCATTTCCATAGAAATCGGTTCCTTCTCAGCCAAGATCCCATTTATGAAGCGAAGTAATCATGCACTTGCCCATTGCAAAGGCCTTGATACCGAGCGAGTCAGCCCCCGGATAGATCCGCCCTGTCATGACCTTCTCGCCGCCTTGAATAAAGACTTCAACCGATGACTTGTCTACGAATATCCGCAGTGCAAGTATGCCGTTCTCCAGCTCCACTTCCGTTCGGCGCTCGCCGCCCGGACCGATTCCCGAACGGTCGCGGTTAAAGCTCATCAGCCGCTCATTCGTCCGGTAGCGCAACACCGTTTCCTCACAATCCGATGTGCGGAGCTTTAATCCGAATTCTTCAGCTTCCTCCGCCATGAATACGACTTGCAGTTCGTAGCAGTCTCCTTTAATTTCAAGCTCTTGTTCCCCTTCAAGCGAAACATTAACCGCTTTATAGGCATTGTGCCGGTATTGTTCGATTTCCCGAACAGGAACGAACAGCAGCCGGTCATCCTGCAGTCTTATTTCCCGGGGAATCGTCAATGCGCCAGCCCAGCCGTGGCCCTGCTGAGTCGGAATCGCAGTCTCCCACGTTTCCATCCATCCGACGATGATTCTTCTTCCCTTGTCATCCTTTGTCGTTTGCGGCGCATAGAAATCAAAGCCGTAATCTACGGGGCGGTATTCATCATACTCGAATTTGCCGTTAACCGTATCGAGATTTCCGATCATGTAAGTCGTTGAATGCAAATTGTGATAATCGTTACCCTGCGCAGGCATTCGCTGCGGCGACATGATGAGCACATCCCGATTGCCTATCGAAAACAGATCCGGACATTCCCAATTATCACCCAATGTTCCGTCGCTTCGTGCGATTTCACCCGCGAACGACCACCGGATCAGATCCGTCGAGCGGTACATCAGGATGACTCCATTGCCGCGCCCGTCATTGGATCCGAGTACAACGTAATATAACCCTTCCCGTTCGAACACTTTAGGATCGCGGAAATCCTTTTGGCTTGTTGAGGCTGGAATTTCAGACCGGTCTATAACCGGGTTTCTCCCGCTTTTTTCAAACCGGATTCCATCTTCCGACGTTGCAATACATTGTGTCTGATAGTAATCGTTGTCTTTGTCCGAACCTGTAACGATATGGCCGGTATACATGAGTACAAGCTTGCCGTCCTTCTCAATTGCGCTTCCGGAGAAGCATCCGCCGTTGTCATACGGCTGATCGGGAGCAAGCGCCACGGGCATATAATCCCATTTAATCAGGTCCTTGCTGACCGCATGCCCCCAGTGCATTGGACCCCATACCGGTTCGTACGGGTAATGCTGATAAAACATATGGTACTTGCCTTTATAGTGGACAAAACCGTTCGGGTCATTCATCCAGCCATATTCGCTCATCAAGTGAAACGTAAGCCGGTAATTGGAACGAAGCAGATGTTTATTTTCGGCGATGAAACGGTCGGCTTTTTCCGTTGTGTAGTGCTTCTCTGTCGTGTGAATAGCGCATCCTACCCTTGCTGTTTTATTTAATGGAGCCTTGCATAACGCCCCGGATAATGTATTTTTGCGAGAAAAGATAAATGATAATGACCGGCAGTATCGTCAGCATTAGACCGGCCATAAGCGGTCCGTAATCTACCGTGTACGTACCGTAGAAATAAAATGTCGAAAGCGGCAGCGTCCGCTCCTCGGGCGCAATCAGCACCAGCGAAGGAAGCAGGAAATCGTTCCAGATCCAAAGGACGTTGAGGATTGCTATCGTCACTGTTGTCGGCGTTAGCACAGGGAATACAATACGGAAGAATGTCTGCATGCGCGTGCAGCCGTCAATCAGTGCCGCTTCCTCAAGCTCGGCGGGAATACTTTTGACAAAGCCGTGATAAATAAACACCGCTAGCGAGCTTCCGAAACCGATATACATATAAATAAGCGCCCATTTGCTGTCCAGCATGCCGACCGACCCGTATATTTTCACAAGCGGAATCATAATTGCCTGAAACGGGATAATCATCGAGGCAACCATAAGAAAAAATGTATATTGATTGAGCTTGTTCTCATTCCTGACAAAATAGTGCGCCGTCATTGAAGCGAAAAGCGAAATCAGCAGCACGCTCAAGACAGTAATTACAAGAGAATTGGAAAAGGCGGACATGTAGTTCATTTTCTCAAACGCACTTGAATAATTCGCCAGATGAAGCCCATCCGGAAACGACAACGGGCTGGATGTAATCGCTTTGTTCTCCTTGAACGAATTGACGAACAGAAGAAGGAACGGGAACACAAACAATAGAAGCAAAAGCGACAACAGGATCAGCTTGATCCAGGGTGATGTGGATTTGCTGCCGACCATTACGCCTCCACCTCCAGTTTCTTGCTGAAATAAACCTGCAGAATCGTCACCGCGGCGACAAGCAGGAACAGAACGAACGCTTCGGCCTGGCCTACGCCGTAATCTCGGGACAGAAACGCTTTTTCATAGACGTGCATAGATACCAACTCCGTACTTTTGAACGGACCGCCCTTCGTAAGCGAAAGGTTCAGGTCATAGACCATGAATCCGCGCTGCAGCGATAAAAAGATACATACGATGAATGAAGGAACCATAAGCGGCAGCACCATTCTCCTCAGCCTGGTCCAACCGCCTGCCCCGTCGATGCTTGAGGCCTCCAATATATCTTTCGGTACGTTCATCAATCCGGCTACATAAATAACCATCATATAACCGGCATACTGCCACACCGTTACAAGGACAAGCGCCCAGAACGCTTTATCCGGATCGGCAAGCCATGATGCGCTAAACAACGGAATATTTGCATTTTTCCCCAAATGCACAAGTACATTAGAGAAAATAAACTGCCAGACGAACCCAAGCACAATACCCCCGATTAAATTCGGGACGAAGAATCCCGCCCGAAAGAAGCTTTGACCTTTCAGCCCGCTCGTGAGTACATACGCAAGCATAAAGGCAACGGCATTAATAAGCACAACGGTAAAGAAGACGTATTTCAATGTTAAATAAAAGGATTTCCAAAATACCTTATCAGTGAAAACTTCAGCGTAGTTTTGAAACAATACAAAGGTATGCGTCGTCGCAATTCCGTCCCAGTTCGTAAATGTCAGATAGATCCCGTAAAAGAATGGAATAATTATAACGGCCATGAAAGCAAACAATGTCGGTCCGGTGAACAGAAGCCGCGTCCGGAGGCGGTCCCACAGACCTTTTTCCGTTATCATATGGATCCCTCTCATTTCCCTAAATTGTTAGAGATAAAGGCAATGGACAAGAAGCCGCTGCCGCTTGATCCATTGCCTGTCTCACTTGGCAAGTGTTATTATTATTTCACCGATTTCCAGTAGTCTTCGATTTCCTTGAACAGCGTTTCGCGATCTGCAGCTTTAGCAAGATACTTCTGCATCGATGCGCCGACCTTCGCCCAGTGATCGGCAGGCAGTGTACTCATTGATTCCTGCAGCTTTCCTCTGGAAATGTAGTCTTTAATCGAATTCGCTAGCGGATCGCTGGATTCCAGTGTGATGTTCTTGAAAGCAGGGATAATATTCGCTTTCATCACCAGGAAGTCCTGACCTTTTTCACCATAGACAAGCCACTCCATGAATGTCTTGGCCGCCGCTTGCTGCTCCGGTGTATTCTTTTCTTTATCGATGACCAGCCGTTTAGATACCGCTCCCGAAATTTGTGTATTGCCGAAGTCGTCCGGGTTATTGCTGATTGGAACCGGCAGGAAGCCGTAATGGCCTTCGGCGGTATCAAAGCTGCTTATTTGCGGCCATGCCCAGTTGCCTTGGAACCATATGCCGACTTCGCCGGTACCTAATACTTCCGGTCCTCTTTCGTATGTGCCGGACAACGGGGAATCCTTGTCGATGTTGTAATTCATCATTATGTCGAATGTATTTATTAATCCATTAAATACCGCATTACTGCCCAGATCGACTTGACCCGCTTTCAAATCTTCGATAAACTTCGCTACTTCTGCCGTATCATCGGATTGACCGGCATACCCCAGCGCCAGGAAATGTGCCCCCAAAGACCAGTCCATTGGCGATACGATCAATGGCGACTTGCCCGAAGCTTCGATTTTTTGGAAGAGCTCCTCTAGGGCTGCCGTTGTCGTAATCGTGGAAGGATCGAAGGAACCGCCTACCGCTTGATCAAGTACATCTTTGTTATAAATGAAGCCGTATCCTTCGATAGCAAAAGGGAAAGCCAAGTTCTTGCCGTCAAACGTCGTCAGATCGGTGCTGCGTTCAACTGCATCCGCCATCCATTTCTCATCGGAGAGGTCCAGCACTCGATCCTTGAATTTCTCTACATCCCCTGTGTCAAGCATCGTAATCGTTGCCGGATTCCCGGAAGCATATAATGCCGAAGCCCGTTCAAACGGTGATTGGCCGGCGGGTACAGGAAGAATCTCCAGTGTAATGTTCGGATAGTCTTCTTTGAACGCCTTCGCGGCTTCCTCAAGTTGAAGCTGAATTTCCCCTTTGGAATTGAGCAGCGTGATCTTCACCGGGCTTGATGAATTGTCCGCGCCCTGCGACGGGGCCGACTGATTTGCCTCGTCATTTGCAGGCTTTGCAGCATTACCGCACGCCGACACAACCAGCATAAGGAGCAAAATCAAAATCCCTGCATGAACCAATGTACTTTTTTTCACTTCTACTTTCCCCCGATCCAGCCGATAAGGCATGTAATATTTCAATTATTAAATCGCTTACATTAGCATTATAATTCGATTATACGACTATGTCAATCGTTTGACATATCAATCGTTTGCCAATGAATCCGCTACTGATCCAGTTCGTGCTTGAAATCGCTTTTTTCCCAGATTCTTTGCTTATCGAACGCCAGCACGAATCCCATCCGTTCCCGGTGAATAAGAAAAACGCCTAGCGGCGTCCTTTTTAGTGCAAAGCCATACTACCCGCGCGTTGGGGAGGAAATGGGGATGGCCTCCAGCCGCTGTTGAAACCGTGTTCTTCTTGAATTTAATTGATGGATATAACACGATTTCAAAGGCGGCACGTAAACTTTCCGACCATTCCCCATTCCCTCCCTATTCTGCTTCAGTGCTTCCTGCCACAGTTTTTTCTTCTACTCGATCCGTTAAACGGTACTCGTAACCATGTACACCTCTGTAGTATTCCGGATGCTTTGCTATGTAACCCGATTATATTGTGAATATACCGGTATATTATCACTCAAGATGCATTTCCTGCAGCTAAAAACACAGAAAAGCTGATTTTTGAGCATTCAACCTGCATTTCCTACATCATAATTTTAACAATATTACCAATTCCGCAGAGAATGGAGAGATAAGATGTATGTTTTGCATTTCAGGCATCATTATTGAACCTGTTCCGCCAAATAAGCTGTACATTTTACAGTTCAGTAATCCATCCCCCGTTTTCCGACCTGACCGGCGACGAATCGTTTCGCAGTTAAGTACCAGCCCGCACTGGAGTGGAACTTATACTTCTTATATGTCAAGCGTAAACGGCTTCGCCGTCCTCTGGCGGCTAAGCTTCGTTTCGCATAGAATTCTAAGCAGATATAAGTGTGAAACTTATAAATTCTGGCGTGTAATATAATCAACACGAAAAAAGGAAATCCCCAGCGACTATCGAAGAAAGAAGCACCTGACAGAGAGCTTCAATCTAATACCTACCCACCACAGGAGGTTGAAGTCGCATGGGGAAATCCTCACACATTCAAGGCCGTAAGGGAACAAAGTTCAGTCAACAACTAAGAGGTGTTAACCTGGAGCAGGTCCTCATCGTTGCGATCGACGCAGCCAAGCTCCACCAAAAAGCCTTAATATGCAATTATTTCGGCGACATCATTGAGAAACCCTTCTTTTTCTCGGTGAGTTTTTCTGGCATGGAGTTGCTTTGCAAAAAGATCGATCAGGCGGTGGCAGCTACACAAGCCGTGCGCTTGTTCCTAGGTATCGAAGCCACAGGCCATTACTACGAAGACATTGTCCGCGAAATGGCGAAACGTGGATACCACGTACAGATCTTTAATCCATATACCACCTTCGAGGAACGCGCAAGCGCACTTAGCTGGTGCAAAACAGATGATCTCGATTTAGTAGCTATTGCCCACGCCATCAAAAGCAATAAAGCTACCGAAAACAAGTTGCTGGATGGGCTGCACCGTCAACTCCATGTCTTGACCCGAGCACGACGCTCCGAGATACGAAAACGCGCCTCCTTGCGCTTAGAGATTCGAGCACTCATGGATATCATCTGGCGCGAGTATCAGGGGTTTGCAGATCACTCTACCGGCAGAGCTCGTAAAATCAAGGTATTCAGCGATTTCTGGGGTAAAGCTTCTCTCTTCTTCATGGAGCACTACCCACACCCGGCAAGCGTGTTGCAACTAGGCGAAGCAGGGCTGCGGAAGCTCTCTGTCCAGCATAATCTGAAATTGCGCAACACCACTATTCAGAAGCTCTTGTACATTGCTGACCAATCCTTGTCCAGGAACCCAGATGAGCTTCGACCGGAATTGATGCTGTTACAAATGAAGCTTCGCGACTTACAAGCATTCGACGCCAAAATCGAGACGCTGGAGCAAGAGATCGAGAGCCTTCTCCTTCAGACAGACGGACAGCTGCTTCTTACCGTACCGGGCTTGGGGGTGAATACCGCTGCTGAGCTTTATGCCGAGATGGGGGATGTATCCCAGTACTCGAATGCAAGCCAGTTAATTAAGAAAGCAGGTACAAACCCTATTATCAAGCAAACCGGTGGCGGTAAAGGCTCCTACCGCAGTATTTCCAAGCAAGGCAACGATCATTTGCGTTACGTGGTATACCTGGCAGGCAGGAATCTCTGCATGCATAACAAGGATCTCAAGCCCTTCTACAGCGTCTGAAGGTGCGAGGTAAGCACGAGAGAGCGATTTTTGTAGCCATGGGCAACAAAATGCTGAAAATCGCTTTTACCATGCTGCGAGACCGTTCGCCGTTTCAATCGCAATGTCCCAACTACCACATCATTGCTGAAATCAATAAAAAACTGAAATTCAGCTGTGTTGTGCCAACTTTAGCTATAGCCTAACAATGCAAAAACCTTGGAACCGGTCTTTCTGGGACTGAGGGAAGATCGGATCAAATTCTTGGAGACCTTAGGATCTCGTGTCTAAGCTTTATCCACCTCGTCCTGTAAATGCGAATTGTACGTTAGCGTATATTCTGCACTCAGCCAGATTGCATCGCAGGATTGAAAAAACGAGGCTATTTCCTTTCAAGTCCGAGAAAGGCCGGTTCCAAGCATCGCTTCTCTGTCAGTCGCTAACTTTTTTTGGAAAATCGAGGGTTAGGTGTGTTTGGGTTACTCAAAAGTCTGAAAAAACTAGTTGACATAGTACGTTTAGAATTATAAAAAGACCGCCAATATTTCGCCCTGCAGCGATAATATTGACGATCTTCTACGTCCGAAATGTTGCGTTCATTCAAGCAAGCTTGAGCAATCAGGAAATAAACATTTGAACCCATGCGCCGTTGTAGTAAGCAACACCGATTTTAGTAAAATTGCCGCTCAAAATATTGGCGCGGTGGCCTGAGCTGTTCATCCATGCATTCATAACCTCTTGAGGCGTACGTTGTCCCTTGGCGATATTCTCCCCCGCATACGAATACTTTACGCCGTATGCTCTCATCATATCGAACGGGGAGCCGTATGTCGGTGACTGATGGCTGAAGTAGTTATTTACATACAAGTCCTTTGCTTTATCCAACGCCACTTTCGTAAGCAGCGAATCCGACTGAAGTGCTTTAAGGCCCGCTTTTGCCCGTTCCTGATTGACGAGCGCTACGACTTGAGCTGCATAGCTGCTCTTGTCCATTGTGCCGCTGCCTGTTGAACCGCCGGTTGACGGCTGCCCCGCTGCTGCCGGAACATTAATGTACATTCCTTGCCAAATCACATTCGGGTTGGCCAGTCCCGGATTCGCTGCGATCAGCTTGCCCAGACTTACGCCGTAACGATTAGCAATTTTGTACATCGTATCGCCGTAGACGACTTTATAGGTGAAGGTGGTTGTGCTGACGTAGTGCGCTTCCGCTTTTTGAACGGCAGCTCCTCCGCCGAGCAGGATCATTCCTGCCGCAAGCACGCCGGCAATACCAACTCGAATCGGTTGCATCTTCATAAATAATTCCCTCCTGTAGTTTGATAACATGGATCCGACGAAATTCATGTTAACATAGAGAATTCGCCGTTTCATGATACAAAATATGGAGGAAATCGCGAAAGCCGCATCGCCGTTAGTCCGGCGCCCTTCTATTAAAATCTTTTAAGTTTCGTAGTTCTAAGTGGTCCCTCTTTCAATCAACTCTACCGGGAGCACATTCTCCCGCTCGATTGGCTGCTCTTGCATTTGCATTTGGATCAACTCAACAGCCAACCGTCCAAGCTGTTCAATCGGCTGCCGGATCGTCGTTAGACCAGGCACCATCCAGCTTGCGGCGTTCACATCGTCATAACCGATGATTCTTACATTTTCCGGCACCTTCCTGCCTGACTGAAGACATGCCTTAACGGCAAATGCCGCGATGATGTCACTTGTCGCAAAGACACCGTCCATATCCGGATGCTCTTGAAGAAGCACTTGCATAATGCCTTCATATTGCTTCTGATCGAATACATTCATATCCGTCTGGATGATAATATGTTCGATTTGATGCTGGTTTACCGTTTCCCTAAAAGCACGGGTACGTTCATTGGCCAATAATTGCAGCTCGAGATTTCCGCATATATGCGCCACCTTCCTGCACCCTTTGGCTATGAGGGTCTCAGCTGCCAATTTTCCCCCATTGTAATTATCGGACGAGATATACGGTATACCGTCACTGATCTTCCGGTCTATCGTGACGATCGGTGAACGCAGTTGTTTATATTCTTCTACTTGAAGCGTATGACTGCCCATAATGATCCCGTCCACCCGGTTTCTCTTCAGCATCTCGATATAATCCTTTTCCTTCACCGGGTCGAGATGTGAATTGCACAACAGAAGCTTGAAGCCGTTCGAATGAGCATAATACTCGATATAATCAGCCAGTTCAGCGAAAAACGGATGAGAAACGTTCGGAATAATGAGTCCGATCAGGTTCGATTGTTTTCTCAGCAAAGAACGGGCGATTTCATTCGGCTGATAATTCAGTTTATCCATCGCTTCATATACTTTTCTGCGTGTGGTTTCACCGATGTATCCGCGATTATTAAGCACGCGGGATACCGTTGTGACCGATACTCCCGCTTCTTTGGCCACGTCATGTATGGTTGCCATAAGGTCTCCTCTAATCGAATTTCATTTTCGCCTGGACGGCCGGCACGATCTGGTTATTTCATTTAGATATGGAAAAGCCTGCTGAATCTCTTCAGCAGGCTTAGAAAACTATTTACTCTGTCGTGTAAGGCAGCAATGCAACTTGGCGTGAACGTTTGATCGCAATCGTCAGTGCACGCTGATATTTCGCGCTCGTTCCGGTTACACGGCGAGGCAGAATTTTACCGCGCTCGCTGATAAACTTTTTGAGCAGATCAATATCTTTATAGTCAATGTGTGTGATCTTGTTTACGGTAAAGAAACACACTTTACGGCGCTTGTTACGTCCGCCTTTACGGCTGAATTTACGTTCCGGACGCTCATCTCCGCCTTCTCTTTGCTTAAAGCTCATCCTTTAATCGTCCTTTCCTTTAGAATGGCAAATCATCTTCCGAGATATCGATTGGGCGCCCGTCATCCGAGAACGGATCATTATTGTTGCCCCGAGGTGTATTCCCTGGCCGGGCAGCTCCATACGAATTTCCGCCGCCATACCCACCGCCTGGTGAGCTGTGGCTTCCGCTTGCTTCTTCGCGTGATCCGCCCTCACGATTAGACTCCAGGAACCGGACGTTGTCCGCAATGACTTCCGTCACGTAGACCCGTTTCCCTTCGTTATTCTCGTAATTACGAACTTGAATGCGTCCTTCGACTGCCGTCAAGCGGCCTTTGCGTAAGTAATTAGCGCATGTTTCCGCTAATTGCCTCCAGGTTACGATAGGGATAAAATCCGCTTCTCTTTCACCTTGATTGCTTGTAAACGGCCGGTCACATGCAAGCGTGAATTGCGTTACCGCAACACCGGATGGCGTGTATCGCATTTCCGGATCTTTCGTAAGTCTGCCAATCAGAATCACACGGTTCAACATCGCTTATCCCCTCCCAATCGAACTACATCCTTGCGTTCTTTAAGCAACATCTTTAACGATCAGGTAACGGATAATATCATCCGAAATCTTAATGACACGGTCAAGTTCATTCACAACTTCAGGAGTCGCGTTGAAATGGACCAGGACATAAATCCCGTCACGATGTTTGTTGATCTCATACGCAAGACGACGTTTTCCCATCAGGTCGGTTTTGGTAACCTCACCGCCGCTGTTGATGATGCCTTCGAATTTTTCGACGATTGCTTGAACAGCCTCCTGCTCAGCTTCAGGACGAATAATGTACATCACTTCATATTTGCGCATATCTTTTCACCTCCTCTTGGACTAAACGGCCCCTTTAAAGCAAAGGAGCAAGGAGCGAGAGCTAACTCGCATACCTAATTACTATATCAAATCAACCGTTGTCTGACAAGTGTTTCATCTTTTTTGACAGGTGTTAACTTAAGCAGGTCCGAGCAGATCATACAATATCTGTTACTAATGCTCCCCGATCCATCCGCACAAACTACACATGCAATAGACATCATGTACCGCGTATGGTGAAGCGGAGACACTTTGAGCTCGCACAAAGATCCCTTTAAAGCGGAGAGACTTTGGGCTCCGCTCAAAGATCCCTTTAAAGCGGAGAGACTTTGAGCTCCGCTCAAAGATCCCTATGTAAGGAGGTAATACGATGGGTGAATGGTCTGAGTTTGAACAAGGAGACAAAGCGCCTAACGACGGCGTTTATATTGAAATCGGAGAACGTGCTTTCCATATGGGTATTGAGAAACCTAAGAAAGTGTCGCTCCGCAAAGGAGAAAGGTTTCCCGAAACCTCGAATCATAACCGGAAATGGAAACGAATGAAGTAATTCAATCCCGTGAATAATGCGGCATGTTCCGGGGCATCATAACATCGACGGTGTAAAGAGAGGTGTGGTTCCGTTGAACCGTGTGGAGCAACAACCGCAAGAGGAAGATTTCCACTCAGCATAGAAGCGGAGGGATGTGCCAAAGACACTTTGTCTGCAACACATGCTCATCGTATAACTGCGATGGACTCATGTTTCTAAGTTGCTTGTAGTGCGATATGACGACTCGTTCCAAACTAACCACCGTCGAAAAGGACTCGCGAGAGTCCTTTTTATTCATTGATGAGGGCCAATGATTTAATTTACATTCTCCAAGATGTTCCGTATTTTTTCCTTATAAATTTCCCCTAAATTTATATATTGAAAATTTTCCATACTCGATTGTTTTGGAATGCCCATGTTTACCAATGTTTTATCAAGTTCTTCAAGGATAAATCGGGGGTCATCCTGTTTTGTCCCGCCGCTTTCAGCCAGATCGATTCTTGTTCCGTCGTTTAGTTCGATCAGGTAAAAGAAATCGCCCTTAGCGTGCGTAAAAGATGAATTCATCCACCACCTATTCTTACCGTGCACTCCTGAATTGATCTTTACTACATCGGTGTAACTGTATTCTCTGCCCTGAGGGGAAAGAAACGAGTGATCGATAATCTTATTGCTTGTTATTACGGTAACGGCAGTAATGATCATGTAAAACAAGACTAAATTCAACGTTACAAAAGTTGTGATTATTAATTTTTTATATCTTTTGATTTTAGAGCTATTCGTCCAATTGTAAGATGAACCCTTTTCACTAAAATACTTAGAGTAAGTATAGAAAACCGCTATTGCAAAATAAAGTTCATAAACGAATACGAACCTGGAAAATGGATATTTAAAAATCCACATGAGATAATCTTGAGGCACGAATACCTTTTCTTGAATCATGCCGATTACCAATGCAATGACTATTGTTAATAGAACTACAGCAATAAATGAACCTATCAGAAATAGTATGATTTTTATCGCTTTCAAAAAAAACATCCCCTGCTCATTTTATGTCTTGCAATTTATGATATTTATTTCACACATATTATAATCGATCAAAGTGATTTTCATTCTTCAACGCTTTTTGTGGTATGGTACGCTTTTTCGAACATAAAAAAATGCCGCTCTTCTCCAGAGCCGCATTTGTCTTTGTATGTATGGCGGAAAGGGTGGGATTCGAACCCACGCACGCCTGATGACGCCTAGCTGATTTCGAGTCAGCCCCCTTGGACCACTTGGGTACCTTTCCATTTCCGCAACGAAGATCATTTTATCACATGGATTCCTTCGTTGCAAGCTGAATTTTTATCGCTTATTGTCAGAATTTTCATTCGTTTAATCGCGTATCGTTTTGCATAGTTGAAGCTTCTGCGGAACGCAAAACCTTCTTCATGCTTTTCTCAAATTTTGCCCTCGGAATCAGTATACTGTGCTTACATCCGACGCATTTAATTCGAATATCCATCCCCATCCGGATAATTTCCATTTCATTCGTACCGCAGGGATGAGGCTTCTTCATCATGACGATATCACCCAGCTCGAAATGTTTACGCTCCACTTTTCATTCCCCCTTGCTCATTCCGGTAATACGTAACCAGCTTCGGATACGGGATTTCGATCCCATTCTTATCGAGCGCGTTTTTCAATTCGGCATTCAGCTTTCTGGCTACCGCCATATGCGTATTCGGCCGGCATTCCGCAACAATTCGAATGACGACTTCGGAAGCGCCCAACATCTGTACGCCTAACACTTCCGGCACTTGTATCAATTGTTCGTCTTCTATTTTCATGACCGCTCCCTGAATGACTTCTTCCGCCTTCTGAATGTCTTCTTCATAAGCGATTGATATATCTACGACGGCCAATGAATTGTTGATCGAGAAATTGGTTACTTCATTAATCATCCCATTCGGAATAATATGCACTTCCCCGGTCCAGCTCTTAAGGCGGGTCGAGCGAAGCCCGATGATTTCTACCGTTCCTTTAAAATTGCCGCTCTGGATAACATCTCCAACCGCAAATTGATCTTCAATAACAATAAAGAATCCGGTAATGACATCCTTCACGAGACTTTGCGCTCCAAAACCGATCGCCAATCCGATGACTCCGGCACCTGCAAGCAATGGTCCCAATGAAATATGGAACTCGGATAAAATGAGCATCAGGCCGACAAAATAAATGACGTAAGAAGCAATATTTTTCAGCAGCTTACCGACCGTTCGCATCCTTCTGGTTTGTATGGATAACCGGTTTGACTCCCTTTCGGTAACCGTATGGTCAATCATCTTATGTAAAATCAATATTGTCACTCTGGCTGCAATCAGAATCGCGATGATTCGAACGGCCGAGATCCCGACATTGATCCACATCTGACCATCGGTTATCCAATCCATAAATTGTTCCTTCATAGTCTCCAATTCAAACCCCTCCTCTACTCTTCCCTTTCCTATTTCTATTATTCCTATAATTCTATCATTTCATAACCATCTGCTATTTTTTTAAAGATCCCCCGAATCTCTACCTTTTCCGAATGTATGACTTCCTTAACCGTTTCTTTGTCGCCATCGGGAAACTCAATAGACAATGCACAACCCGCCGTGATTTCCTTCGGTGTCGGACAAATATCGATCTCGATTTCCGCATACTCCAGCAGCATTTCAGCGCGCAGAGCCTGCTGCGTCGAATCAAATGCAATAAGCATTTCATATCCTCCACTAATCATAATTAATATGCCAGTCAAAGTATAAAATGGCCGTGATGTCCATATACTAGTATTACATTTTCCGCCGGAGGGGATTCTATGAAACTTTTATCATTCAAAGATAAACCTTTAAAAATTTCCTGCACCGAACCGAACGTAAACGGTGTTCTTATCCATGAATTAATAAACTTTCTACGTGACATCCCTTCCGAGCGGCGCATTGCCATCGTCTGTATCGGTACCGATCGTTCAACCGGTGATTCCCTCGGTCCCCTCGTCGGCACGTCGCTCAGCAAACACCGCAGCAATGCTTTCAACCTATACGGAACTTTGGAATATCCAGTACATGCAATGAATCTGGAAGAAACAATGGAACAAATCCATCGCGAGCTCGTAAACCCTTTTATCGTCGGCATTGACGCCTGTCTTGGACAAGTTGCCAGCGTCGGCTGTATTCAGCTCGGTGACGGGCCTGTTCGTCCGGGCGCCGGCGTTAATAAAGAGCTCCCGCCTGTCGGCGATATTCATATTACGGGCATTGTCAACGTCGGCGGATTTATGGAATATTTTGTTCTCCAGAATACGAGGCTGCATCTTGTTATGCAAATGTCGGATATTATTGCTTTCAGTCTTTTTCACGCTATATTGGCTGTTCAACAGCCTGTTAGACCTGCTGTGACGCAAGATTGATCGCTTTACGTTCTTCCGGTGAGAGAGCGTAGCTGGACTCGCCTTCCTTTAACGGCTTCGCATACACATACGTTTCAGATCTGCTGTGGAGCCCGGTAATGACAACCCCATCCTTTAATTCATTAACAATTGCAAGAGAAAAGCTCATATCGCTGCCCTGCTCCGCAAAAGCATTATACCGATGGATACCGACCCGGCTGTTCGTCACCTTCTGCCCTTCGAACAACTGAGCCAATTGGCGGCTATGCAGTTCCAGCTGTTTCCGGTTGTTTTCCTTTGCTTCCTGCAACTCAACAATGATTTGTTCCAAACCGGATATTCCGGTTTCACCCATCATTTCATGATAAGCTTTTCGAATCCGGCCCAGCTTCCGGGTAAGAGCGATAAGCCATATAAATAAGATTACTGTCATCAATCCAACACCGGTTAAAGCCAGCTCCATCGGACCAAACACGACTTCATTCATTTTCTCTCTTCTCCCCCAAGACACACGATCATTTATTACGTGTAATGCCCCATGATTTCCTTAACCGCATGAACCAGCGAGTCCGCTTCCTCCTCCGTTGTAAAGCAGCCCACACTTGCACGCACAGCACCGGTCTTAACCGTTCCGGCAGCATGATGCGCCAGCGGGGTACAATGAAATCCGCTTCGCACGGCAATTCCATAATGCTGATCTAATATGAATGCCAATTCTGAAGGATCCACATGTTCTGTTACGAATGTGACGATGCCCGTGCGCTGTTGCCCTATATCCGGACCCAGTATCGATATTCCGTCAATGGCCAACAACCCGTCCATCATCCGCTGCGTTAAAGTCCATTCTTTAGTATGGATTTTTTCAACCGACTCATTCAGTATATATTCCACCCCCGCTTTCAGACCAGCCAGACCGGGCGTATTTGGCGTTCCGGCTTCGTAGCGGTCCGGTCGTATACTCGGTTGGTCCGCTGCCTCAGATTGACTCCCTGTGCCTCCATGCTGATGAGGTTCCAGGTCGATATCCGGATGAACATATAACCCTCCGGTCCCCTGGGGACCCAGCAATCCTTTGTGCCCGGGAAACGCCAGCATATCGATCCCCATCCGTTCCACATCGATGTCGATCACTCCTGCACTCTGAGCCGCATCTACAAGCAGTTTTATCCCTTTTTTTCTTGTCACTTCACTTACTTGATCAACAGCTACAATACTACCGAGTAAGTTGGAGCTTTGATTAACGATGACCAGGGAAGTATTGGATTGGCAAGCATACTCAACATCCTTTGGATTAAGATCGCCCTTTCGATCGGTCTCCACATACGTTACTTGAATACCAATTTTATTTTTCAAATATTCGAGCGGTCTTCGCACTGAATTATGCTCTACAGATGTTGCGATGACATGATCTCCAGGTTTAACATAACCTTTAATGGCGAGATTTAACGCAGCTGTCGTATTAAGAGCAAATGAAATATCGTTTGGATTTTTTACGCCAAAAAGCTTTGCCAGCCTCTTCCGTGTATCAAACAGCACCCTGCTTGCTTTTACTGCCATTTGGTGACTTCCTCGGCCCGGATTTGCTGCTGCATGCTTCATTGCATCAACCACCGCATCCAGCACTTGCTGAGGTTTGGGCCATGACGTTGCAGCATGATCTAAATAGATAACCGGTTTTTCCAGCATATCAATCACTCTCCGTTACAACCCTCGATATTTTTACATCTGTAAAGCACAATAATAGCATACCTTAGTTTAGTCTTTCCTCGGGAAAGAAAACACTCGGTATGCTATCGTTGTACAGCCACTTTATGCCAATTGCTCCAGTAGTTCCAACAGCCTCTCCAGGTCCTGTTTGTTATAATACATTAGCTCAATTCGGCCTTTATCTTTCTGCTGTTTCACCTTTACCGTGGTTTTAAATCGTTCCCGCAATGTTTCTTCGATATGCTCGATATAAGGGTCTTTTTTCTTTGCTTTCGACTTTTGCGTTTCCTTGCCTTTCTGATCCAGCTTCTGAATCGCTTCCTCGAGTTCCCTGACGCTCCACTCCTGTTCTATACTCAATCGGGCTAACTCATTCCGTACCGATTCTTCTTTTACTCCTACTAAGGCTCTTGCATGACCCATAGATAATGTTCCACGTGAAACATTTTCCTTAATTTCCGACGGCAGCGTTAACAATCGAAGGAAATTAGCTATATGTGAACGGGACTTCCCTACTTTTAAGGAAAGTTCTTCTTGTGTTAAATTAAATTTATCCATAATTGCTTGATAAGCAACCGCGATTTCTATCGCATTAAGATCCTCGCGTTGTAAATTTTCGATCAGCGCGATTTCCATTACCTGTTGATCCGAAAACGAACGAACGACAGCCGGAATCGTTGCTGCTCCAATTAAACCCGACGCACGAAAGCGTCTTTCGCCTGCAATAATCTCATAACCCTTTAGTACGCTTCTAACGATGATCGGTTGGATTACGCCATGCTGTTTAATCGATTCGGCCAGTTCTTTAATGGAATCATCATCGAAATTTTTGCGTGGTTGATACGGATTCGGCCTTAATTGCGACAATGAGATTTCAATAACTTTATCATCGTCATTGACAGATAACGATGGAATGAGTGCATCCAGACCTCTACCTAGCCGCTTGCTCATACGTTATCACTTCCTTTGCAAGTTCGAGATAAACCTCGGCCCCCTTGGATCTTGGATCATACGTGATGATCGATTGACCATGAGAAGGAGCCTCGCTTAAACGCACATTTCTTGGGATAATGGTTTGGTACACTTTCTGTTGAAAATACTTTTTCACCTCTTCAATGACCTGAATTCCAAGGTTAGTACGTGCGTCAAACATTGTTAATAACACCCCTTCAATTTGCAGCGAGGTGTTTAAATGTTTCTGTACAAGCCGGACCGTATTCAACAATTGACTTAACCCTTCCAGCGCGTAAAACTCACATTGAATCGGAATGATGACCGAATCAGAAGCCGTTAATGAATTGATCGTCAATATCCCTAACGACGGCGGACAATCAATAAGAATATAGTCAAACATATGTCTAACTTGATGTAGTGATTTTTTTAAACGAACTTCTCTCGATATGGTAGGAACAAGCTCGATTTCGGCGCCGGCAAGCTGGATCGTTGCCGGGATTAGCGTTAATCCCGGAATATTCGTTTCTACCATCGCTTCTTTAGGATGTACATCATTAATTAGCACATCATATATACAGTTCGCAACATCCGCCTTATTTATGCCTATCCCGCTTGTTGTATTTCCTTGTGGATCGATATCAACAAGCAGCACCTTTCTCCCCAACGAAGCCAGAGAGGCACCTAAATTAACGGATGTAGTCGTCTTGCCTACTCCGCCCTTTTGGTTTGTTATTGCAATAATCTTGGACAACCCGGTTCACCTCAATATTATTGAAAACTATGAAAGTCATGGCATGTGTGTTAAAAGAGATTAGCCGCCCTGACAAGGACGGCGTGATATGCCCGCTTATTCCCATGTTTTGATTTAACGTTTTGGGATTCGAATAACGATTTCGTAATGATCTTCGTTGTCTTTTTCATCCGTTTTTATTTTCAATCCGGATCCGGAGACCATTTCAATCGATTGCCTAATTGTATTTAGGGCCAAACGGACATCTTTAGTAAAAGAAGTCCTCTTCGCTTTTTTCAATTTGGTAGCTTCTTTGTAAAATGCCACACGCGCTTCCGTTTGTTTTACATTTAACTCTTTGGAGATAACGTCTTCTAATACCTTCTGTTGAAGCTCATCACTGTCCAAGGCCAATAACGCTCTAGCGTGCCTTTCAGTGATTTTACGCTCTATCAACGCTTCTTTAACTGATTCACCAAGATTCAATAATCTGATCTTATTCGCTATAGTAGATTGGCTTTTCCCTAATCGTTGCGCCAAGCTTTCCTGGGTCAGATTATGAAGATCGATCAGCTTTTGATAAGCAACTGCTTCTTCAATTGCCGTAAGCCCCTCACGTTGCAAATTTTCGATTAATGCAATTGAGGCCGCTTGTGAATCATTGAAATCGCGAATGATTCCAGGAATTGTTTCTAGTCCGAGTTTTTTGACGGCACGATACCGCCGTTCGCCTGCAATGATTTCATATCGATCATTACGAATCCGAACTACGATAGGTTGAATAATGCCATGTGTTTTGATGGTTTGACATAGTTCATCAATCCGGTCATCATCAAATATTGTTCTTGGCTGATATGGACTAGGGTCAATCTCGTTAACCGGCAGTTGTTTCACTTCATCTTGAACAACCTTATCTCCAAGTCCGAATAAACGTGTAAATTGTTCTTTCACTGTCAATACCACCCGATTATCAATATGCCAATGCTACTCATTTTACCATGAATTGTTCTATAAGCAAACCAGCAAACAGGGAGCAAAGAACCGAAATCGCCATACAAACGGAAAAAGATATCAAAGATTCGGCATGTAACAATAGTCATGATAAACACATATGCGAATGCATACAAAATTCTAGTCAACTTGATAAACTATATATAATTTCGGCGCTCCGAATCGTTTTTCCTGCTTGACAACAGTATTTGGAGAAGAAATAAGCTAATGTTTCACGTGAAACATTAGCTTTTCACTCCGTCAAATAGAATCGTCCCTGAAAACGGCTTTACAACAAGGGTTGTTTCAATGGAACTCCCGCTTTTCTAGGATAAATACGAGGAGTCGCACCCAGCTTTTCAACCCAAATCATATGTCTTTCCGATTGTTCAAATGGCAGGCTCATCTGGTTTACTTTTACAATATGACCCTTTAACTCCTTCAAGCTCCGTGCAGCATCATTCACTTCATCCTGTGGATTCGTTCCTTTCATTGCGACGAAATATCCTCCTCTTCGCACGAAAGGTAAACAAAATTCATTTAGAACTGCCAATTTGGCAACTGCCCTCGCGGTAACGATGTCGTAACCGTCCCGATGCTCCTTCATTCGGGCGACATCTTCTGCCCGTCCATGCAAACACAGAACGGATTGCAGTTTTAATTCATCACATAGATGGTTCAAAAATTGAATCCGTTTATTTAATGAATCCACAATTGTCACTTTTAAATGCGGAAAACAAATTTTTAGCGGAATGCTGGGGAAGCCGGCCCCGGAGCCGATGTCAGCAAGAGATATGACCTGTTTCATGTCTGTATAAAAAGCAATAGAGACCGAATCAAAGAAATGTTTTTCGTAAACCGATTCCCTCTCCGTTATTCCGGTTAAATTCATTTTCTCGTTCCATTCCACAAGCAATTCATAATATCGCTCAAACTGCCGTAGTTGCTGTTCGGTCAACGAGATCCCGTGCTCGCTAAGCTGCTGCTCAAACCAATTTTTTGCCGCTTCCATCCTCTTTACCCCCGCGCCGCAACAACACGGTTATAATGCTCCAGGTAAACAAGCAGAATTGAAATATCGGCAGGTGTTACCCCGGCGATTCGTGAAGCTTGACCAATCGAGATCGGACGAATATCAGAAAGCTTTTGTTTCGCTTCCGATGCCAGCCCGCGGACATCCGTATAGTCAATATCATCTGGAATCCGCTTCTTTTCCATCTTATTCAACCGTTCAACCTGAAGCAGCTGTTTCTCAATATAACCAGCATATTTCACCTGAATTTCGACCTGTTCTTTCATTTCATCCGTCAGTTCGACAGAAGATGGCACGATTCGTTCAAGATGCGAATAGCTGAACTCCGGTCTGCGCAATAATGATAAGGCATCCACCGTATTCTGGATCGCAGCGGAACCAACCTCGGCAAGAAGTGATTGGACCTGTTCATCCGGCTTCACCTTCGTCACTTTTAACCGTTCAATTTCTTCCTCAACACGGCGTTTTTTCTCAAGGAAACGACTGTAACGCTGCTCCGAAATTAATCCAAGCTCGTATCCGATTGGTGTGAGTCTCAAATCGGCGTTGTCATGACGCAGCAATAATCTATACTCAGCCCGGGAGGTTAACAAGCGGTATGGATCGTTTGTTCCTTTTGTAACAAGATCATCAATCATAACCCCGATGTAGCCTTGAGATCTTGCAATGACAACCGGTTCTTTGCCAAGTACTTTACATGCGGCATTTATTCCGGCCATAATCCCTTGTCCCGCTGCTTCCTCATAGCCGGAGGTCCCATTAATCTGTCCCGCTGTAAACAAGCCCGGCACCCTCTTCGTTTCAAGGGTCGGCCATAGTTGGGTCGGTACGACCGCATCATATTCAATGGCGTAGCCCGTTCGCATCATTTTGACCTTTTCCAACCCAGGGATAGAACGTAAAATCGACAATTGAACATCCTCCGGCATACTCGTCGACAAACCCTGTACATAATATTCAGACGTATATTTGCCTTCCGGCTCAAGGAATATCTGATGCTTCGGCTTATCCGCAAATCGGACGATCTTATCCTCAATCGATGGACAATAGCGCGGCCCGGTACCTTCAATCGCACCTGAGAACATCGGAGCCCTATGCAGATTATCATTAATAATCCGGTGGGTCTCTTCCGAAGTATAGGTCAACCAGCATGGGAGCTGTTCGTTATTCGAATACTCTGTCTCATAAGAGAAAAACTTCGGATTCTCATCCCCAGGCTGAATTTCGGTCTTGTCGAAATCGATCGTATCTTTGTGGACGCGGGGCGGAGTGCCGGTCTTAAAACGAACAAGCTGAAAACCTAAATTTCGTAAGCTCTCCGACAGCTTTACAGAAGGCTGTTGATTATTCGGTCCGCTTTCGTAGATCAGCTCGCCCATAATGACTTTACCGCGCAAATAGGTTCCGGTAGTAAGAACGACTGCTTTCGCCCGATAGGTCGCACCTGTTTTAGTAACAACCCCCACACAAGCTCCGTCTTCGACAAGCAGTTCCTCAACCATCCCTTGCTGCATCGTTAATCGGTCGGTTTCCTCAATCGTCTTCTTCATCATATGTTGATACATATACTTATCCGCTTGCGCACGCAGCGCATGGACGGCAGGACCTTTACCGGTATTCAGCAACCGCAATTGGATGAAGGTTTTGTCGATATTCCGTCCCATTTCTCCGCCTAAAGCATCAATTTCCCTTACGACATGCCCTTTAGCCGGGCCTCCAATCGAAGGATTGCATGGCATAAAAGCCACCATATCCAAATTAATCGTAAGGAGCAGTGTTTGACAGCCCATGCGTGCAGATGCCAATGCAGCTTCACAACCCGCATGCCCGGCGCCAATTACGATCGTGTCAAATTGTCCAGCTTCGTATTTCATTCTTATAACCTCCCTTGCTCCAATCCCCTGATGAATCATTTAACGGATTTAGCCCCACCTCTCGAGGTGGGATTTGAATCAGGTGGAGTAGAGTCTCCATTTGATTCCCCGATGTTCAGTGACAATCTGAACGAGTTCACTTTCCAAGACAGAACTGCGAGAATATCTGATCGATTAGGGAATCTCCCGCCGTATCGCCGATAATTTCACCTAGCTGTTCCCATGCCGTTCGTACGTCAATTTGTATAATATCAATCGGAACACCTGCATTCGTTGCATCAATCGCATCCATCATCGATTGTTTCGCTTGCTTCAGCAAAGCGATATGTCTTGCATTGCTGACATAGGTTAGATCCGCAGATTCAAGCTTGCCGCTGAAGAACAAAGATGAGATTGCCGATTCAAGGCGTTCGAGCCCCTCCTCTTCCAAAACAGACATCCTGACGATCGCTTCCTCATTATATCTGAGATGTAATTGATCCATTTCAAGCTTGCCAGGGAGATCGGTTTTGTTTACGATGACGATCACTTGCCGGTCCGACAATTCATCCATCAGCTTCAATTCATCTTCATGCAGCGTTTCATGGTAATTGAGAACAAGCAGAATCAGATCCGCATCATGAAGCGCATGCCTGGATCGTTCAACACCAATTCGTTCAACAACGTCAGCCGTCTCCCGGATGCCGGCCGTATCCAACAGTTTAAGCGGAATGCCGCCTACCGTTACATACTCTTCAATGACATCTCGGGTCGTACCCGGTATATCGGTAACAATCGCTCTATTATCTTGAGCTAAAGCGTTGAGCAGCGACGATTTGCCGACATTCGGACGACCGACGATCGCGGTTGTAATGCCTTCCCTTAATATTTTGCCTTCGTTTGCCGTTTTTAGCAATCCGTCAATCTGTTCAATGACCTCGCCGCACTGCTCCCGGATATACTTTCCTGTCATTTCCTCTACATCATGTTCAGGATAGTCAATATTGACTTCAATATGAGCCAGAAGCTCGATCACACGAGCGCGAAGCGTTTGAATTAACCGGGAAAGCCTGCCGTCGACCTGTTTGAGTGCGATTGAGAACGCCCTATCCGACTTAGACCGGATCAGATCCATTACCGCTTCAGCCTGAGTTAGGTCAATGCGTCCGTTAATGAATGCGCGCTTCGTAAATTCACCCGGCTCCGCAGCGCGAACACCTTCCTGGCGCAGCACTAAATCCAGTACTTTCTTGACGGAAAGAAACCCGCCATGCGTACTGATCTCAACGACATCCTCTGCAGTAAACGATCTGGGACCTCTCATCACCGTTACAAGCGCTTCCTCAATCACTTCTCCTGCAGACGGATCATAAATATGACCGTAATGCACCGTATGCGTGGGAACATCAGTCAGCTTCCGCCTCGAACGAAACAGCCGTGAGCAAGCTGATACGGCATCCGGTCCGCTTACCCGGATGACGGCAATACCGCCCTCCCCTACTGCGGTAGAGATTGCAGCAATGGTGTCGTTAATCATAAGCTTACACCTGAACTTTCTTCATCTTTTTAAAAAAAGAGCAATGCCTCGTCTAGAGCCATTGCTGTGTTTATGATTCAAATGTTTCTCCTTCGATTACAACTTCATTGTAATGACGACTCTCCGATTCGGTTCGTCGCCTTTGCTGAACGTCTTCACTTTCGGATGATTCTGCAATTGGGAGTGAATTACCTTCCGCTCATGCGGCGACATCGGTTCAAGTACGACCTCTTTACGAGTTCGAATCACACGATTGGCCAGACGGTCGGATAATTCCTCCAATGTTTTGCGCCTGCGCTCACGAAAATTCTCTGCATCGAGCACGATCCGAAGATGACTGTCAGAATAACGATTGACCACAATATTGGTCAAATATTGCAAGGCATCGAGCGTTTGTCCGCGGCGTCCGATCAACATACCAAGATCATCACCGCCGGTTACGGCAAACAGAAGGCCATCCTTCGTATCTTGACGTTCGATCATTACCGATAATCCCATCGTCCTTGCCACCTCACGGATAAAATGCTCCGCTTCCCCAGCCGGATCGGCTTTGACCTCCAATTCCACTTTCGCTTCCTTGGTGCCAATAAGTCCGAACAAGCCTTTGGAAGGTTGTTCAAGAACGGTTATATGAACACGGTCCTCAGTCACTTGCAGTTCAGTTAAACCTTTTCTCACAGCATCTTCAATCGTTTTTCCCGAAGCAACGATTTTCTTCATTTCGCAGGGACCTCCTTACCCTTACCTTTTTCAGAGGAACGTACGTACAGGAAGTAGTTTTGAATAATCGTATAGATGTTGCTGTAAATCCAGTACAGCGGCAGCGCCGCCGGGAACGATATCGCCATGACGAAAATGAGTACCGGGAAAATCAGCATAATCGACTGCATCGGATTGTTTGGCTGCTGCGGCATCATTTTCGATTGAATGTACGTTGTAATTGCAGCAAGAATTGCCAAAATGTAGTACGGATCCTTCTGTCCAAGCTGCAGCCAGAGGAACGTATGCTCACGAATATCCGGGTTCCAATAAATCGCATTATAAAGCGCAATGAAAATCGGCATTTGAACAAGCAGCGGCAGACATCCCGCAAGCGGATTGACCCCATGCTGCTGGAATAGCTTCATCGTTTCTTCCTGCTGCTTCTGCGGATTATCCTTATGCTTCTCTCTGATCTTCTTCATTTCCGGCTGAAGAGCCTGCATAGCCTTCGAGCTCCGATACTGCTTCAGCGTGAGCGGCAATATCGCCGTTCGGACAATAATCGTTAACAACAGAATGGACAAGCCGTACGAGCCGTTAAACCATTCGGCAAACTTATCAAGCGTAGTCGCAAAGTAGTATACGACATTACGCTCCCAAAAATTGCCCCCCAGAAGATCATCCGTTTCCATCGTGTGATCCATCGGCACACAACCGGTCAGCAGGACGACAAGTGAAATCATTGTGACTATTAACCATTTTCGATTGGACATCCGGAACAACATCAAAACTCCTCTCTAAAGAGCAACGCATATCAAAGTAACTATAACATATTTATTGGAACAAATAAACAACCCGTCCAAGCCGCCAACCGGTCAGGTTTCCCGATTCGGGTAGGGCTTTAGCAGGTTTGCTTTGCGCAGCACATGAAGCATACTCCGTTCAAGCTCTTTCGTTGACATTGTAACCGACGGTTTGCGTGCAATCAGGATCATATCGGTATGAGGTGCGATCTTCTCCGCATTTAAACGGACAATTTCCTTCATCACCCGTCTCATCCGGTTCCGCACAACCGCATTACCAAGCTTTTTACTCACAGAAACGCCAAGCCGGAACTGCTCCACTTCCGGTTTGCGCGACCAGTAGACAACAAATTGACTGTTTGCGAACGAACGGCCTCCCCGATAGATCCGGTTGAAATCCTGCCTGTTCCGTAAACGCAGCTTTCTTTGCACACACACCACCGAACTCTTCACTAATTTTTAGTAGGAGCGCATCTGTATAGTATCCCCAAATACGTTCCAAGCAAACCCCAAAGCCATGCAGGCAGAAAAAAAGACCACCAGATGTGGTCTTCATGAAAGCTGTAATAAAAGCCTAGGCGGAAAGTACTTTTCTGCCCTTTTGGCGGCGGGCGCTCAATACCTTGCGTCCGTTCTTCGTGCTCATCCGCTTACGGAAGCCATGCACTTTCTTACGTTTGCTCACATTCGGTTTAAACGTCGGTCTCATCTATTCGCACCTCCTTGAAGGGTTCGTTCTTCACTGTTATCCATTGTTCCAAAAGATAAGAATGTATAAGTTCACCCTTATACAGGCTTATCATTCATCGCAAAACGTTGCTGTTCCGCCAAGGACGGCGCCAGCCGTTTCTGCTTGTTAGGTTCGACATTCAGAAAAAACGCCTTTTTCAATTAAAACACGCAGCCGTCTAAAAGTCAACCGGATTGTGGCAATTTCATAGGAGAAAACCGTTACGGCCGGATTTTTATCCACAAAGGTCTCTTTCAGAGTAAAAATTAATAACATGTGAATATATTTTTCTGAGAAAACCAAAACCGTGTCGAATTTTAACAGGATATAAACAATATCTTGTGTTGTTCATAAGAATTATACACAACCTGTTGTAATTGTGGATAAATTCGCTCAATCCATTGAAATCAAGGGGTTATTTTGCTATGATATATTTGTTTTCGTTGTGGACGACTGTGAAAGTCTTCTCTACTTATTAACAGCCTGTGGATAACTTTGTGAACAAGTAAAAACCCCTTTTGATATCTTCTCGTCAACATTCTTGATAATGTGGATAGATTCTGCGTTTTATTTGTTTTTTCGACCTTTTTCTCACCCTGGCTGCCGACCAACCTGCCGATGTGAACATTGGAGTAAGGAGTGACACTCTGTGGATAGCCATACCCACGAAATATGGCAACAAGTGTTGTCGATTATCCAAACAAAGCTCAGCAAGCCGAGCTTTGATACCTGGTTTAAAGCAACAAAAGCTTCATTTAAAAATGAGGAATTGATTGTCATTACGGCGCCGACAACATTTGCGGCCGAATGGCTGGAAAGCAGGTATACCAAGCTTGTACGATCCACGCTCTTCGAATATTTGGGACGACAAATCGACATCAAATTTGCGATAGAAGAAAACAAACCTGCGGAACCAGCACTGCCGAATCCGCCGGTCATTCCCCCTGCTCCGGCTGTATCGGAAGAAACATTCTCTCATATGCTCAATCCGAAATATACTTTCGACACATTCGTGATCGGGGTCAACAACCGATTTGCGCATGCCGCTTCGTTAGCCGTAGCGGAAGCTCCGGCCAAATCGTATAACCCCTTGTTTATGTACGGTGGTGTCGGATTAGGGAAAACGCATTTAATGCATGCGATCGGACATTATATACTGGAGCACAACCCGAACACCCGCGTGCTGTACATATCTTCGGAAAAATTTACGAACGAGTTCATAAATGCAATCCGCGACAACCGGGGAGAAAGCTTTAGAACCAAATACCGGAATATCGACGTGTTATTAATTGATGATATTCAATTCCTCGCCGGCAAAGAACAAACCCAGGAAGAGTTTTTCCACACCTTTAATGCGCTTCATGAAGAGCGTAAACAAATCGTTATATCAAGCGACCGGCCGCCCAAAGAAATTCCGACCCTTGAGGAACGACTCCGGTCGCGCTTTGAGTGGGGACTTATTACCGATATCCAGCCGCCGGATCTCGAAACAAGAATTGCCATATTGCGGAAAAAAGCAAAGGCGGAAAATCTCGATATCCCGAACGAGGCCATGATTTATATCGCCAACCAAATTGATACAAATATCCGCGAGTTGGAAGGCGCTCTCATCCGGGTCGTTGCCTATTCATCACTCATCAACGAAGACATCTCGTCCCACCTCGCGGCGGAAGCGTTGAAAGATATCATCCCGTCCAGCAGGCCGAGAATGATAACGATTCAGGATATTCAACAGAAAGTCGGCGAATTTTACGGACTGAAGCTCGAGGAGTTTAAGGCGCGTAAGCGGACAAAGGCGGTAGCTTTTCCAAGACAAATTGCAATGTACCTCGCACGCGAGCTGACGGATTATTCGCTTCCCAAGATTGGAGAAGCGTTCGGCGGTCGGGACCATACAACCGTTATTCATGCGCACGAAAAAATCTCTAAAGAAATGCAGCAGGATCAGGATTTATACAAAGTCATTCAAAATATAACGGAAAAGGTCAAAAATCATACGTGA